>CAZUEM010000005.1:0-35890 GCA_964619155.1 uncultured bacterium
TCGCGCGGCGCGGAGCCGGGCGCGGCCGGCCCGGCCGCGTCGTGGGCCGTCGTTCCGCTGCTCGCGTACGAGCGCGCGCTCGGCGCGGTGGCGGTGCACGACGCCGGCGAGGAGCCCCGCGACGGGCTCGCCCCGCACGACCTCGAGTTCCTCGCCGCCCTCGCCGCGCAGGCCGCGCTGCTCCTCGCGCACGCGCAGGCGGTGGACGAACTCGCCCGCGCGCACGCGGCGGCGAAGGACCAGTCGGCGCGGTTGCGCGAGCTCGACCGGCTCGCCGGCCTCGGCGAGCTGGCCGCGCGCGTCGCGGAGGAGGCCCGCAACCCGATCGCGGCGATCGCCGCGTTCGCGCGGCGGGCGCACCGCGCGCTCGAGGAGGGCGACCCGCAGAACGAGTACCTCGAGATCGTCGTGCGCGAGACGGAGCGGCTCGAGGCGATGCTCGCCGAGCAACTCGAGTACGCGCGCCTCGAACGGCCGCGCCTGCGGATGCAGGCCCTGAACGACGTCGTGCAGGGCGCGCTGCAGCGCGCCGGCGAGACGCTGGTGCGCCGCCGCGTGCGGCTGGTCAAGAAGCTCGCGCCCGACCTGCCGGCGCTGCTGCTCGACGCGGCGCGCATCCAGCGGGTGGTCGAGAACGTGCTGGCCTACGCGCTGGAGACGGTGCCGGTGGGCGGGCGCCTGCAGGTCGAATCGCGGCGCGCGGGCGGATTCGTGCTGGTGGAGTTCGCCTTCGACGGGCAGCGCCAGGGGGGGGACCTGCTGGAGCAGCTGTTCGTGCCGTTCGCGACCGGCGCGGCGGGCGGCGCGGCCGTGGGGCTCGGCCTGGCCCAGCAGATCGTCCGCGAGCACGGCGGCGAGGTGCGCGTGCGCGGCGAGAGCGAGTGGAACACCGTCTTCTCGTTCACGCTGCCGGTCGCGGGCAACGAGGACCGCCGGCGGCGCCGCGAACGCCGTTCGCCGCGCGGGGAGCGCAGGCGCTCCGACGGGCCGCCGGGAGCGGGCGGGGTTTGACGCCCTCGCGAGGCGCGTGCTAGAAATCCTCGCCCCGAAACCACGGCGGTGGTCTCGGAAGGTCTTCGCCACCCTAGCTCAGTTGGTAGAGCACGTGACTGAAAATCACGGTGTCCCCAGTTCGATTCTGGGGGGTGGCACCATGGTCCGGCGGGCCCGCGGGCGCGCGTTCCGCCGGGAGAGTCTCGGAGCTGGTGTAGCTCAGCTGGTAGAGCACGTCACTCGTAATGACGGGGTCACCGGTTCGATTCCGGTCACCAGCTCCATTTCCACTTCGTCGTCCACGAGCAGCACGCCCGCACGGCCCGCCGCACGGCCGCGCCGGGCGAAGCGGGCCGGTGCCGGGCGCCACGGGGCGCCGGCGCCCGGCCCGTTCGCGTATCCGGCCGGTTCACGGCATCGGGAGGCCGCATGTCGTCCTCGCTCATGATCAGCGTCGCCGGAGTGCGCGGCATCGTCGGCGAGTCGCTCACCCCCGCGGTCCTGTCGCGTTTCGCCGCCGCCTTCGCCCGCTCGCTCGGGGACGGCCCCGTCGTCGTCGGCCGCGACGCGCGCACGAGCGGCCCCATGGTGCTGCGGGCGGTCACCGCCGGCCTGTGCGCCGCGGGCCGCGACGTCGTGGACATCGGCCTCGCGACCACGCCCGCCACGCAGATCGCGGTCGAGCACCTGCGCGCGGCGGGCGGCGTGATCCTGACCGCCAGCCACAACCCGGCGCCGTGGAACGCGCTCAAGTTCCTCTCCGCGGCCGGGGAGTTCCTCGGGCCCGCCGAAGGCCGCGCGGTGCGCGAGCGCTACGAGGCCGACCGCGACCTGTGGGTGGCGTGGGACCGCCTCGGCGCGGTGCGCGAGGAGGCCGGCGCGCTGGCGTGGCACCTCGAGCGCGTGCTGGGGCTCGAGCACCTGGACCTCGCCGCCATCCGCGCGCGCGCGCTGCGCGTCGTCGTGGACGGGTGCGCCAGCGTCGGCGGCGTGGCCGTCCCGGCTCTGCTCGAGCGGCTCGGGGCGTCGGTCGTGCGTCTCGACTGCGAGCCGGACGGCGCGTTCACGCGCGAGCTCGAGCCGCTGCCCGAACACCTGGGCGCGCTCGGGCGCGCCGTGCGCGAGAGCGGCGCCGACCTCGGCATCGCGGTGGACCCGGACGCCGACCGCGCCGCGTTCGTGGACGCCGCCGGCGTGCCGCTGGGCGAGGAGTACACGGTCGCGCTCGGCGCGCGCGTCGTGCTCGCGCGCCGCAAGGGTCCGGTTGTGACAAACCTTTCGACGTCCCGTATGCTGGACGCCGTCTGTCGGGAGGCCGGTGTGGAGCTGCACCGCACCCCCGTGGGCGAAGCCCACGTCGTGGCCGGCATGCGCGCCCTCGGCGCGATCGCGGGCGGCGAGGGGAACGGCGGCATGATCCTGCCGGCCGCCCACTACGGCCGCGACGGCCTCGTGGCCATGGCGCTCGTGGCGCAGGCGATGAGCGGCGGGGCGTCCCTCCGGCAGCTGGCGGACGCGCTCCCGAAGTACGTGATGGTGAAGGACAAGCTGGGCCGTCCCGAGGAGCCGTGGGAGCGGGCGGACGCCCGGTTGCGGGCCGCGTTCGCGGACTTCGCGGCCGACGCGACCGACGGGCTGCGGTTCGCGAAGGGCGAGGGCTGGGTGCACGTGCGGCCTTCGGGCACCGAGCCGGTCGTGCGCGTGATCGCGGAGACCCCGGAGACGGGCGCGACGCGCGAGCTGGTCGAGCGCGCCCGGCGGGCGCTGGCGGGTTGACCCTCGGAGGACCAGGAAGATGTGCGGAATCGTCGGGTACGTCGGCAGCCGGGACTGTCTTCCCATCCTGATCGAGGGCATCAAGCGGCTCGAGTACCGCGGCTACGACTCGGCGGGCGTCGCCGTCCAGACGCCGGACGCCCTGCGGGTCGTGAAGTCCGCGGGCAAGATCCGCGCGCTCGAGGGCCGGCTGCAGAACGGCGCCCCGAAGGGGACTTTCGGCATCGCGCACACGCGCTGGGCCACGCACGGCGAGCCGAACGACGTCAACGCGCACCCGCACACCGACGAGGGATGCAGCGTCGCGCTCGTGCACAACGGCATCATCGAGAACTACGCGACGCTCAAGTCCGCGCTCGAGGCCGAGGGGCACCGCTTCACGACCGAGACCGACACCGAGGTGCTCGCGCACCTCATCGAGAAGCACGTCCGGCGCGGGCTCAAGCTCGAGCGCGCGGTGGGCGCGGCCCTGCGCGACGTCGAGGGCACCTACGGCATCGCGGTCATGTGCGCCGGCGAGCCGGGCACGGTGGTCGGCGCGCGTCACGGCAGCCCGATGGTGCTGGGGATCGCCGACGGCGAGTACTACCTCGCCTCCGACGTGGCCGCGATCGTCGAGCACACGCGGCAGGTCATCTACCTCGACGACGGCGAGATGGCCGTGCTGACGCCGGACGGCTTCCACACCGCCACGATCGCGCACGAGCGCGTCGAGAAGGAGGTCCACGACGTCGACTGGGACCTCAGCCAGATCGAGAAGGGCGGCTTCGATCACTTCATGCTGAAGGAGATCATGGAGCAGCCCGACGCCGTGCGGAACGCGATGCGCGGGCGGCTCAACGTCGAGGAGGGCCTCGCGCGCCTCGGCGGCCTCAACATGACGCCGGAGCAGCTGCGCGAGATCCGGCGCATCATCATCCTCGGCTGCGGGACGTCGTGGCACGCGGGCCTCATCGGCGAGTACATGCTCGAGGAGTTCGCGCGCATCCCGGTCGAGGTCGAGTACGCCTCGGAGTTCCGCTACCGGAACCCGATCGTGGACGAGGGCACGCTCGTGCTCGTCATCTCTCAGTCGGGCGAGACGATCGACACGCTGGCGGCCATGCGCGAGGCGCGCCGCAAGGGCGCGCGGGCGCTCGGCGTCGTCAACGTCGTGGGCTCGACCATCGCGCGCGAATCGGACGGCGGCGTGTACATCCACGCCGGCCCCGAGATCGGCGTGGCGTCCACGAAGGCGTTCACGAGCCAGGTCACGGTGCTCGCGCTGCTGACGCTCGCGCTCGGGAGGCACCGCGGCCTCTCGCGCGACTACGGCGTCGAGATCGCGCGCGAGCTGTCGGCCCTGCCCGAGAAGATCGAGCGCGTGCTGGCGACCGACGAGGCCGTGCGCCGGATCGCGGCGCAGTACGTGGCCCACAACAACTTCATCTACCTCGGCCGCGGCTTCAACTTCCCGGTCGCGCTCGAGGGGGCGCTGAAGCTCAAGGAGATCTCGTACATCCACGCCGAGGGCTACCCGGCGGCCGAGATGAAGCACGGCCCGATCGCGCTCATCGACGAGCACATGCCCGTCGTGTTCATCTGCACGCGCGACAGCGCCTACGAGAAGGTGGTCAGCAACATGATGGAGGTGCGCGCGCGCAAGGGCCGCATCGTCGCGATCGCCACCGAGGGCGACACGGACGTGGCGTCGCGCGCGGACCACGTGCTGTACGTGCCGGCCAGCATCCCGATGCTGCAGCCGATCCTCTCGGTCGTCCCGCTGCAGCTGCTGGCGTACCACGTCGCCGTGGCTCGCGACTGCGACGTGGACCAGCCCCGCAACCTGGCCAAGAGCGTCACCGTCGAGTGACGCGAGGAGACCTCGTGAAGACCCCGCTCAACGTCCCCGGCGCGCCGAAGGCCATCGGGCCCTACAGCCAGGCGCAGGTCGTGCGCCTGCACGGCGGCAATCGCATGGTGTTCACGTCCGGCCAGATCGGCCTCGACCCGGCGACCGGCGAGATCGTCGCCGGCGGCATGGTCGAGCAGACGCGCCGCGTGCTGGCGAACCTCGGAGCGGTGCTCGAGGGCGCCGGGCTGTCGTACGCCGACGTGGTCAAGACGACGGTCTACCTCGCCGACATGCAGGACTTCGCCGCGATGAACGAGGTCTACGCGACCGCGTTCGGCGAGTCGCTGCCGGCGCGCACCACCATCGCCGCGGCCGGCCTGCCCAGGGGCGCCCGCATCGAGATCGACGCGGTCGCCGTCGGCCGCGACGTCTGAGCGCGCGCGGCGGCGGAGTGGCGAACGTGTCCCGTCCCCGGATCCCGGACGTGAAGCTGACCGCCACGGTGGCGGCGGCCGGCTGCGCGGCCAAGCTGGGGCCCGGCGACCTGCGCCTCGCGCTCGCGCGCCTGAAGCAGCCCCGCCGCGACCGGCGCGTGCTGGTGGACGCCTCGACGCTCGACGACGCGGGCATCTTCGCGTTCGGGCGCGGCGAGGTGCTCGTCCAGACGGTGGACTTCTTCACCCCGATCGTGGACGACCCGTACGACTACGGTCAGATCGCGGCCGCCAACGCGCTCTCCGACGTGTGGGCGATGGGCGGGCGGCCGCTGACCGCGCTCGCGCTGCTGTGCGCCCCGGACCAGGGCCTCGACCCGGCGGTCATCGCCGCGATCCTGCAGGGCGGTCTCGACAAGGTGCACGAGGCCGGGGCGAGCGTGGTCGGCGGGCACAGCATCCGCGACCCCGAGCTCAAGTTCGGCTACGCGGTGACGGGCGCCGCCCGGCGGCGCGACCTGCTGCTGAACAGCGGCGCCCGGCGCGGCGACCGGCTCTACCTGACCAAGCCCCTCGGCACGGGCGTGCTGACCACCGCGCTCAAGCGCGGCCTGCTCGAGCCGCCGCTGCTGCGCCGCGTGACGAAGCAGATGGCGACGCTCAACCGGGCCGCGGCCGAGACGGCGGTGGCGTTCGGGGCGCGCGCCGCGACCGACGTGACGGGCTTCAGCCTGCTCGGGCACGCGTCGCAGATGGCGGACGCGAGCGGCGTCACGCTGCTGCTGCGCCCGGCGCCCGAGTGGGTGCTGCCGCGCGTGCTCGACTTCATCGCCGCCGACGTCCACCCGGGCGGGCTCGCGCGCAACCGCGACTTCTACCGCGGGAAGGTGGCCGGGGAGGGCGCGCCGGAGGGCCTGCTCAAGGCGCTCTACGACCCGCAGACCTCGGGCGGGCTGCTCGTGGCGATCCCGCCCAAGCGGGCCGCCGGGTTCGAGGCGGCGCTCCGCAAGCGGCGCGTCTGGCACGTGCCGGCCGGCGAGGTCGTGGCCCGGGAGGATTCGTCCGTCCGCCTGGCCGGGGACGAACGGGCCGGGGCGTGATGCGGGAACGAATGGGATCTGGTGGTCCCCGAGGACTTCAAATCCTGCGGTCGGGTGCCTGCACCCGAGGTGGGTTCGATTCCCACGCGTTCCCGCCAGCTTTCGCCGCCGCGCTGGTCGTGGCGGCGCTGTCCGCGGCCGCGCTGCTGTCCGCCGCGCCGCCCCTGGCGGCGCAGCCCGCGCCGGCGGACAGCGTGGCACGGGCCGGTCCGGCCGCGCCGGCGGACACCGCCTCGCGCCGCGGGCCGCAGCGGCCGCGGCCATGGACCGGGCAGCCCCGCGTCGTGATGCTGCGCTCGCTGCTCGTGCCCGGATGGGGCCAGGTCCACAACCGCGCCTGGCTCAAGGCGGCCGGCGTCGCCACCGCCGAGGTCTGGCTGGTTTCGGCGATCTTCCGGGACAAGCGCGACCTCGACGCCCTGCTCGCCGAAGTCGGCGCCGCCCAGGCCGCCCAGGACGAAGTGCGTTACGCCGAGGCCGCGAACCGCTACAATGCCCGGCTCGACACCTACGTGGGGCGCCAGTGGATGCTCGGCGGCGTGCTCGCGTACGCGCTCGTCGACGCCTACGTGGACGCCCACTTCCGCGACTTCGACATCGAGTTCCGTAACGACCCGGCCCTGCCCGAGACGCCGCCGGGGGAAGCGGCCGCCCGCCTGCCGGGCGGCGCGGCCCGCGGCGCGCGCACGAGCCTCGCCCTGAGATGGCACTTTTGAGCGACCCGCGCACCCGCGACATCCGCAACTTCTGCATCGTGGCCCACATCGACCACGGCAAGAGCACGCTGGCCGACCGGCTGCTCGAGATCACCCACACGCTGACGCCGCAGCAGATGAAGGCGCAGGTGCTGGACGACATGGACCTCGAGCGCGAGAAGGGCATCACCATCAAGTCGCACGCGATCGCGATGGAATACGTGGCGCGCGACGGCCGGACCTACGAGCTCAACCTGATCGACACCCCCGGGCACGTGGACTTCACGTACGAGGTCTCGCGCAGCCTCGCCGCGTGCGAGGGGGCGATTCTCGTCGTGGACGCCTCCCAGGGCATCGAAGCGCAGACGCTCTCCAACTACTTCCTCGCGCGCGACCAGCGCCTGGCGATCGTCGGGGCGATCAACAAGATCGACCTGCCCGCCGCGCGCCCCGACGACATCGCGCTCGAGATCGAGCACGTCGCGGGCGTGCCCGCCGAGCACGTCTGCCGGATCAGCGCCAAGACGGGGCTCGGGGTGCAGGACCTGCTCGAGCGGGTCATCGAGGACGTGCCCGCGCCCGCCGGCGACCCCGACGCGCCGCTGCGGGCGCTGATCTTCGACTCGAAGTTCGACCAGTACCGCGGCGTGGTCTGCCTGGTGCGGCTCGTGGACGGCACGGTCAGGGCGGGGGACCACATCCGCTTCCTGTCGAACGGCATCGAGCACGAGGTCACCGAGGTCGGCAAGCTGCGGCTCAAGCTCGACCCGGCCGGCGAACTGCACGCCGGGCAGGTCGGCTACATCGTCGCCGGCATCAAGACCGTCGCGGACGCGCGCGTGGGCGACACGATCGGCCCCGCCGGGCGCGAGGACACCGAGCCGCTCGCGGGCTTCCGCGAGACCAAGTCCATGGTCTTCTCGGGGCTCTACCCGATCGACGCCGAGCAGTACGAGCCGCTCAAGGAGGCGCTCGCGAAGCTGCGCCTCAACGACGCCTCCCTCATGTACGAGCCCGAGACCTCGGTGGCGCTCGGCTTCGGCTTCCGGGTCGGGTTCCTCGGGCTGCTCCACCTCGAGATCATCCAGGAGCGGCTGCGCCGCGAGTTCCAGATCGACCTGATCGCGACCACGCCGAGCGTGGAGTACCACCTGCTGCTGACGGACGGCGCGTTCCTCAAGATCGACAACCCCGCCAACATGCCGCCGGCCCAGGACATCGAGTCCATCGAGGAGCCGGTCGTGCTGGCGCACGTGGTGACCCCGAGCGACTACCTCGGCAACGTCATGAAGCTGTGCCAGGAGCGCCGGGGCGCGTTCGTCGAGATGGTGCATCTCGAGGAGAAGCGGATCCGTATCGCGTACCGGCTGCCGCTCGGCGAGATCGTCCTCGACTTCTACGACCGGCTGAAGTCGGTCTCGCGCGGGTACGCGTCGCTCGACTACGAGTTCGACGGGCACCAGGAGTCCGACGTGGTGAAGCTCGACATCCTGCTCAACGGCGAGCCCGTGGACGCGCTGTCCGCGATCGTGCACCGGGACAAGGCCTACACCTACGGCAGCTCCCTGTGCGAGAAGCTCAAGGAGCTGATCCCGCGGCAGATGTTCCAGGTGGCGATCCAGGCCGCGATCGGCGGCAAGATCATCGCGCGCGAGACGCTGGGCGCGATGCGCAAGAACGTGATCGCCAAGTGCTACGGCGGCGACATCTCCCGCAAGCGCAAGCTCCTCGAGAAGCAGAAGGAGGGCAAGCGCCGGATGAAGCAGATCGGCACCGTCGAGGTGCCCCAGGAGGCGTTCCTCGCCGTGCTGCGCGTGGACCGGTCCTGAGGACGGAAGGAGACCCATGGCCAGGGACAAGCAGCGGAAGTCGCAGTTCCAGGAGTACGTCGAGGCGATCCTGTGGGCGGTCGCGCTCACGTTCGTCCTGCGCGCGTTCGTCATCCAGGCGTTCCGCATCCCCTCGGAATCCATGGTGAAGACGCTGCTCGTGGGCGACTTCCTGTTCGTCAACAAGTTCGAGTACGGGCCCAAGATCCCGTTCACGCACGTGCGGCTCCCGGGGCTGCGCAAGCCCGCGCGCGGCGACGTGATCGTGTTCCAGTACCCGCCCGACCCGACGAAGGACTACATCAAGCGCTGCATCGCGACCGAGGGCCAGACGATCGAGGTGCGCGACAAGGCCGTCTACGTGGACGGCCGCCCGATCGAGGAGCCCTACGCGCAGCACATCGACGGCAACCTGCGGCCCGCGGGCCTCGACCCGCGCGACAACATGCCGCCGTTCACCGTGCCGCCCGGCTACCTGTTCATGATGGGCGACAACCGGGACAACTCGTACGACAGCCGCTTCTGGGGCCCGGTGGCGATGGACCTGGTCAAAGGCCGGGCGATGTTCATCTACTACTCGACCGGCGGGAACTCGTGGTGGAACTACCTGCTGAACACCCGGTTCGACCGGATGTTCCGCCCGATCCGCTGAGCGGCGACGGGCCCGCGCCGCGGGCGCGCGACGAAGCGCGCACCGGGCTCTACGTGCACGTGCCGTTCTGCGCCGTGCGCTGCGCCTACTGCCACTTCTCCACCGAGTCGTTCTCGGCCGCGAAGGTCGAGCGCTGGTTCGCGGCGCTCGAGCGCGAGGCGGACCGCCGCGCCCCGCTCGCCGCGGGGCACGAGTTCACCTCGCTCTTCTTCGGCGGCGGCACGCCGTCGGCGCTGTCCGCGAAGCAGTTCGCGCGGCTCGCCGCGATCCTGCGCGCGCGCTTCTCGTTCGCGCCCGGCGCCGAGGTGACGATCGAGGCGAACCCCGAGGGCGTGAGGGCGCCGCTCCTCGACGCCTGGCGGGAAGCCGGGGCCAACCGCCTCTCGCTCGGCGTCCAGAGCTTCGACCGCGGCGAACTCGCGCGGCTCGGGCGCATCCACGACGACACGCGGCCCGCCGAAGCGGTGGCGCTCGCTCGCGCCGCCGGGTTCGAGCGGCTGTCGCTGGACCTCATGTTCGGCTTTCCCGGCCACTCGCTCGCGTCGTTCGCCCGCACGCTCGAGCGCGCGCTCGAACTCTCGCCCGCTCACCTGTCGGCGTACGCGTTCATCGTCGAGGCGGGCAACCCGATGAGCGACGACGTGCTCGCCGGGCGGCTCGCGGTCGCGGACGACGACCTGCAGGCCGACCTGCACGCGCTCTACCTCGAACGCGCGGCCGCGGCGGGGCTGCGCTTCTACGAGACGTCGAACGTCAGCCGGCCCGGCGAGGAGGCGCGGCACAATCTCGTCTACTGGCTCCGGCGCGACTACCTCGCGCTCGGCCCCTCGGCTCACGGGCTGTGGCGGGGCGAGCGCTGGGGCAACCGCCACGCGACCGCGGACTGGGCCGCGGCGGCCGCGGCGGGGGAGCCGCCCGAGGAGAGCCGCGAGCGCTGCACGGACGAGTCCGTCGCCGACGAGATCGTCATGCTCGGCCTGCGGCTCGGGCGCGGGCTCGAACGCGAGGCGTACGCGTCAAGGGAATGGCAACTCGTCGAGGACCGTTTCGGCGCCGCCTTCGCGGCCGCGGAGCGGGAGGGACGCCTCGAGCGCACGCCGGGCGGCTGGCGCGTGCCGGCGGCCCACCGGTTCGTGGCCGACGACGTCGTCGCCTGGCTCGCCGCGCGCGCCCGTGCGGTTGACACTGCTTCGCGCGGCTCCCTAGATTTCCGGCCATGTTCACCACCGCTTTCCCCGGCCACCTGAGCCCCGGCGACCCCGACCTCGACGACCGGCAGCGCGCCGTCTTCGCCGCGCTCGTCGAGCTGCACGGCCGCTCGGCCGGGCCCGTCGGCTCGGACCGGATCGCCCGCTGGGGGCGCCTCGGCATCTCGCCCGCGGCCGTGCGCGGAACGCTGGCCGACCTCGAGGCGCTCGGGCTCGTCGAGCGCGCGCGTGCCGGCGCCGGCCGCGTGCCCTCGGCGCGCGGTTACGAGTACTTCGTGCGCGCCCTGCTCGCGCCCGCGCCGCTGCCCGCCGAGCTGGAGGCGCTGATCGACCGCCAGCTGGACGATTCGGCGCGCGACGTCGAGCGCATGCTGCACGAGGCCTCGCGCGTGCTCGCGTCGCTCACGCGGCAGATGGGCCTCGCGCTCGCGCTCTCGCTCGAGGGCGAGCGCGTCGCCTCCATCGACGTGGAGCCGCTCGGCGACCGGCGCGCGCTGCTCGTGCTCGGCCTCGGCGGGCGCTCGCGGTCGCTGGTGCTCGATCTCGACTCCCCGCTCGACGATGGCGCGCTGGCGCAGGTCGAGCGCGTGCTCCGCGAGCGGCTGCTCGGCCGCACGCTCGGCGAGGCGCGCGAGCGCCTCGCGCGCGACCCCGAGCTGGCGCGCCACAGCGCCGCGCGCATCCTCGCGCGCGCCGCGGCCGTGAGCTGGTCGCGCCCCGTCGAGACGCACCTGCTTTCCTCCGGGGCCAGCCACATCGCCGGCCAGCCGGAGTTCGCCAACGCCCAGGACCTCGGGCCGCTGCTGCTCGCGGTCGAGACGGGCGACCCGCTCGGCCGCCTCATGGTGAGCGGCGCGCAGGGACAGGTGGCCGTGCGCGTGGGCCTCGACGGCCCGGCCGCGCTCGCCGGCTGCAGCCTCGTCAGCTTCCCGCTGCCCGGCGCGATCGCCGGCGCGGTCGGCGTGCTCGGGCCCCTGCGCATGGACTACGCGCTCTCGCTCGCCGTGGTGGACCGGGTGGGCACGCGCGTGGCCGACCTTCTCTCGGCCTGAGGGCCGGACCCGACGAAAGGAAACCGTTGCCGATGACCGACGACGTCCGCGAGACCGTCGCGGGCGAGGGCGCCGACGCGACCCCGCCCGCCCGCGAGAGCGAGGCCGAACCGGCGGCCGCCGGCACGGCCGCCCCGGAAGCGGCCGCCCCCTCGGCGGAGGCGGCCGGGTACAAGGACCGCTGGCTGCGGGCCGAGGCCGAGATCCAGAACGTCCGCCGGCGCGCCGCGCGCGACCGCGACGAAGCCATCGCCGCCGCCGAGTCGCGCTTCCTGCTCGACCTGGTGGAGCTGCTCGACGACCTCGAGCGCGCGCTCGCCGCCGTGGCGCCCGAGCATCGCGGGGCCGCGTGGGTGCAGGGCGTCTCGCTCACCGCGCAGCGCATGCGCGACGCGCTCGCGCGCTGGAACGTGCTGCCGATCGAGACCTCCGGGCGGCCGTTCGACCCGAACCTGCACGAGGCGCTCGCCGAGATCCCCGCGCCCGACGGGGTCGAGCCGGGCCACGTGGCGCAGGAAGTCCTTCGCGGCTGGCGGCGGGGCGAGCGGACACTGCGCGCGTCGCGCGTGATCGTGGCCCGGGCGCGGGACTGAGCCATGGCGAAGCGCGACTACTACGAGGTGCTCGGGGTGCCGCGCGGGGCCTCGGAGGACGAGATCAAGAAGGCGTACCGGAAGGTCGCCATGCAGCACCACCCCGACCGCAACCCGGGCGACAAGGACGCCGAGGCGAAGTTCAAGGAGGCGACCGAGGCCTACGAGGTGCTGCGCGACCCGGCCAGGCGCGCCCGCTACGACCAGTTCGGGCACGCGGCGAGCGGCGGCCCCGCGGGCGGGCCCGGCACGGGGGCCGAGTTCAGCGGGTTCGACCTCGCCGACGCGCTGCGCGCGTTCATGCGCGACTTCGGCGGGGGCGAGGGCGGTTTCGAGGACCTCTTCGGCGGAGGGACCGGCCGCGGCGCGCGCGGACCCGGGCGCGGCGACGACCTGCAGGTGCGCCTGCCGCTCACGCTCGAGGAGATCGCCGAGGGCGTCGAGAAGAAGATCCGCGTCAAGCACCTCAAGAAGTGCGAGGCGTGCCACGGGCGCGGCGGCAAGGGCGAGAAGACCTGCACGCAGTGCCAGGGGCGCGGGCAGGTGCGGCGCGTGCAGCAGACCATGTTCGGGCAGTTCGTCAACGTCTCGGCCTGTCCGCGCTGCCACGGCGAGGGGAGCACCGTGAGCGAGACCTGCCGCTCGTGCGGCGGCGACGGCCGGGTGAGCGAGACCGAGACGGTGTCGGTCAAGGTGCCGCCCGGGGTGGCGAACGGCAACTACATCCCGCTGCGCGGCCTCGGCGACGCGGGCCTGCGCGGCGGGCCGGCGGGCGACCTCGTCGTGCTGATCGAGGAGAAGGAGCACGACGTCTACGAGCGTCACGACGACGACCTGCTGCTCGACCTGCCGGTCGGCTTCCCGACGCTCGCGCTCGGCGGCAAGGTCGAGGCGCCGCTGCTGGGCGGCGGCGCGCACGCGATCGACGTGGGCGCCGGGACCGCGAGCGGCCACGTCGTGCGCGTGCGCGGCAAGGGGCTGCCGGGGCTGCGCGGCGGGCGCGGCGACCTGCTCGTCCGCCTCCGCGTGTGGGTGCCCGCGAAGCTGTCGGGCCCCGAGAAGAAGCTCCTCGAGGAACTGCGCCGCGGCGAGGGCCTCAAGCCCCCGCGCGCCGCGCGCTCGCTGTTCGAGCGGGTGCGGGATGCGTTCGGCGGCTGAGGGCGCGCCGTCGTTCGTGTACGTGCCGGAGCTCGCCGGCGCCGGGGACGAGATCGCCATCGGCGGCGAGGAGGCGCACTACCTGCGCCGCGTCGTGCGCGTGCGCGCCGGTGAGCGCGTCACCGCGACGGACGGGGCCGGGACGGTGGCCGATCTCGAGGTGCTCGATGCGGGGGACGCCTGCCGCGCGGCGGTGCGCGCGCGCCGCGCCGTGCCGCGCGGCGCGGCGCTCGAGGTCTGGTGCGGGGCGCCCGAGGGCGACCGCGCGGACTGGCTCGTGGAGAAGCTCGCCGAGCTGGGGGTCGCGACGCTGCGGCTCGTGGACGCCGAGCGCGGGGCGTGGGAGCGGGCGGCCCGCCGCGCGGAGCGCTGGGAACGCCTGGTGCTCGCCGCGCTCCGGCAGTCGCGGTCGGCCCACCGGATGGCGATCGTCCCGCCGGCGCCGCTCGGCGCGGCGCTCGCCGCTCCGTCCGCGGGCGGTCCGGCGTGGCTGGCCGACCCGGCCGGCGCCCCGCTGGCCGAGGGGCTGGCCGGCCGGGAGGGCGCCGCGCGGGCGGCCGTCGGCCCTTCGGGCGGGTTCTCCGAGGCCGAGCGCAAGCTGCTCGAGGCCAACGGGTTCATGCCGACCCGGCTGACCACCTCCCGGCTCCGCACGGAGACGGCGGCCCTGGCGCTCGCCGCCCTGCTGCTGGCGAGCCCGGCCGCCCGCTGAGCGGCCTCGCGCTCCGGGGCCCGGGCCGCAGGCCCTTGACTCGCATGGGAATGCGGCCATAGACTGCGCCCCGCGTTTCGTGCCAGATCCGCTGCGGGCCCCCCGGCCCACCCACATCTCTCTTTCTCTCCGCCAGGGAAGATCGGCAGTCGCGAGAGGGGGGAAGTTATTGCCTGGAATCAGGGTCAAAGAAGGCGAGTCCTTCGAGAGCGCCCTGCGTCGGTTCAAGAAGAAGTGTGAGAAGGCCGGCATCATGGCCGACCTTCGTCGCCACCAGCACTTCGAGAAGCCCAGCGAGCGCCGCAAGCGGAAGATGAACGCCGCGAAGCGGAAGAACATGGCTCGCAGGGCTCAGGAGAACTAGGCGCACTGAACGACCTGAACGGAATCACGTGGCTGGACTGGGTGCTCCTCGTCCAGCTGGCGGTCCTGACGGTTCGCGGACTCCTGCGCGGCACCATCGCGCAGGTTTTCGCTTTCTTGGGATTGTGCGCCGGCGCGTGGGTGATGGTCGCGGCGGGCGGCTGGATCGGCCAGCACTGGCAGGGCGCCCGTCCCGTCGCGGTCTTCTTCACGCTGCGCTGGCTCGTCGCCGTGCTGGCGGGCCTCGCGGTCGCCGCGGTCTTCCAGTGGTGGGGCGAGCTCGCCGCCAAGGCGGCGCACGACGGCCCGTTCGGCTGGGTGGACCGGGTCGTGGGCGGCGCGATCGGCGCGGCCACTGGCCTCGTGCTCGCGGCGCTCGTGACGCTCGCCATGCTGCAGGGCCCGGTGCTCGCCGCGACCGGGCGCGTCGCGGCGCACGGGCTGGCGACGCGGCCGCTCGTGCGGGGCGGCGTCGTGGTGTCGAAGTCCGGCGGGCCGTGGGTGCCGGGCGCCGCGTGGTTGCACGGCAGGTTCGTTTCGGCCGCCCGCCGCCTCGACGGCGGGCCCGCGCCGGCCCGGGCCGCGACCGGACGGTGATCGCGCGCGGGGCCCCCCGCGCGACAGCAGCGGCCGCGCCCCTCGAGACCGGCGCGGCGCATCGGCAGGACGACGTGGACCGGCATTCACTCCAGAGACTCGAGTTCGACCGCGTGTGCGCCGCGATCGCGGAGCGCGCCGAGTGCGACCGCGCGCGCGCCGCGCTGGCCGCCTGGTCGCCGCTCGCGGGCGGCGGCGAGCTCGCGGGCGAATCGGCGCGCCTCGCCGAGGCGTTGCGGCGCCAGGGCGAGCCCGGGGCGTGGTGCGCGGTCGCCCGCGGCACGCTGCGCGCGTGGCTCGGCGAGGAGGCGGGCGAGGACCTCGACGGCCCGGCGATGGTGCAGGTCGGCGGCTGGCTCGCGGCCGCGCACGAGACGCGCGAGGCGTGGCGCGACGAGGAGCCGCGCGCGCGCTTTCCGGGGCTCGCCGCGCTCGCCGACACGCTCCCGGACCTCGAGCCCCTGCGCGCGCGGCTCGCGGGCGCGCTCGGCCCGGACGGTGCGGTGCGCGACGACGCCTCGCCCGCGCTCAAGCGCGCGCGCGCCGGCGTGCTCGACGGCGAGCGCCGGCTGCACGCGCAGCTGGAGCGCTGGTCGGCCGGCTTCGGCGAGGGCAGCTACGTCACGCGCTTCGGCGACCGCTTCGTCGCCTGCGTCCCGGCGGCGGGGTTCGCGCGCAAGCGGGGCATCGTGCACGACACCTCGAACAGCGGGCAGTCGCTGTTCGTGGAGCCGCTCGAGGCCTGCGAGGGCAACAACCACCTGCTCGAGATGCGCGGCGTGGCGGCCGAGGAGGAGCGGCGCATCCTGCGCGAGCTGGCCGACGCGATCGGCGGCGCCTCGGACGCGCTGCTCGCCACCGAGGACGTGCTCGCGGGGCTCGACGCGCTGCGCGCGCGCGCGCGCTGGGCCTCGGAGTTCGGCGGCACGGTCGTGCCGGTCGGCGAGGGCGCGCTGCGCCTTTCGCGGGCGCGGCACCCGCTGCTGGCGATGGGCGAGCGCCGGGACTCGGTCGTGCCGCTCGACCTCGCGCTCGAGCCGCCCGGACGGCTGCTGCTCGTGAGCGGCCCGAACATGGGCGGCAAGACGGTGCTGCTCAAGACCGTCGGGCTGGCGGTGGCGATGGCGCACGCGGCGCTGCCCGTGCTCGCCGCCGAGGGCAGCCGGGTGCCGCCGATCGAGCACGTCGTCGTGGACCTGGGCGACGAGCAGTCGGTGGACCAGGGGCTCTCGACCTTCGCCGCGCACCTGCGGCGGCTGCGGCGCATGGCCGAGGTCGCCGGGCCGCGCAGCCTGCTGCTGGCCGACGAGCTGGGCGCCGGCACCGACCCCGAGGAGGGCGCGGCGCTCGGGCGCGCGCTGGTCGAGCACTTCGCCGCGCGCGGCGCCTGGGGTGTGCTCACGACGCACCTCGGCAGCCTCAAGCGCGTGGCGGGCGAGGTCGCGGGGGTCGTCAACGGCTCGCTCGAGTTCGACCTCGCGACGCTGACGCCGCGCTACCGCTTCCGCGCGGGCGTTCCCGGGGCGAGCCACGCGCTCGCGGTCGCCTCGCGTCTCGGGTTCCCGCCCGCGCTGCTCGAGCGCGCCGCCGCGCTCACGTCCGACGAGTCGCGCGCGCTCGAGCGGCTGCTCGCCGAGCTCGGCGACGCGCTCGCGGCGGCGGGCGAGGAGCGCGCGGCGCTCGCGCTCGCGCGCCGCGAGGCCGACGAGGCGGCGGAGGGCCACCGGCGCGCGGCCGAGGACGCGAAGCGCGAGCTGGCCGGCATGCGCCGGCGGCTGACCGGCGAGAGCGAGGCGCTGCTCGCGCGCGTGCGCGAGCTGTGGCAGGAGATGCAGCGCGAGGCGAAGCGCGCGGAGAAGTCGCGCGCGTCCGCGAAGGCGCTGGGCGACCAGGCCGCGGCGCTCGAGCGCGAGACCGCCGCGCTCGCGAACCGCGTCGCGCCCGCGGAGGCGCCGGCTCCCGGGGCGCCCGCGGCCGAGATCGCCGTCGGGCGGCGCGTCCGCGTCGCCGACCTCGGGATCGAGGCGGAGATCGCGAGCCTGCCCGACGCCGAGGGCAGGCTGACGCTGCGGCGGGGCAGCTGGAACATCCAGTCGCACGTCTCGAAGTTGCTCGAGCCGGGCGAAGGCAGGGCCGCGCCGGCCCGCCCGGTGGCGGCGGCGTACGAGCCCGCGCCCGAGGCTCCGAAGCTCGAGGTGGACCTGCGCGGCATGGAGCCGGAGGAGGCCCTGCGCGAGGTGGACCTCGCGCTCGACCGGGCGATGCTCGCCGGCTTCTCCGAGGTCCGCATCATCCACGGCATCGGCCGCGGCGTGCTCAAGGCGGCGGTCGAGCGCCACCTGCGCTCGCACCCGCAGGTCGAGTCCCGGCGCATGGGCGAGGGCCGCGAGGGCGGCCGCGGCGTGACCGTGGCGAGGCTGCGGTGAGCGGCGGGGCGCGCATGGGCGACGACTGGGTCGAACGAGTCCGCGCGGCCAGCGACATCGTCGAGATCGTCGGCCAGACGGTGCCGCTCCGGCGCGTGGGTCGGAACTGGATGGGAGTCTGCCCGTTCCACCAGGAGAAGACCCCGTCGTTCTCGGTCAGCGCCGAGCGGCAGTTCTACCACTGCTTCAGCTGCAAGGCCGGCGGCGACGTCTTCAAGTTCGTGCAGGAGACCGAGAAGGTCGGGTTCCTCGAGGCCGTCGAGCTGCTGAGCCGGCGCGCGGGCATCCCGGTTCCGGAGCGCCGCGCGGGCGAGCGCGGCAAGCGGGCCCCGCTGCTCGAGGCGCTCGAGGCGGCCGCCTCGGCCTACGAGGCGTGGCTGGGCGACCCGGGCGCGGGCGCGGCCGCGCGGGCCTACCTCGAGCGCCGGGGCATCGCGCGCGAAACGCAACGCGAGTTCCGGATCGGTTACGCCCCGCCGGGCTGGGAGAACCTCGTGCCGCGGCTGCGCGGGCGCTTTCCCGACGAGGTGCTGCTCGAGGCCCGGCTCGCCGGTCGCCGCGAGGGGGCGCGCACGCTCTACGACTGGTTCCGCAATCGCCTGATGGTGCCCCTCGTGGCGCCCGGGGGCGCGGTGCTGGGCTTCGGCGCGCGCACCATGGGCGACGAGCAGCCCAAGTACCTCAACTCGCCCGAGTCGGGCGTGTACCACAAGAGCCAGTTCCTGTTCGGGCTTGACCAGGCCCGAAAGCACGTGAAGCCCGAGGGGGAAATCGTGGTGGTCGAGGGGTATTTCGATGCCATCGCCCTGCACCAGACCGGCATCCGAAACACCGTCGCGACCTCGGGGACGGCGCTCACCGCGGACCACGCCCGGCAGCTCCGCCGCCTGGCCCGGGGGGTCGCGCTGACCTACGACGGGGACGCCGCCGGCCAGGATGCGATGCTCCGCTCGCTCGGGGTGCTGCTGGCCGAGGGCCTCGACGTCGCGGTGGTGGACCTTCCGGCCGGGGACGACCCGGACACCCTGGCGCGTAGAGAAGGAGAGGCGGGTTGGTGTAGAGTGCGCGATTCCGCCTACGATGCAGTCGAGTTCGTGCAACGGCACGTCCTGCGGCGCGGCGGCGGGGGCGATCCCCGCGAACGCGCGCTGCAGGTCGTCGTGCGCCTGCTCGTGGGCGTACAGGACACCATTCGATTCCGGCTGCTGGTCGAGCGGGCGAGCCAGGTCTTCGGGCTCTCCGAGGGCGTGCTCGCGCGCGCGGCGCAGCTGGCCCGCGGGGGAAGCCCGGGCGACGCCCCGATCGCCGCGGCCGTCCGCGCGCAGAACAGGACCGAACACGATCTCGAAAGGAAGGCGTTGCAGGCCCTTCTGCTCGCCGAGTCACACCGCGACTGGGCGCGCGGCGTCCTCGCGCCGGAGGAGTTCTCCGGCCCGGCGACGCGCGAGCTCGCGGCCGCGCTGTGGCGCGGCGAGGACGCGGCGGCGCTCGACGGGCCCGCGGGCGACCTCGCCCGCGAGCTGCTCGCGGCGGCGCCGGAGGGTTTCGACTGGGGCGCGGAGGCCGAGGGGGCCGTCCGCGCCGTGAAGGTGCGCTCGCTCGAGCGCGAACGCCGCGAGAAGCAGGCCGCCCTGGCCGGCGCGCGCGGCGAGGAGCAGCTGCGGCTGCTCGAGGACGTGAACCGGATTGCCCAGCAGATTCGCGAGTTCAAGCAATAGGAGCGTGGCGTCCATGCCGGCAGCGACGGTGAACAGGAAGCTGATCAAGGAGAAGGAAAAGGCCATCCAGCGCAAGCGCCTCGACGAGATCAAGTCGCTCGCGCTGCGCCAGGGCTACGTCACCGAGGATCAGATCGTGTGGCTCCTCGACGACGACCTCGACCCCGAGAAGCAGGTGGAGCAGATGGAGGAGATCCACTCCATGCTCAACCAGATGCACATCGAGGTCTTCGCGAGCGAGGAGGAGGCCCACGAGCGCGCGAAGAAGCTCCGCAAGCTCGAGGACAAGAAGCCCTCCCCGGCGGCCAAGGCGGTGCCCCCGCAGCCCGTGCGCTACGACGACCCGGTGCGCATGTACCTGCGCGAGATGGGCCGCGTGCCGCTGCTGACGCGCGAGGGCGAGGTCGAGATCGCCCGGCGCATCGAGGCGGGCGAGCGCCAGGTCGTGTCGGCGCTGTTCCGCGCCGAGCCGAGCCTGGCCGAGATCCGCAAGCTGGCGAAGAAGCTCAAGGAAGGCCAGCTCAAGATCGAGGACTTCATCAAGGTGGACGAGGCCGCGGCGACCGAGCAGGCGCTCAACAAGGAGCGCGCGCGCGCCGTGCGGATCCTCGAGCGCATCTTCGTCCTGCAGAAGCGCTACAACGACAACCTCGCCCGCCAGGACGAGCGCATGGCCGACCGTCAGCGCGCGAACTACCGCGCGACGTTCGCCAAGGTCGAAGCCGAGCTGCAGCAGGAGATCCACAAGCTGTCCATGAACTCGCGCATGGTCGAGGGCCTCGCCGCGCCGGTGAAGGCGCTGACCGAGCGGGCCCTGCAGTTCGACGAGCGCATCGAGGAGATGGAGAAGCGCTTCGGGCACGGGCTCGAGGACATGAACAGCTACGCGCGCCGGCTCAAGAAGGGCCCGAAGGAACTGCGCGCGGTGAAGCGCGACTCGAACCTGCAGCCGGCGCAGATCGCCGAGTTCCAGAACGAGCTCAAGCTGGTGCGCAAGAACATCAAGGCGCTCGAGGACGAGGCCGTGATGTCGCGCGAGCACCTGCTCGACATCGCCCGCCAGATCCGCGACGGCGAGCGCGCCACGGCGCAGGCGAAGAAGGAGATGATCGAGGCCAACGTCCGGCTCGTGATCTCGATCGCCAAGCGCTACACGAACCGCGGCCTCGAGTTCCTGGACCTGATCCAGGAGGGCAACTCGGGCCTCATGCGCGCGGTGGACAAGTTCGACTACACGAAGGGCTACAAGTTCTCGACGTACGCGACGTGGTGGATCCGCCAGGCCATCACGCGCGCGATCGCCGACCAGGCCCGGACGATCCGCGTGCCCGTCCACATGATCGAGCACATCAACCGCGTCGTGCGCGTCTCGCGACGGCTCGTCCAGGAGCTGGGCCGCGAGCCCACGCCGGAGGAGATCGCGGAACGGCTCGAGCTGCCGGTGGACAAGGTCAAGGCCATCATCAAGGCGGCGCAGGAGCCGATCTCGCTCGACCGCCCGATCGGCGAGGACGACGACAGCAACCTCGGCGACTTCATCGAGGACACGAGCGTGGTGAGCCCGGCGCACTCGGCCGCGAGCGCCATGCTGCGCGACGAGGTGAGCGAGGTGCTCAAGACCCTCACGCCGCGCGAGGCCAAGGTCATCCGGCTGCGCTTCGGCCTCACCGACGACGGGGCGCAGCGCACGCTCGAGGAGGTCGGCGCGTTCTTCAACGTGACGCGCGAGCGCATCCGCCAGATCGAGGCGAAGGCGCTGCGCAAGCTGCGGCACCCCACCCGCTCGCGGCGGCTCAAGGCGTACACCGAGCTGCTGTAGCGGCCGGACGCGGACGGAACGGCGCGGCGCGGGGAGCGGTCCCCGCGCCGCGTTCGCGTTCCGGCGCCCGGCGGCTAGGGCTCCGAGAGGAGCTGCATCGGCGGAACGTTCACGAGCGCGCCCGGCGCCGTCACCTGGACGAGGGCCACGCCCGTCCGGAACGCGGGGTGGTGGGCCGTCACGGTCCAGCGCCCGAGCGGGACGCCGTCGAGCGCCCACTCGCCGGCGGCGTTGGTCCGCGCGGTGTCGCCCGTCTGCGCGGACACGACGGTGCCGGAGTGATCGAGCCGCCCGGCGAGCGTCACCGTCCCCACGAGCCGGGAGGCCTCGCGCAGCGTGAGCCGCACGAGCTGCGTGTCCGCCGCGTCGCGCTGCGGCCCCGACACGACGAGGCTCGCGCCCGCCGCGAGCGGGCCGAGCGCCGCGACGACCCGCCAGCCGCCCTCGGCGAGGACCTCGCGCGATTCGCCGTCCTCGTCGGTCGAGGCGCGGCGCACGTCGGCGATCCCCGCGGAGTCGAACTGCGCGGTCCACGTGACGTCGGCCCCCGGCGCCGGGGCCGCGGCCTCGGTTCGCACCACCGCGGTGACCGTGCGGTGCACCGTCGCGCGCGGCGCCGGCGCGTTCGGCGCCGGCTCGCACGCGGCGAGCGCCAGCGCCGCGGCGAACGCCGCGGCGAGCCGGGTGCTGTTCGGGATCCGGGCGGACGTCACGCGTGGCCTCCGGCGGTGGGCGTGCCCCGGCAGCATGTCGCCGCGGCGCGGCGCGCACAAGGCCCGGGCGCGCCCCGCTTGACCGTCCCCTCGGGGCCGGTGTACAAACCCACGGCTTTCGTCGCAGGTGCTGGGCAAGCGCGCTGGGCCCATAGCTCAGCGGTCCAGAGCCGCCGGCTCATAACCGGTAAGACCCTGGTTCGAATCCAGGTGGGCCCACACCGCGCCGGTGACAATCGATGGGCGAATAGCTCAGCTGGCAGAGCACCTGGATCACAACCAGGGGGTCGGGGGTTCAAGTCCCTCTTCGCCCACCATCGATTCCGCCCCGGGACCGCGCCGTGACCGACGAACTCCTCCACCACTGGGCGCTGCACCTGCTCGACGAGGAGTCCGTGCGCCACGCGGCGGAGCGCGCGAAGCTGCCCGAACTGCGGCGCGCGCAGGAGGCCCGGCTCGCCGCCGAGAACCGCAAGTGCGAGGCGGCCGCGAAACGCGCCGCCGACCTGCAGGCCCGCCGCCGCGCGCTCGAGGTCGACGTCGCCGCGCTCGAGGCGCAGGAGAAGAAGTACCGCGCCCAGCTCGACGCGGTCACCGACCAGAAGCAGTACGAGGCGGTCCGGCACCAGATCGGGACGGTGGCGGGCCGGCGCGGCGACCTCGAGACCGAGGTGCTCGAGATCCTCGAGGCCGAGGAGTCCCTCGCCGCCGAGCGGCCGGCCCTCGAAGCGGCGCGCGAGAAGGCCGCGCGCGAGAGCGGCGAGCAGCTCGCGCGCCTCGACGCCGAGGAGGCGCGCCTCGCGGCGCTGCTGGCGGCGCTCGACGCCCGCCGCGCCGAGGCCGCGGCCCCGCTCGAGCCCGCGGCGCGCACGCGCTACGAGAAGGTGCGCGCCTCGAAGGGCGGCCGCGCGGTCGCCGCGATCGTGGACGGCGCCTGCGGGGGCTGCGGCCGCAACCTGACGCCGCACGCGCAGCAGGACGCGCGCCGGCGCGAGCGGCTGCTCGCCTGCGACGGCTGCGGCCGCATGCTGATGCTGCCGCCGGAAGACGCGCCGGGAGCGTGAGGGCGATGGACGAGCGGCGCCTGCGCACCGGACTGCCGTTCCGCCGCGTGGCGCTGGTGCTCTCGGGCGGCGGCGCGCTCGGGGCCTACGAGGTGGGCGTGCTGCGCGTGCTCGAGGCGCTGCGCCTCGAGCCCGCCATGGTCTCCGGCGTCTCGGTCGGCGCGCTCAACGCCGTCGTGTGGCTCGCGCACGGCATGCGCACCGGGCCGCTCGAGCAGCTGTGGGCGCGGTTGCGGGGCGCGAACATCGGGCTCCACTGGCTGACGCTGGCGCTGCGCGCGGCCGGCGCGTTCGGCATGGTGCTCGCGCTGCTCGAGATCGTGCTCACGCTGGCCGGCTCGCGCGAGCTGTCGGGCTCCTACTGGATCTGGAAGAAGGCCAGCGCGCGCGTGGACCTGTGGTCCACGAAGCTGGACCTCGCCGGCTGGATCGTGGCGGCGGTGGCGTGCCTGCTCGTGCTGGTTTTCGCGCGGCGCATCGAGGCATGGATGGCGCGCGCGGCCGCGACCGGCGACCCGGCGCGGCAGCGGCTCGTGCTCGGGCGCGCGGCGCTCGGCCTGCTGGCCGTGCACGCCCTGGTCTGGCTCATGGGCTGGCCGTGGCCTCACCGCTTCAGCGCCAGCGTGCTCGTGGTGCTCTCGTTCGTGTGGCTGGCCGGAGGCGCCGGGCGCTCGGGCCGCTGGACGCGCCGCATGGCCTTCGGGCTCATGCCCGAGACCGGCGGGCGGGGGCTGTGGAGCGGCGTCGCGCGCCGGCGCGTGCTCGAGCGCATCGTGGGTGAAGGCGACCCGCGGCGGCTCGTGGACGGCCCCACGCAGCTCACGATCGGCGCGCTCGCGGTGGACAGCGGGCGGGTCACCCACTTCATCAACTGGCCGAACCCCTCGACCGCGTTCGTGCGCGGCGTCGAGAACGACCTCGGCGAGATCCTGCCGCTGCGCACCCCAGACGAGGTCGTGCGCGCCGCGGTCGCGTCCTCGGCGATCCCGGGCGTTTTCGAACCCGAGCGCATCGACGGCCGCGACTTCGTGGACGCGGGCGGCTTCTCGAACCAGCCGCTGCACGTCGCGCTCGCGAACCAGGCCGACGCGGTGATCGTCGTGCTCATGACGCCGAGCCATTCGCCCTCGCCGGCGCCGCCGCCGGCGGACCTGTTCGGGCTCGCCGGCCGTCTGCTCGAGCTCGCGAACTGGCGCGACATGCAGGCCGAACTGCGCGAGCTGCCGGCCGAGTGGACGCAGGCGGCCGACCCGGCGCGGCTCGTGGTGATCGAACCGCTGCGCCCGCTGCCGGGCACGGTGCTCGGCTTCGATCCCGCGCAGGCCGTGCAGCTGGCGGACCTCGGCGAGCAGGACACGTGGCGCGCGCTCGAGCAGGCGGGCTGGGTGGAGCGAGCGGGCCCCTGAACGGTTGCGGGCGGCCGGGCGCGCGGCTAGGGTGCGGCGCGTGAACGCATCCCCGCGAACCGGCTGGACGCTGCGGTGCGACGGCGGCTCGCGGGGCAATCCCGGGCCGGCGGCGTACGGCTTCGTGCTCTGCGACCCGTCCGGGGCCGAGGTCGAGGCCCGCGGCGAGTACATCGGCACGGCGACCAACAACGTGGCCGAGTACCGCGCGCTCATCGCCGGGCTCGAGGCCGCGCTCGCGCACGGCGCCTCGCCGCTCGCGGTGGTGATGGACTCCGAGCTCGTCATCCGCCAGATGACGGGGCAGTACCGGGTCAAGAACGAGGGACTCAAGCCGCTCCACCTGCGCGCGAAGCAGGCGGCGGCGAAGCTGGCGAAGGTGAACTGGTCCTCGGTCGCGCGCGAGGACAACGGCCGCGCCGACGGCCTCGTCAACGAGGCGCTCGACGCGGCGAGGGAGGGATAGGTCCGAGTCTCCCAGGTGATCGCGCCGCGCGCACCGACGCGGCCGCTTCGGCGGTCGCCGAGGTCGTGCGGTGAGGAAAGTCCGAACTCCACAGGGCAGGACGCTGGGTAACCCCCAGGGGGCGCGAGCCCACGGAAAGTGCAACAGAGAGCAGACCGCCAACGGGCGGCGCGCCGCGAGGCGCCGCCGCTGCGGGCAAGGGTGAAACGGTGAGGTAAGAGCTCACCAGCGGCGGCGGCGACGCCGCCGGCTCGGCAAACCCCGTCCGGAGCAAGACCGCATAGAGGGGGAGGAGTGTGTCCCGCTCCGCCATCACCCCGGGGTCGGTCGCATCGAGGTGGTCCGGCAACGGCCACCCCAGTCAAATGATCGCCACGGAGCAATCCGACAGAATTCGGCTTACGGGAGGCTCGGCCTTGAACGGCGCGCCCGTGGACGGCGGTGACGAACCGCCGCGCCGCGGGCGCGCTTTCGCGTCCCGCATCTTGCGGTCCTTGCCCCCCCGAGAGCGCTGCGACTAGAGTGCGGCGAACTGCCTCCCGTCCACCTCCCCCTCGGACCCGCCGATGCCGCCTGCCGCCGCGTCACCACCCCAGTGGGTGCTCCACCCGCGCCGTTCGGACGAGGCCGCGGCGGCGCTGGCCCGCGCCCTGCCCGCCCCGCTGCCGGCGGCGCACGTGCTGGTGAACCGCGGGCTCGACAGCGCCGAAAGGGCGCGCCGCTACCTCGAGCCGGCGCTGGAAAACCTGCACGACCCGCTCGACATGCTGGACCTCGACCGGGCCGCGGAGCGCATCCTCGCGGCGATCCAGCGGGGCGAGCGGATCCTGATCCAGGGCGACTACGACGTGGACGGCATCACCTCGACGTTCCTGCTCCACAGCGCGCTGGCCGAACTGGGGGCGAAGTCCGCGTGCCGCATCCCCGACCGCGTGCGAGACGGCTACGGGCTCACGAACGAGGCCGTCGACCAGGCGCGCGCGAGCGGGTGCACGCTCGTCGTGACGGTGGACTGCGGGATCACCGCGACCGGCCCGGTGGACTACGCGCGCTCCCACGGCATCGACTGCGTCGTCACCGACCACCACGAGCCGGCCGCGGGCCTGCCCGCGGCGTTCGCGATCGTGAACCCGCTGCGGCCCGGGTGTCCCTACCCGTTCAAGGCGCTCGCCGGCGTCGGCGTGACGTTCAAGCTGGTCGAACGGCTGCTGCAGGGCCGCGGCGGGCTCGACCGGGCGCGCGACTTCCTGGACGTCGTGGCGCTCGGCACGATCGCCGACGTCGTGCCGCTGGTCGGCGAGAACCGCGTGCTCGCGCACGCCGGGCTCGACCGCCTGAACCAGCACCGCCGCCTCGGGCTGCGCGCGCTGGTCGAGAAGGCGGGCCTCGGCGGCAAGCGCATCACGAGCGGACAGGTGGCGTTCGTGCTCGCGCCGCGCATCAACGCGGCCGGGCGCATGGGCAACGCCGAACTGGGGCTGCGCCTGCTGCTCGCGCGCGAGGAGCAGGAGGCGGCCGACTGCGCGCAGGCGCTCGAGGACGACAACGACCTGCGCCGCGCGAAGGACGGCGCGGCGCTGGCCGAGGCCGAGCGCCGCGTGCAGGCGGAACTGCCCCCGGACTGCCGCTCGATCCTGCTGTGGTCGGACTCCTGGCACCCGGGCGTCATCGGCATCGTCGCCTCGCGGCTGGTCGAACGCTACGGGCGCCCCGCGCTGCTCGTCGCGCTCGACGGCGGGCGCGGGCGCGGCTCCGGCCGCAGCGTGTCGGGGCTCGACCTGACGCGGCTGCTGGACGGCTGCACCGACCTGCTCGACGCCCACGGCGGGCACGCCTTCGCGGCGGGCTTCACGGTGCGGCGCGAGCGGCTTCCGGAGCTGCGCGAGCGCTTCGAGGCGCTCGTGCGCGAGGCGCGGCCCGCGGAGGCCGCGGGCCAGCGTCTCGAGGTGGACAGCGACGTGCGCGTCTCGGAGTGCGACGCCGAACTCGTGCGCTTCCTCGAGCGCATGGCGCCGCACGGCCTCGACAACCCCGAGCCGGTCTTCCGCATGCTGGACGCCCGCGTGCGCGAGGTGAGCGTGGTGGGCGGGGGTAAGCACGCGCGCCTGCGGGTCGCCGACGACCTCGGCGAGGTGGACGCGATCGGTTTCGGCTTCGGCGACCTCGCGCCCGGGCTGCGGGCGGCCGGGCGCGCGGACCTCGCGTTCGTGCCCACCCTGAACGAATGGAACGGCGACACGCGCATCCAGCTCAAGCTGAAGGGCGTGCGGCTCCCCTGACGGGCGTGCGGCGATGACCGGCGGACACCCCCATCCGGAGCTGCGGGCGGCGCTGATGGCCGCGCTGGCCGAGCGCGCGCCGCGCGTGGACCGCGACCGGGTCGGCGCGGCGTTCGACTTCGCCGCCGCCGCGCACGGCGAGCAGGCGCGCGCCTCCGGCGAGCCCTACGTCTCGCATCTCGTGGAGGTCTGCCGGATCCTGCTCGACCTGCTCGAGACGCGGATGGAGACGACGCTGGCCTGCTCGGCGCTGCTGCACGACGTGGTCGAGGACACCGCGATCACGACCGGGGACGTCGAGAAGCACTGGGGCCGCGAGGTGGCGGCGCTGGTCGAGGGCGTGACGAAGCTGTCGGCGATGCACTTCGACCGGCGCGAGGCCGTGCAGGCGGAGAACTTCCGCAAGATGCTGCTGTCCATGTCGAAGGACCTGCGCGTCATCTTCATCAAGCTCGCCGACCGTCTGCACAACATGCGCACGATCGAGGCGTTGCGCCCCGACAAGGTGCAGCGGATCGCCGAGGAGACGCGCGACATCTACGCGCCGCTCGCGCACCGGCTGGGCATGGCCGGCATCAAGCGCGAGCTCGAGGACCTGAGCCTGAAGGTGCTCGACCCGGACATCTACCGGGAACTGGCCACGCGCATCCAGGCGCGCCGCCAGGAGCGCGAGGAGTTCCTCGAGCGCGTGATGGCGAGCCTTCGCGAGGCGCTCCGCGCGTCGGGCCTCAAGGCCGAGGTCAGCGGCCGCCCGAAGCACTTCTTCTCGATCTACACGAAGATGCGGGCCGGCCGATCGCTCGAGGAGATCTACGACCTGTTCGGGATCCGCATCATCACGCACACGCGCAACGACTGCTACCGCGCGCTCGGCGTCGTGCACGACCTCTTCAGCCCCGTCGCGGAGCGCTTCAAGGACTACATCGCGACGCCGAAGAGCAACCTGTACCAGTCGCTGCACACGACCGTGCTCACCGAGCAGGGCGAGATGGTCGAGGTCCAGATCCGCACCTGGGAGATGCACCGCATCGCCGAGACCGGCGTCGCGGCGCACTACGTCTACAAGCAGGGCGGCCGCGTGGACGAGGAGATCGACGCGCGCCTCGGCGGCTTCGTGACCCAGCTGGCCGGCTGGCAGCGCGAGACCGAGGACGACGACTACATGGACTTCCTCCGCACCTCGCTGCACCAGGAGGAGGTCTTCGTCTACACGCCCCGGCGCGAGCTCAAGCGGCTCGCCAAGGGCGCGACGCCCCTCGACTTCGCGTTCCTGATCCACACCGAGGTCGGCCAGCACACGGTCGGGGCGCGCGTGAACGGCGAGCTCGTGCCGCTGCGCTACGAGCTGCGCAACGGCGACACGGTCGAGATCATCACCTCGCCGCAGGCCAAGCCGCACGAGGACTGGCTGCAGATCGCGCGCACCGCGCAGGCGCGGGGCAAGATCCGCCACTGGCTGCGGCAGCGCCGGTACGAGGACAGCGTGGCGCTCGGGCGCGAGATGCTCGAGCGCGAGCTGAAGCGGCTGCGCAAGAAGCCGGACGAGGTGCCGCTCGAGGAGATCGCCGCCGAGCTGGACTGCGCCGATCTCGACGCGCTGTACGCGCGCATCGCCGAGGGCCAGCTCTCGCTCACCCAGGTGACGCGCCGCTTCCAGCCCGAGAAGGAAACGTTCGCCGAGAAGCTCGTGCAGGGCCCGCTCGAGGCGCTCGGGATCGGCCGCAAGCCCTCGGGCGGCGTGCGCATCGAGGGCATCGACAACCTGATGGTGAACTTCGCGCGCTGCTGCCAGCCGGTGCCGGGCGACCCGGTGATCGGCATCGTCACGATCGGCCGCGGCGTGTCGCTGCACCGCCAGGACTGCCCGAACACGTTCGGCAACCGGGTCGCCCCGGAGCGGCGCGTGGCCGTGGACTGGAACGCGCGGCCCGGGGACATCTTCCCGGTGCGGCTCGTGGTCTCGGGCACCGACCGCCCGTCGCTGCTCGCGGACATCGCGAAGACCATCGCCGCGGTCGGGGTCAACATCCGCACCGCCGGCATGCAGGCCGAGCACCGCGTCGTGCGCGGCGTGTTCGTCGTCGAGGTGCCCAACCTCGCGAAGCTCCACGAGGTGATGTCCGCGGTCCGCAAGCTGCCGGGGGTGAGCCGCGTCGAGCGCCGCCAGCGCCTGCTCGGCGGGGGCGGCGGGCGCGCCGCGGAAGGCGGCGCGTGAGGGCGCTCCTGCAGCGGGTGTCGCGCGCGCGCGTGACCGTGGAGGGCGCCGAGAGCGGACGCATCGGCCGCGGCCTGCTCGTGCTGCTCGGCGCCACGCACGGCGACGGCCCCGCCGAGGCCGGCTGGCTGGCCGCCAAGGTGGCGGGCCTGCGGGTCTTCGCCGACGCGGAGGGGAAGATGAACCTCGACGTGCGCGACGCCGGCGGCGCGGTGCTGGTGGTGCCGCAGTTCACGCTCTACGGCGACGCGCGCCGCGGCCGGCGGCCGGACTTCGTCGCGGCCGCGCGGCCGGAGCGGGCCGGGCCGCTGGTCGAGACGTTCTGCGCCGCGCTGGCGGCGGCGGGCGTGCGGGTCGAGCGCGGGGTGTTCCGCGCGCACATGGAGGTGGAGCTCGTGAACGACGGGCCGGTGACGCTGCTGGTCGAGACTCCCGCGGCGGGGGCGGAATGAAGGCGCGCGGGCTCTTCTGGCGCGGGCGCGCCCCGCTCGTGCTGGCGTCGGCCTCGCCGCGCCGCGTGGCGCTGCTGCGCCAGGCCGGGGCCGAGTTCACGGTCGTGGACCCCGGCCCCGACCGCGAGTGGCCGGGCCGCGCGGAGCCCCGCCACGGCGTGCGCGCGCTGGCGCTCGACAAGGCGCGTCGCGTCGCCGCTTCGCGTCCGGACGCGGTCGTGATCGGCGCCGACACGGTCGTGGTCCTGCGCGGGAAGCGCCTCGGCAAGCCGGCGGACGCCGCGGAGGCGCGCGGGATGCTCGAGCGGCTCCACGGCCGCCGGCACGAGGTCTGGACCGGCATCGCGGTCGTGCGCGGCGACGAGCAGCGGACGGGTGCGGAGTGCACCGTCGTCCACTTCCAGAAGCTCGGGCCCGAGGACCTCGACCTCTACGTGCGCAGCGGCGAGTCGCTCGACAAGGCCGGGGCGTACGGCATCCAGGGCCTCGCCGGGCAGTTCGTGCGGCGGATCGAGGGCGACTACGGCACCGTGGTCGGGCTGCCGCTCGCCCGGCTGCGGCAACTGCTGGCCGAGTTCGCCTGAACGCGCGCCCCGGCCCGGCGGCGGGAGGCCCGCCTGCGGGCCGCCAGCGGAGCCCGTTTCTTGACAGCCGGTTCGGCCCGCTGCTAGTTTCCGGCGTTTCTTGGTCACGCGCAGGGGGTTCCCCCCGCGCCCAGCGGGCCGCTCGTGCGCCGAAGTGCCGCGTTCGGAAGGGCCCGCCGCAGCAGCAATCCGGAGGATGGATGAAGACCTATTCCGCCCGAGAAGCCGACATCCAGCGCCGCTGGCTGGTCGTGGACGCGGAGGGCAAGACCCTCGGCCGTCTCGCGGCCCAGGTGGCGATGGTGCTCAAGGGCAAGCACAAGCCGATCTACACGCCGCACGTCGACGCGGGCGACCACGTCATCGTGATCAATGCGGCCAAGGTTCGGCTGACCGGCACCAAGCCGGAGAAGAAGAAGTACTTCCACCACACGCTCTATCCGGGCGGCGCGACCTTCACGAAGCTCGCCGAGGTGCTCGCGAAGCACCCCGAGCGCGTCGTGCAGAAGGCCGTCAAGGGCATGATGCCCAAGACGAAGCTCGGCGACGCGATGCTCAGGAAGCTGAAGGTGTACGGCGGTGCGGAGCATCCGCACGCCGCGCAGCAGCCCGAAACGTGGAACCTCGAGGCCTAGGGGGCGGCATGACGACGGCAACGACGAACAAGCCCCTCACGGGCCGGCGGAAGGAAGCGGTCGCCCGCGTGCGCCTGACGGCGGGCACGGGCAAGGTGCTGGTGAACGGACGCGAGGTGCGCGACTACCTGACGCGCGACTCGCTGGTCCTCATCGCGCTCTCGCCGCTGACGGCGACGAACACGGCGGACAAGTACGACGTCTCGGCCCGCGTCATGGGCGGCGGGCTCACGGGCCAGGCCGGCGCCATCCGCATGGCGATCGCGCGCGCGCTCGTGCGCCGCGACGAGGCGCTCAAGGCGCAGCTGGGCCGCGACGGCTTCCTCACGCGCGATTCGCGCATGAAGGAGCGCAAGAAGTACGGCCAGCCCGGCGCCCGCAAGCGGTTCCAGTTCAGCAAGCGCTAACCGACACCCACAACTCACACGCCCCGGCGATCGCGCGGGGTCCCGTCCGAGCTCGCGCGGCGCGCGAACGGCGGGAGGCGCGAGACGCATCGAAGCCCCGGGGCGGAGGCGGAACCCCAACGGAGGTCCCAGTGGCCGAAATCACGATGAAAGACCTGCTCGAAGCGGGCGTGCACTTCGGGCATCAGACGCGGCGATGGAATCCGCAGATGAAGAAGTTCATCTTCATGGAGCGGAACGGCATCTACATCATCGACCTGCAGAAGACGCTGAAGTGCATCCAGGACGCGCGCGGAGTGATCCAGAAGGTGATCCGCGGCGGCGGTCACGTGCTGTTCGTCGGCACCAAGAAGCAGGCCAAGCAGATCGTCGTCGAGGACGCCGAGCGCTCGGGCCAGTTCCACGTCACCGAGCGCTGGCTCGGCGGCATGCTCACGAACTTCAAGACCATCCGCACGAGCATCAAGCGTCTCAAGGACCTGGACGCCATGAAGGCGGACGGCACCTTCGACAAGCTGGCCAAGAAGGAAGTGTCGCGGCTCTCGCGCGAGCAGGAGCGCCTGCAGTTCGCGTTCGCGGGCATCAAGGAAATGCCGGGGCTTCCCTCGCTCGTGTTCGTCGTGGACACGAAGAAGGAGAAGATCGCGGTGGCCGAGGCGAACCGCCTCGGGATCCCGATCGTCGGCATCGTGGACACGAACTGCGACCCGACGCAGATCCAGTATCCGATCCCGGGCAACGACGACGCGCTGCGCGCGATCAAGCTGTTCACGGGCTTCGTGGCCGACGCCATCGCCGAGGCGCGCTCCATGGCGCTCGAGGGCGCGGACCAGGAGACCGTCTCGTACGGCGGCGACGCCGGCGAGGCCGAGCGCGAGGCGGAGTCCGCGCGCGCGTAGTTCCGGCGGCAGACCCATCCAGACCGAAACGACACGCGCCCGTCCGCGCGGCTGCGCGCGGACGGGCGTTCCAACGCAGGGGAGTTCGATGACGATCACGGCGGAACTGGTGAAGACGCTCCGCGAGAAGACCGGCGCGGGCATGATGGAGTGCAAGAAGGCCCTCAGCGAGACCTCGGGCGATCTCGAGAAGGCCGTCGAGGTGCTGCGCAAGGCGGGCATCGCGAAGGCGGAGACGCGCTCCGGCCGCACGGCCTCGCAGGGCCGCGTCGAGGCCTACGTGCACGACGCCCGCATCGGCGTGCTGGTCGAGGTGAACTGCGAGACCGACTTCGTCGCCCGCACGGACGACTTCGGCCGCCTGTGCAGGGACCTCGCGATGCAGGTCGCCGCCGCGGGCGCCGACTACGTCCGCCGCGAGGAGGTCCCCGCCGAGCGCGTGGCGAAGGAGAAGGAGATCTTCGCGGCGCAGCTCGCGAACGAGGGCAAGCCGGCGAACATCATCGAGAAGATCCTCGTCGGCAAGCTCGACAAGTTCTACTCCGAGGTGTGCCTGCTCGAGCAGCCGTTCATCAAGGACGACAAGAAGACGGTCGGCGACCTGGTCAAGGAGACCTCGGCGAAGACCGGCGAGAACGTCGTCGTGCGCCGCTTCGCCCGGTTCCGGCTGGGCGCGGAGTAGCCTTGTCCGGCCGCTACCAGCGGATCCTCCTCAAGCTGAGCGGCGAGCTGCTCGCCGGCGAGGCCGGCCACGGCATTTCGGACGGCGTGCTCGCCGCGCTCGCGGACGAGATCCGCGACGTGCACGGCATGGGCGTCCAGGTGGGCGTGGTGATCGGCGGGGGGAACATCTTCCGCGGCCTCGCGGGCAGCACGCGGGGCATGGACCGCGTCGGCGCCGACCAGATGGGCATGCTGGCGACGGTCATCAACTGCCTCGCGCTCCAGCACGCGCTCGAGAAGCGCGGCGTGTTCACGCGGGTGATGTCCGCGATCCGGATGGACCAGATCTGCGAGCCGTACATCCGCCGCCGCGCCGTTCGCCATCTCGAGAAGGGCCGCATCGTCCTGTTCGGGGCCGGCACGGGCAATCCGTACTTCACCACGGACACCGCGGCGGTGCTGCGCGCGATCGAGGTCGGCGCCGACGTGATCCTCAAGGGGACGAAGGTGGACGGCGTCTACTCCGGCGACCCGAAGCTGGACCCGTCCGCGACCCGGTTTGCGAGCATCGGCTACATGGATATCCTGAACCGCGGATTGAAGGTCATGGACTCGACCGCGATCTCGCTGTGCATGGACAACCGGCTGCCGCTCGTCGTGTTCAACGTCGGCGAGCCGGGGAACCTCGTGAAGTTCGTGCGCGGCGAGTCGGTCGGCACCCGCGTGGGAGACTGACGACGATGTCACACAAGATCCTCGCCGAAGCGGAAGAACGGATGAAGAAGGCGCTCGAGTCGGTGCGCCACGAGTTCGTGAGCGTGCGCACGGGCAAGGCGAGCCCGGCGCTGCTCGACACCGTGAAGGTGATGGCGTACGGCACGCCCATGTCGCTGCTCCAGATCGGGTCGGTCACCGCCCCGGAGCCGCGGCTGCTGATGATCCAGCCGTTCGACAAGACCCTCATCAAGGCCATCACGCACGGGATCAACGAAGCCAACCTCGGGCTGCACCCGGCCGACGACGGGCAGGTGATCCGCATCCCGATCCCGACGCTCACCGAGGAGCGCCGCAAGGAGCTCGTGAAGCTGATCTCGAGGTTCGCCGAGGAGGGCCGCGTCCACGTGCGCCAGGTGCGCCACGACGCGCTCAAGCACATCAAGGACGGCGAGAAGGACGGCGAGATCCCGGCCGACGACTCGAAGCACCTGCAGGCGGACGCGCAGAAGCTGACGGACAAGTACGTCGGCCTCATCGACGAGCTGCTGAAGAAGAAGACCGCCGAAGTGATGGAAGTCTAGGGTCCCGCCGGGCCGCCGCGCGGCCCGGTCGCCCACCCACCGGACGCGGAGCCCGCTTGCCGACCCGTACGCCCACCGCGGAAGAGCTCATCGCGCGCGGCAACCTGCCGCGGCACGTCGCCATCATCATGGACGGCAACGGCCGCTGGGCGAAGGCGCGCGGGGTTCCGCGGCTCATGGGGCACCGCGCGGGCCGCGAGTCGGTGCGCGAGGTGGTGCGCGGGTGCGCGGCGCTCGGCATCGAGGTGCTGACCCTCTACACGTTCTCGGTCGAGAACTGGCAGCGCCCGGCGCGCGAGGTCTCCGCGCTGATGACCATCCTGCGCCAGACGCTGCGCGCGGAGCGGCGCGAGCTGCGCGAGAACAACGTCCGGCTCCAGGTCATCGGCCGCACCCACGACCTGCCGGCCGCGGTGCGGGCGGAGATCGCGGCGACGCAGGAGTACCTCGCTTCCGGCACGGGCATGCTGCTGAACCTCGCCCTGTCCTACAGCGGCCGCGCCGAGATCGTGGACGGGGTGCGGCGGCTGCTGGCGGACGCCCGGGCCCACCGCCTCGAGCCCGCGAGCGTGGACGACGAATTGTTCGCCAGCTACCTCTACACGGCCGGGCTGCCCGACCCGGACCTGCTCGTGCGCACGAGCGGCGAGATGCGCATCTCGAACTTCCTGCTCTGGCAGCTCGCCTACACCGAGATGTGGATCACGGACACGCTGTGGCCGGACTTCCGGCGCCGCCACCTCTTCGAGGCCGTGGCGGCGTACCAGAAGCGCGACCGCCGCTTCGGCCGGACGGACTAGGGCCGCCGCCGTGAGCGAACCCGCCGCGACCGGCCCCGCGGGCGACGGCGCGCCGGCGCGGGCGAAGTCCTCGGCCTGGGCCCTGCCGCTGCGCGTGGCGAGCGCCGTGCTGTTCGTGCCGCTGCTCATCCTGCTCGCGGGCGTCGGCGGGGTGGCGTTCCTCGGCTTCGTTTCGCTGCAGGTGGCGCTCGGGCTGCGCGAGTTCTACGCCATGATGCGCGCGAAGGGCCTGCGCCCGAACGCGTGGCTGGGCTTCGCCTCGGCGCTCGCGCTGCTGGTGCTCGTGTACCGGCCGCACACGCCGCACGCGGCGCTGCTCGCGACGGGGGCGCTGCTGCTGCTGCTCGCGGCGGCGCTGCGGCACCCGGGCCGGGCCGGGATCGTGGAGAGCATGTCGGTCACGGTGTTCGGCGTGCTCTACGTGGGCTGGCTGTCCGCCCACTTCGTGCTGCTGCGCGAGCTGCCGTGGCGGGCCGGGCTCGGCTATCCCGACGGCGCGAAGCTGGTGCTGTTCGCGTTCCTCGTGACGTGGAGCTGCGACACCGGCGCGTACCTCGTCGGCCGCTGGCTCGGGCGCACGCGGCCGTGGGGGGCGATCTCGCCGCGCAAGTCGCTCGAGGGCTCGGCCGGCGGCTTCGCGTTCGCGCTGCTCGGGGCGGTCGCGGGCGCGCGCACCTTCATGCACGGGCCCGCCGGCATCCCGTGGCTGACGACCGCGGACGCGCTGGCGATCGGCGCGCTCGTCGGCGTGTGCGGCCAGGTCGGCGACCTCGTCGAGTCGCTGCTCAAGCGCGACGCGCGCAGCGGCGATTCGTCCGACCTGATCCCGGGCCACGGCGGCATCCTCGACCGCTTCGACAGCCTCTACTTCGGCGCCCCGCTGGTCTACTGGTACCTGCGGGTCGTGGTCTTCCAGGTGCCGTGAGCGCCCCGCCCGCCTCGGGGCGCCGCGACCTCGCGGTGCTCGGCTGCACCGGCTCGATCGGCGAACAGACGCTGGCCGTGGCCGCGCGCGAGCGCGAGCGGCTCCGCGTCACCGCGCTCGCCGCG
>CAZUEM010000005.1:35990-60400 GCA_964619155.1 uncultured bacterium
CGCGGCGCTGCGCGAAGCGGCGCCGGGGGCGAGCGTGGACGTGGGCGAGGGCGCGGCCGCGCGCCTGGCGGCCGAGTGCGGCGCCCACGACGTGGTGAACGGCATCGTCGGCGCGGCCGGGCTGGCGGCGTCGCTGGCGGTGCTCGAGCGCGGCGCGCGTCTCGCGCTCGCCAACAAGGAGACGCTGGTCGTGGGCGGGCCGCTCGTCCAGCGCGCGCTGCGGAGCGCCGGCGGCGCGCTGCTGCCCGTGGACAGCGAGCACAGCGCCGCGCTGCAGTGCATGCTCGGCCGCCCGCCGGGCGAGGTGGCGATGCTGACGCTCACCGCCTCCGGCGGGCCGCTTCGGAAGCACCCGGACTGGCGGCGGGCGACGCGCGCGGAGGTGCTCGCGCACCCGGTGTGGGCGATGGGCGCGCGCATCACCACCGACTCGGCGACGCTCTTCAACAAGGGGCTCGAGATCCTCGAGGCCCACTGGCTCTTCGACCTGCCGTGGGAGCGGCTGTCGGCGGTGATCCACCCGCAGGCGCTCGTGCACGCGATCGCCACCTTCACCGACGGCTCGCTGATGGCCCAGGTGGCGCGCGCCGACATGAAGCTGCCGATCCAGCTCGCGCTCTCGTGGCCCGAGCGCTGGTCGCCCGCCGTGCCGGCGGCCTCGCCGCTCGAACTGGCGGGGCTCGAGTTCGAGCCGGTCGAGCCGGCGCGCTTCCCGGCGTACGCATGCGCGCTGGCGGCCGGGCGCCTCGGCGGCACCGCGCCGTGCGCGCTCAACGCCGCCGACGAGGTGGCGGTGCAGGCGTTCCTCGATGGCGCGATCCCGCTCGGGCGCGTGCCGGAGATCCTCGAGCGCGTGCTCGAGGCGCACGACGCCGAGGAGGTCGAGTCGCTCGAGCAGCTCCGCGAGACGGACGCGCGCGCGCGCGCCGCGGCGCGCGCGGCGGCGGAGCGCGCGTGAACGGGGCCGCCGCGCGCGGGAGGGAGCCGCGGTGAGCGGCGTCGCGGTCGGCATCCGGCTGCGCGCGCTCGGCGACGTGGTGCTGGTGACGCCGGCCCTGCGCTCGCTGGCCGCGGCGGGCTTCGAGCTGCACGCCGTGACGGAGGCGCGCTTCACGCCGCTGCTCGAGGGGCTGCCGTGGCTCGCGCGCGCCTGGGGGATCGAGCGCACCGGGCCCTCGACGCGCGCGGCCGCCGCGGCGCTGCGCCGGCTGCGCCCGCGCGTGGCGGTGGACTTCTTCGGCAACCCGCGCAGCGCCCTGCTCGCGCGCGCGAGCGGAGCGGCCGAGGTCTGGGGCTACGACCTGCGCGGGCGGCGGCACGCGTACACCGGCACGGTGCCGCGCGAGACGCGCCTCGCCGGCGGCCGGCGCGAGCACGCGAGCGCGGTGCACCTGCGGCTCGCCGCCGCGGCCGGCGGGGCGGCGACGGGCCCGGAACCCGAGGTCGCGGTCGGCGCGGCCGCGCACGCCGAGGCCGCGAGGTTGCTGGAGGCCGCGGGCGTGCGCGAGCCCTCGCGCGCGGTCGGACTGGTGGCCGCGGGGTCGTGGCCGACCAAGGCGTGGCCCGTCTCGCACAGCGCGATCCTCGCGCGCGAGCTGGCGGCGGCGGGGCACGAGGTGCTGGTGATCGCGGGCCCGGGCGAGGAAGCGGTCACGCGGCGGCTGCTCGCGCTCGCCCCGGTCGTGCGGGTGCTGCCGGCCTGCGGCGTGGCCGCGCTCGCGGGCGTGATCGCCCGGCTGCGCGCGGTCGTGGGCACCGACAGCGGGCCGAGGCACCTCGCGGCGGCGCTCGGCGTGCCGAGCTTCGCGTGGTTCGGGCCCACGCACCCGGACACCTGGAACCCGCCCGGCGAGGCGCACGGTTTCTGGCGCACCGAGCTGCCGTGCCGCGCCTGCGACCGGACCGCGTGCCCGCACTGGAACTGCCTGCCCGCGCTCGCGCCGGACGCCGGCGCGGCGCTCGTGCTGGCCCACCTCGAGCGCCACCCGCGCCATGGCTGAGCGCCTCCCGGTCTCGGTCCTGCTGCTCGCGCGCGACGAGGCGCGCGACCTCGAGGCGCTCGTCCCCGCGCTCGCCTTCGCGCAGGAAGTCGTGGTCGTGTGGGACCCGCGCGGCGCTCGCGCGACACGGGACGCGGCGGAGCGGCTCGGGGCGCGCGTGTTCGAGCGGGAGTTCGACGGCTTCGGCGTGCAGCGGCAGTTCGCGCTCGATCAGTGCACGCGCGACTGGGTGCTGTGGCTGGACGCCGACGAGCGCCTCGCGCCCGGCGCGGAGGAGGCGATCCGCGCGGCCGTGGCCTCGCGCCCGGCGGCGGGCGCGGCCGTCTTCGCGGCCCGCCATGGCTGGTTCCTCGGCCGCCGCATCCGCTGGTGCGGCTGGGGCGGCGAGACGCTGCCGCGGCTGTTCGGGCGCGCGGCGGCTCGCTTCGACGGCGCGCCGGTGCACGAGCGCGTGCTCGTCGGCGGCTCCGCGCCCACGGGCGCCGCGGCCCCGGGGTTCGCGATCGAGCACCACAGCTACCGCACGCTCGGCGACTGCGTGGAGAAGATGCTGCGCTACGCGCCCGCCAACGCCGAGAAGGCGTGGGCGGCGGGCCGCCGCGCCGGGGCGCTCGACGTGCTGCTGCGGCCGCCGCTGCGGTTCCTGCGCCAGTACGTGCTGCAGCTCGGGTTCCTCGACGGCGCGCACGGGCTCGTGCTGTGCGGCTTCGCGGCCGCGCAGGTGTTCCTCAAGTACGCGGCGCTCTGGGACCTCGGGCGGCGCGGGAAGGCGGCGCGGTGACCCGCGTCTGCTTCTTCGGCGCATGGGACCCGGCCTACCCGCGCAACCGCATCCTGCGCGAGGGGCTGCGGCGCGCGGGGCTCGAGGTGAGCGAGGCGCGCGTACGCGAGACGCGCGCGTTCCGGCGCTGGCCCGCGCTCGCGGCCGCGTGGGCCGGCGCCGCGCGCGGCAGCGACGTCGTGCTGGTGCCCGAGTTCCGCCACAAGGACGTGCCGCTCGCGCGGGCGCTGTGCGGCCGCCGCCCGCTCGTCTTCGACCCGCTGGTCTCGCGCTGGGACACGCTGGTCGGCGACTGGAAGCTGCACGGCGAGCGCTCGGCCCAGGCGCGCTGGAACCGCGCGCTCGACCGCTGGAGCCTCCGAGCGGCCGACCTGGTGCTGTGCGACACCTGGGCGCACGGAGAGTTGTTCGCCGCTCTCGGCGCGCCGCGCGAGCGGCTCCGCCGCGTGCTCGTGGGCGCCGAGGACGCGTTCTTCGCGGTGCCCCCGGCGCCGCCCGCGCCGCCGCTGCGCATCCTCTACGTGGGCGGCTTCCTGCCGCTGCACGGCACCGGCGTCGTGCTCGAGGCGGCGGCCCGGCTCGAGGCGCGCGGCGCGGCGCTGCCGCCCTGGACGCTTCGCATGGTCGGGGCCGGGATCGAGTACGACGCGGCGCGCGCCTTCGCGGCGGAGCGCTCGCTCGCGCGCGTCGAGTTCGCGGGCCGGCGCCCCTACGAGGAAGCCCCGCGCGAACTGGCGGCGGCGCACGTCGTGCTCGGCGCGTTCGGCGCGGGGGAGAAGGCCGGACGCGTCGTGCCGCACAAGCTCTGGCAGGGGCTCGCGGCGGGCCGGGCGGTGGTGACCGGGGACGGGCCGGGGGTGCGCGAGGTGCTCGAGGACGGCGCGCACCTCGCGCTCGTGCCGCGCGGCGACGCGGACGCGCTGGCCGGCGCCCTCGCCGGGCTGCTCGGCTCGGACTCGCGCCGCGAGGCGCTCGGCGCGGCCGCCCGGGCGCGGGCGCTCGAGATCGCGACGCCGGAGGCGGTCGGGCGCTCGCTCGCCGGGGCGATCGCGGAGGTGGCGGCGTGAAGGTCGCGCACCTCGACACCGGGCGCACCTGGCGCGGCGGGCAGGGCCAGGTGCTGCTGCTGATGCGCGAACTGCGCCGCGCGGGGATCGACCAGCTGCTGCTCGCGCCCGCCGGGCCGCTGCTCGAGAAGGCGGCGGCGGAAGGGTTCGCGACGCGGCGCTGGGAAACGCGCGGCGAGCTCGACCTGAAGGGGGTGCTGGCCGCGCGCTCGGCGCTGGCGGCGTTCGCGCCCGAGGTCGCGCACCTGCACAGCGCGCACGCGCACGCCCTCGGGGTGCCGGCCGCGCGCTGGGCGCGCGTCCCCGTCGCGGTCGTCTCGCGCCGCGTGGACTTCACGGTCGGCGGCAACCCGTTCAGCCGGCTCAAGTACCGCATGAACGTGGACCGCTACTTCTGCATCAGCGAAGGGGTGGCGGCGGCGATGCGCGCCTCGGGTGTTGCCGCGGACCGGCTCGCGCTGGTGCCGAGCGGCGTGGACCTCGCGGCCGTCGCGGCCGAGGGCGCGGCGAGCGCGCCGGACCTGCGCGCGCTCCTCGGGCTGCCGGCGGACGCCGAGGTGGCCGGCACGGTCGCGTCGCTGGCCCCGCACAAGAACCACGCGCTGCTGCTCGAGGCCGTCCCCGCCGTGCTGGCCGCGCGGCCGCGCGCGCACTTCGTGTGGCTGGGCGAGGGCGAGTGCCGGCCCGCGCTCGAGCGCCGGAGGGCCGAACTGGGGCTCGAGCGCCGCGTGCACCTCGCGGGATTCCGCCCCGACGCGAAGGCGCTCCTGCGGCAGTTCGACCTGTTCGTGCTCTCCAGCCACCTCGAAGGGCTCTGCACCTCGCTCCTCGACGCCCAGGCGCTCGGCGTCCCGATCGTCGCGACGGCGGTGGGCGGGGTGCCCGAGGTGGTGGCGGACGGCGTCTCGGGCCGGCTCGTGCGCGAGCTCGACCCGGCGGCGCTGGCCGGCGCGATCGCGGGCGCGCTCGCCGACCCGGCCGCGCGCGCGCGATGGGCGGCGGGCGGGCGCGAGGCGGTGCGGGCCTTCGGCATCGAGCGCACGGCCGCGCGCACGCTCGAGGAATACCGCCGCGCGCTCGCGGACAGGCGTGCTCCCGCGGTCACGGGACGGTGAATCCTCCGCCGCGGCCCCGGGGCGCCCGGGGCGCGCCTCAACCGCACGCCCGGATGCGCCGATGACAGCTTCCCGGCGGCTTCGCCAGCGCGCCGGCCCGGCCGCCGAGGCTTGACCCGTCCGAACGGCGGCGGGTAGCTTCGCGCCGCTTCCATTCCACCCCGTCCCACGAGGAACCCGCGTGCAGCTGAGCACCATCCTGCCGGGCGTCGTCCTGCTCGGAATCGTGATCTTCTTTCACGAACTGGGCCACTTCCTCGTCGCGAAGTGGCGCGGCATCATCGTCACGAAGTTCTCGCTGGGCATGGGCCCCGAGATGATCGGCTTCACGGCCGGGGGCACGCGCTACTGCCTGTCGTGGATCCCGCTCGGCGGCTTCGTCCAGATGGCCGGCGACCACCCGGCCGAGGACGGCAGCATCCCCGAAGGCGGGCCCGAGCAGTTCCTGACCCACCCGTGGTTCGGGCGGCTGCTGGTGGCGGTCGCCGGGCCGGCGGCGAACCTCGTGTTCGCGTTCCTCACCTACTTCGTGCTCTACGCATTCGTGGGCGTCGGCACGCCGGACTTCCCGAACGTGCTGGGCCCGATCGAAGGGACGAGCGTCGCCGCGCGCGCCGGCCTCGCCGAGGGCGACGTCATCCGCTCGTTCGCGGGCAGGCCCGTCGCGACCTGGTGGGACCTCGAGAAGGCCGTGCCCGGGGCCGACACGACCGCCGGCGCCGAGATGCGCTTCGAGCGCGGCGACTCGTCCTTCGCGCTCGCGCTGCCCGCGGGCGGCGTCGCGCCGCTGCTGCGCTCGCTGGTGCCGCCCTCGGACCCCCCCGTCGTCGGCACCGTGCTGAGCGGCCTGCCGGGCTACCTGGCCGGGCTGCAGGAGGGCGATCGCATCCTGGCCGTGGACGGCGTGCCGGTGTCGCGCTTCGGCGACGTGCCCCGCCAGCTGCGCGGCAAGGCCGGCCGGGACGTCGTGTTCCACCTCCGCCGCGGCGAGCGCACGTTCGACCTCACGGTGCGGCCGGTCAAGGACACCGAGGGGACGGGCGAGCAGGGACTCATCGGCATCCGCTCGATGCACCAGATGAAGCGTGTCGAGCGTTTCGCGGCGCCGCAGGCCCTGGCGCAGGCCGGGGCGCAGACGGCGTTCGTGACCGCGCGCGTCTACAACGGCCTGTGGGTGACGTTCACGCGCTTCATGGAAGTGCGCGAGCAGATGGGCGGCCCGATCTTCATCGCGCAGATGGCGCGGGACGCGGCGCGCCAGGGCCTCGACTGGTGGCTCGACCTGCTCGGCACCATCAGCATCGCGGTGATGGCGTTCAACCTGCTCCCCATCCCGCTGCTCGACGGCGGGCACATCTTCCTCGCCCTCCTGCAGGCGGTCCGGCGCCGCGCGATGTCGGCCCGCGGTTATCTCCGGTTCATGCGCGTCGGGCTGATCTTCGTGGGCACGCTGTTCGTCTTCATCATCGCGCAGGACCTGATGCGGCCGCTCCGGCGCGTGAAGGCGCTGGAGCAGGCGCCCCGGGAGACGACGACGGTTGCGCCCGCGCCCCGCTAGCCGCGCGGCCGCGATCGCCCTCGGCCTCGCCCTCGCGCTGGCGGCCGCCGCGCCGCGCGCGGAGGCGCAGGAAACGGAACTGCCCGAGGAGTTGCGCACGATCGAGAGCGTGCGCTACACCGGGTTGCACGAGCTTTCGCGCGGCCAGCTCCTGAAGGGCGCCTCGCTGCGCACGCGCCGGCCGTCGTCGCTGCCGTGGCGCGAGCGCCCGACCCTGCGGCGCGACTACCTGCGCGCCGATTCCGCGGCGATCGTCGGCTTCTACCGCCACTACGGCTACCTCGACGCGCGCGTGCGCGTGCGGCTCGAGCCGGCGAAGGACGCGCGCTCGACGCGGGTGGTCTTCGAGGTGACCGAGGGCCCGCGGACGCGCATCGAGCGCGTGGACCTCGGCGGCGTCGCCGCCTACCCCGAGAAGGAACTGCGCCGCGCGCTGCTGGCGGAGCCGCGCGAGCCGTTCGACCCGGCGTTCCTGCAGCTCGACACGCTGCGCATCAAGTCGCTCTACCGCGAGCGCGGCTACTTCGTGGGCGCGCGCAGCGGGGCGGAGCCCGGCTCGGACTCCGCGCAGGTGGTGGTGCGCTACGACGTGACCGAAGGCCCGCTCTACCGCGTCGGGGATCTGACGTTCGAATCCTCGGGGAAGGTGCGCGAGTCGCTCGGGCGCCGCGAGATGCTGCTGCGGCCGGGCGAGGTCTACCGCCAGACGCGCCTCACGCGTTCGGTGGAGCGGCTCTACGGCACCGGGCTGTGGCGGCAGGTGCAGGTCTCGTCGGTGCTCGACTCGGCGGCCGCCCGCGTGGACCTGCGCATCCGGCTCAGCGAGCGCAAGAGCCGCTGGATCGACGGCGGCGTCGGCAGCGGCACGACCGACCGCTTCCGGGTCTCGGGCGCGTGGGGGCACCGCAACCTCGACACGCGCGCGCTCGGCGCGGCGGTGGACGGCGAGTACTCGCTGGACGGACGCGGGCACTTCCGCAAGGCGGGCGCCGGCGCGACGCTCACCGAGCCGTGGCTCCTCGGTGTGCGGCTGCTCGGGCAGGCCGGCGTGTTCGCGCTGCGCGAGGACGACCGCTCGAACCCGAGCTTCATCCGCCGCCGCGACGAACACGGTTTCTCGTTCACGCTCTTCCGCGAGCTGAGCCGCCTGTCTCGGGCGACGCTGGTGCAGACCAACCGCTTCGTGCACCAGGACTACGACACGCTCCCGGGCGGCGTGGTCGAACGGCCCGACACGCTGCGCGCCAACTACCGCACGAACTCCCTGCGGCTGACGCTGGAGCGCGACCTGCGCGACAATCGCATCGCCCCGGCGCGCGGCTCGTACCAGGTCGTGAGCGCCGAGCTGGCCGGCGGCCCGCTGCGCGGCACGAGCAGCTACCGGAAGCTGGTCGTGACCTCGCACTGGTACTCGCCGCTGCCCAACGGCTGGGGCCTGGCGGCCCGCGCGAGCGGCGGCGTGATGGAGCCCTTCGGCAGCACGCCGGACAACTTCTCGCCGACCGAAGGCCTCGACCTCGAGGTGGCGCGCGTGCCGTTCGAGTCGCGCTTCTTCATCGGCGGGGTCAACTCGCTGCGCGGGTACGGCGAGAACTCGGTCCCGCCCTCCGGCGGCCTGGCGATGGCGCTGGCCAACGTCGAGCTGCGCATCCCGGTGGCGGGCCCGTTCGGGATCGAGGCCTTCGTGGACGCCGGGAATGTCTGGGCCCGGCCGGAGTACATTTCGGCGTCGAACCTCGTCGCGCCCTGGCAGGCGACCCGGAGCCGGCCGGACGACCTGCGCTGGACCTACGGCCTCGGCGCGCGGCTCGTGCTGCCGTTCGGGCCGCTGCGCGTGGACCTGGCGTGGAGCGACCGTCCCGACTTCCCGGAGGGCAAGCTCGGCGGGACGACGCTGCCGTTCGTGTACCAGTTCGCCATCGGACCTTCGTTCTGAGCATGACCGACGATCGCGACCGCAAGCCCGGCGAGCCCGGGGAGCACCCGCACCACGGGGTCGTGGAGACGATCCGCGAGGAGCTCCACGAGGTCGCCGGGCACGTCCCGAAGCCGGTGCGCTGGACCGTCGGCAAGCTCGTCCGGCTGGTGCTCGTGGGGCTGCTGCTGCTGGTCGTGGTGGTGGCGGCGAGCGCGATCGCCTACCTCGCGAACCGCACCGAGCTGGTCGCGCGCGAGCTGACGCTGGTGGTGAACCACGCGCTCGCCGGCAGCAGCGATCTCGTGCTCGAGATGCGCGACATCAAGGGCAACCCGCTGACGGGCTTCCGCGTGATCGAGCCGCGCGTGCGCTACCGGGACGGCGGCGGCACGCTGCTCGAGGCGCACGAGCTGCGCGTCACCTACGGCGCGTTCGGCCTGCTGCGCGGCGGGCGCGGCCCGGTGCACGTCGTGGCGGAGCGGCCGGTCGTGCGGCTCGACCTCGGGCCCTCGCGCACGTGGCGCCTCCCGAAGTTCGGCGGCGGCCCCGCGAAGCCGGGCGGGAAGCCGCGCGCGCTCGACTTCACGCTCGAGCTGAAGGACGCGCGCGTGGGCGCGCCGAAGCCGCTGGAGGGCGTGCGGGGGCTGGACCTGATGCTCGCGGGCTCCACCGGCGCGACGACCCGGATCGAGGTGAAGCGCATGCGCTGGCGGGCGGGCCCGTGGGAGAGCCGTCTCGACGAACTGCGCGCCGAACTGGCGGCGGACGCCGACAGCACGCGCTTCCGGGTCGGGCGGCTGCGCACCGGCGACCTGTCCCTGGGCGCGCGCGGCGCGTGGCGCAACGGCGGCGAGGTGCGCGTGGTCCACGCCGAGGTCGAGCGCGTGCGCTGGGGATGGCTGGCGAAGGTCTTCGACAACCGGACGTTCGACGTGCCCGGCGAGGGCCGCGCCTCGATCCGCGCGCTGGGCGGCGCGCGCTGGAGCGGCGCGTTCCGCTCCGAGCTCACGTGGGACAGCCTCGCGGTCGCGGGCGCCGGGCGGTTCGCCTGGGACGGGCGCGAGCTCGCCCTCGACTCGCTCTCCGGCCGCTCGGCGGCGGGCGACTTCCGCGGCCGCGTGCGCTGGTCGAAGGCCGGCTGGGAGGTGGGCGGCGACGCGCGCGACGCCGACCCCGCGCACTGGCGCGCGCTCAAGCTCGTCGGCTGGCCGGCGGGCCGGCTGAACGGCCGGTTCCTCTACCGGGTGGAGACGCCCTCGAAGCCCGCGACCTGGTCGCGCCTGACCGCGACGCTCGCGGGCTCGGAGTGGGCGGGATGGCGGGCCGACAGCGCGCTCGTGCGCGTGGAGTTCCCGGCCGCGGCGCGGGACTCGTTCTCGGTGACGGGCTGGCGGCGCGGCGGATCGTTCACGCTGCGCGCGGTCGTGGACTCGGGACGCTGGGAGGGCCCGTTCGCGATCGCCGGCCTGCCGCTCGAGGAGTGGCCGGACGGGCGCGCGACCGGGCTGCGCGGCACGCTCGCGCGCGCCGAGGGGCGCGTCGAGAACCGCGCCGGGCAGCTGTTCGTGAGCGGGGACCTCGCGGGCGAGGCGACGACCTGGAGCGCGGCGAAGTTCGCGGAGTGGCAGCTGCGCGGCGTGAAGGGGCGGCTGCTGCCCACCCCGGACCTGACCGCGGACGCCTTCGCGCGCGAGGGCTTCTTCACGGGCATCCACCTCGACAGCGCCTCGGCGCCCATCCGCCTCGGCGACGAGCGCGTGGACTTCGCCGAACTGCGCGCGCGAGCCGGCGACACGCTGGTCGTGCTGGGCGGCGCCGCCGCCTGGTCGGGCGAACGCTGGCGGCTGACGGCGGCGCGGGCGCGCGCGACGAGCGCGCAGTTCGACTGGGTCGCCGAGCCGCCGCTCGTGCTGGCGGGCGACCGCGACGGGACGGTCTCGGAGCGCGTCGTGGCGCGCGACGGCGCGGCGCGCCTCGAGGCGCGCGGGCGCTGGGCGGCGCCGGGGGGCTTCTACGACTTCGCGCTCGAGGGCCGCGGGCTCGACCTGGGGCGGCTCGGCATGCCCGCCGACTGGGGGCTCGGCGGCCGCGCCGACGCGCGGCTCGCGGTGACGGGCCGCTCGGGCGACCCGCGCTGGGCGTTCGACGCCCGCGCCCGGGCCCCGGCGTTCGGCGGTCACGCGGGCGACTCGCTCGCGCTGGCGCTCGCCGGCGAGGCGCACGAACTGCGCGTCCGCGACGTGCGCTTCTGGCTGGACGGCGGCGACCTCGCGGGCGAGCTCGACGTGACGCTGGCGCCGCGGGCGTGGCCCGATTCGATCACCGCGACCGCGGTCACGCGCTGGCTGCGCGATGCCGGGGCGTGGCGCGGCGTCGCGCGGGCGGAGCGTTTCCCGGTGGACCGGCTCGGCGCGCTGGCGCCGCAGGCGGGCGGCTGGCGCGGGCGCGTGGACGGCACGCTGGCGATCGGCGGCAGCCCGCCGGAGCCCGAGCTCGAGCTGCGCGCCGGCGCCGCCGGCTTCGGCTGGCGGGACTACCGGGCCCAGCGCGCCGAGGTGCGGGCGCGCTACGCCGACGGCGTGCTCGAGGTGCCCGACACGCGGGTCACGATGCTCGACGTGGTCTCGACCGTCCGGGGCCGCATGCCGCTGCGGCTCGCGCTCGGGCGCGAGCCGGCGCTGCCGGACGAGCCCATGTCGTGGCGGATCGAGGTGCCGAAGGGGGACCTGCGGCTGCTGCCGGTGCTCGTGCCGCTGTTCCAGACCGCGACGGGTCGCTTCGACCTCGACGCCACGGTCGCCGGCACGCCGAAGTCGCCGAAGGTGACGGGCACGGGGCACGTGCGCGGCGGCACGGTGCGGCCGGCCGGCCGCGAGGAGATCCTCGAGGACGTGCACGCCGACCTGCACTTCGACGAGGAGCGCCTCACGCTCGACTCGCTGTCGGCGCGGCAGGGACGCTCGGGCCGCGTGTGGGCGAAGGGCGCGGTCGAGATGGACGGCCTCGGCATGGAGCGCTACCTGTTCGACCTGCGCCTGCGCGACTTCGCGTCGCAGCAGGAGGGGCTCTACGCGGCGCTCTTCGACGGCGACTTCCGGGTCACGGACGGGCCGCGCGTGCAGGGCGTGCGCCTGCCGCAGGTCGCGGGCGACGTGCGGCTCAAGCGCGGCGTCATCGAGTTCGACTTCGCCAACCAGAGCGAGGTGCAGGCCCGCATGGCGACCACCGAGCCGCTCTACTGGACCTACCGCGTCCACCTCGAGGCCCCGCGGAACCTCCGCTGGCGGCCGCCCGACGGCGACATCGAGTTCGACGCCGACCTCGACCTCGAGCAGACGCCGGACTCGCTCCTCATCTACGGCGAGATGCACCTCATCCGCGGCTACTACTACTTCCTCAGCAACCGCTTCACGCTGACCGGGGCGGACCTGACGTTCGACAACCAGCAGGGCGTGGACCCGGACATGAACATCCGGGCCCAGACGCGGCTCCTGCCGAGCCGCAGCGACCTGTACAAGCAGGCCGGCCAGTGGGACCAGCGGCAGATGGAGACCATCACCGCCGAGATCACCGGGCGCTCGAGCCAGCCGGTGATCACGCTGTCGGGGCCGGAGGGCTGGGACCAGCGGGAGATCCTGGCCGAGCTGACCTACGGCCGGTTCACGAGCGAGGAGGGCGGCGTGCTGAACCAGGTCGCCGACCCGCTCGAGAACTACGTCACGCGCCAGCTGACGAACCAGCTCTCGCAGGACCTCGCGAAGTACCTCAACAACGCGGTCACGCAGTGGTCCGTGGAGCGCGAGCAGGGCGCGCTGTTCGGGGCGAGCGGGGCGGGCGACGTGTACGTGGGCGTCTCCGGGGACGTCAACGCGCGCACGTCGTGGACCTACCGCCAGCGCCTGCCCGGGCTCGACCGGGGGCCGGCGCTGGGCTACGGGCGGGGCAACACGTTCGAGCGCGACGTCGAGGTCGAGTACCGGGTGAACCGCTTCATCTACGTGACGACCGAGCTCACCCAGCGGCGCTCGTCGCTGGTGCAGGCCCCGGGCGCGGCCTCCGGCCCGGCGGACTTCAACGTCAGCCTCAAGGCGCGCTGGGAGTATTGACGGTTCGCGGACGCGCGAAGCCGGGAACGGGCCGGGGTTTTCGGTGTAGAGTGCCGCGGGGCGCCGCGTCGGCGCCGCACCGGCCGGGATCGAAAGGACGGACGATGGGAGTTCGGCGTTGGGTGGCCGCGGCGTTCGCCGCGGCCGGGCTGCTGGCGGCCTCGGGGGCCGCGCACGCCCAGTACTTCGGGCAGAACAAGGTCCAGTACGAGCTGTACGACTGGCGGTCGATCGAGTCGGACCACTTCGAGGTGTACTTCTACCCGGGTTCCGACAGCCTCGCCATGCGCACGCTCGACCTCGCCGAGAAGACCAACGCCGCCTTCTCGAAGCGCCTCGGCCACCGCCTGAGCAAGCGTATCCCGATCATCATCTACGGGTCGCACAACGACTTCTCGCAGACGAACGTCACCTCGGAGCTGATCGACGGCGGGACCGGCGGCTTCACCGAGATGCTGCGCGACCGGGTCGTGCTGCCCTTCACCGGCTCCTACGAGGACTTCCGTCACGTCCTGGTGCACGAGCTGGTGCACGCCTTCCAGTTCGACATCCTCTACAACAACACCGGCATGTCGCTCCTCTCGGGGCAGGGCTTCTTCCAGATGCCGCTGTGGTTCGCGGAGGGCATGGCCGAGTACTACTCGCTCGGCATGGAGTCGGGCTCCGAGATGTGGTGCCGAGACGGCGCGATCACGGGCTACATCCCGCCGCTCGAGTACATGGGCGGCTACCCGGTCTACAAGTTCGGCCAGTCGGCGATCGCCTACCTGCACGAGCGCTTCGGCGAGGACCGCTTCCGCGACCTCCTCAAGCGCGCGCGGCAGATGCGCAACTTCGAGCGGGCGTTCGAGCGCACCTACGGCATGCCGAGCTCGCGTTTCGACGAGCAGTGGCGGCTGTGGCTGCGGCGCGAGTTCTGGCCCTCGGTCGCCGAGCACGAGTACCCCGAGAAGTACGGCAAGCGGCTGACCGACCACCGCCGCGACCAGAGCAACCTCAACCTGATGCCGGCCATCTCGCCGCAGGGCGACCGCATCGCGTACTTCAGCGACCGCAAGCAGTACACCGACCTCTACCTGATGTCGGCGCACGACGGGAAGGTCCTGCGCCGCCTGCTGCGCGGCGAGCGCAACGTGCAGTTCGAGTCGTGGCCGCTGTTCCGCGGATCGATCGCGTGGTCGCCCGACGGCGCCTCGCTCGCGATCACGGCCAAGAGCGCGGGCCGGGACCGGCTCTACGTCGTGGACGCCGAGAGCGGGCGCGTGCGCCGCAGCTTCGAGGTGCCGTGCGAGTCGCTGTCCTACCCGGCGTGGTCTCCGGTGTCGGACTCGGTGGTGGTCGCGGGCGTGAAGGACGGCCGCTCCGACCTGTGGCTCGTGGACACCGGCACGGGCGAGATCGGCCGGCTGACCGACGACACCTGGGACGAGCGCGAGGCGTCCTGGTCGCCGGACGGCCGGCGCGTGGCCTTTTCGTCGGACCGGGGCGCGCCGGTCGTCCTGCGCCCCGAGCCGCCGGCGGAGGGCTACGGCCACTACGGCCTCCACGAACTGGACCTCGCCTCCGGCCGCACGAGCCTGCTGCTCGACACCGCGGGCGAGGACCGCAACCCCGTGTGGTCCCCGGACGGGCGCAAGCTCGCGTTCCTCTCCGACCGCGGCGGGGCGATGAACCTGCACCTGCTGGACACCGCCGACCGCCGCGTGACGCAGCTCACCGACGTGCTGGGCGGCATCGAGAGCCTGTCCTGGTCGCGGCAGGACGACCGCATCGTGTTCTCGGCGTTCGACCGGGCCGGCTACGACGTGTTCGCCGTGCAGGAGCCCGTCGGCTCCGACGGCGTCCTGCGCGGCCTGCAGCGCGACGCCGTGGCGGCCGTGCTGACCGAGGAGGAGGCGGGCCGCCCGGTCGCGCGCGTGCGCGCCGGGGCGCCGGTCCGGGGCGCGCTGGCGAGCGCGTGGCCGGACAGCGCCGTCGCCCCGGACACGACCGCCGGCCCGCGGCGGCCCTCGCCCCGGGGCCCGCTGCCGGCCGTTCCCGGCGAGCCGCCGTCGGCGCTCGCGGGCGGGGCGTACACGCCGCCGGTCGGGCTGCTCACCCCGCCGCGCCTCGACGTCCCGCTCCCGGACACCGCGGCGCGCTCGCCCGAGCGGACGCCGCTCCTCGAGCGGGGCGGGCCGTTCGCGCTGGCCGACACGGTGCTCGGCCAGAAGCCGCGCGGCTACCGCTGGAAGCTCGGGCCCGAGGCGGCGAACGGCCAGGTGATCGCCGCGACCGGCTACGGTTTCGCGGGCACGACCGCGATCCTGTTCAGCGACTTCCTCGGCGACCGCAACCTGTTCGTGGCCACGGACCTGTTCCCGGGCTCGATCGAGGAGACGAACGCGCTGGCCATCTACAGCTACCTGCCGCGGCGCTGGGACTGGGGCGCGGGCGCCTTCCACTTCAAGAACTACTTCGAGTCGCGGGTGACCACGCTCGGCGAGCAGCTCTCGAGCGCGCAGATCTTCAGCGAGCGCAACTTCGGCGGCCTCTTCGAGCTGTCCTACCCGTTCGACCGCTTCCGGCGGCTCGACGTGCAGATGACCCAGTTCTGGGTCGAGCGGACGTTCTTCGTCGAGGTGGCCCCGGGCTACTTCGAGCGCGGCACGCGCCAGTTCCGCAGCGTGACGTCGCCGTCGTTCTCGCTGGTCGGCGACAACTCGCTCTCGAGCTACTACGGGCCGGTGAACGGCTCGCGCTACAACCTGACGTTCGCGCCCGCCTTCCGGGTCACCGGCAACAGCCTCGAGTACCACACCGTGTCCGCGGACTTCCGGCGCTACTGGGACCTGACCTCGGGCTACACCTGGGCGACGCGGGCCCTCGCCGCGGGCAGCTGGGGCAGGGACCCGCAGGCCTTCCGCCTCGGCGGCTTCTCGACGCTGCGGGGCTTCCGCGACTTCGACATCGTCGGCTCGCGCGCGCTGATGCTGACGCAGGAACTGCGCTTCCCGTTCATCCAGCAGCTGGGCGTGGTCGGCCCGGTGCCGCTCGGCAGCTTCAACCTCAAGGGCGCGCTCTTCACGGACGCCGGGATGGTGTGGAACGACGGCGACCCGCTGCGCTTCACGACCGTGGACGAGCGCGGCCGGCGCCTGGCGAGCCCGCTGCTGTCGTTCGGCGCGGGCATCCGCAGCTACGTCTGGTTCGCGCTGCTCAAGCTCGACGTCGGCTGGCGCACGGACCTGCGGGACACGTCGCGGCCGCGCTGGCACCTGAGCCTCGGCCCCGAGTTCTGAGGCGCCTCGCTCGCCCCGGGCATCGCGCCGGGGCGGGCGCCCCGCCGGCGCACGGACGCGGCCGTGCAAAATGCCCGTGGCGCGGCCGCCCCCGGCTCGGGTAACGTCTTCGCCCTCAACCCCCCGGGTTCGTCACGGGTCCGCTCGTGACGGATCCGCATCTCCCACGGATCCGCACGGAGCTTCCCGGTTCGTGCCGGTCGGAACAGGAGGAAGACGCATGACGACGTCCCGCACGTCCCCCCGCATGGCGGCCCGATTCGCGGTGATCGGCCGCCAGCCCCGCACGTTCGACGCCCCGCGCCAGCCGGACGGCCACCGTTCGCCGGTCAGCACCTACTTCGGGCGCCACGTCCTCGACCTCATCAAGCTGCGCGAGAAGCTGCCCCGCGAGACCTACCAGTCGCTCGTCTCGACGCTGCGCAACGGCACGCCGCTCACGCGCGAGGTCGCCGAGACCGTCGCGTCCGCCGCGCGCGAATGGGCCGTCTCGCACGGCGCGACGCACTTCACGCACTGGTTCCAGCCGATGACCGGCCTGACGGCCGAGAAGCACGACGCGTTCATCGACCTGAACGTGCAGATGTCCGGCGAGGTGCGCGTGCTCGAGAAGCTGTCGGGCTCGCAGCTCTGGCAGAGCGAGCCGGACGCGAGCTCGTTCCCCTCCGGCGGCATGCGCTCGACGTTCGAGGCCCGCGGGTACACCGCCTGGGACCCGAGCGTGCCGATGTTCCTCGTCGAGAGCGCGAACGGCCGCACGCTGTGCATCCCGTCGGCCTACATCAGCTACCACGGCGATTCGCTCGACCAGAAGACGCCGCTGCTGCGCTCGAACGAGGCGCTGAGCCGCCAGGCGGTCTCGTTCCTCAAGCTGCTCGGCGACGTGGACGTCAAGCACGTCAGCGCCACGCTCGGCGTGGAGCAGGAGTACTTCCTGGTGGATCGCGCGCACTTCGCGCTGCGCCCCGACCTGACCCAGACCGAGAAGACGCTGCTCGGCGCGAGCTCGCCGCGGCACCAGCAGTTCGAGGACCACTACTTCGGCTCGATTCCGCCCCGCGTGATCGCGTTTATGGAGGAGCTGGAGTTCGAGCTCTACCGGCTCGGGATCCCGATCAAGACGCGGCACAACGAGGTCGCGCCGATGCAGTTCGAGATGGCGCCCATCTTCGAGGACGCGAACATCGGCAACGACCACAACGTGCTCGCCATGGACGTCGCGCGGAAGGTCGCGCTGCGGCACGACTTCGTGTGCCTGTTCCACGAGAAGCCGTTCGCCGGCATCAACGGCAGCGGCAAGCACTGCAACTGGAGCATGTCCACGGACCGCGGCGAGAACCTGCTCGACCCGGGCAAGACGCCCCACCAGAACCTGCGCTTCCTGGCGTTCGTCGCGGTCTGCCTCAAGGCCGTGCACGACCGCTCGGTGGCGCTGCGCTTCTCCGTCTCGGGCGCCAACAACGACCTGCGCCTGGGCGCCAACGAGGCGCCGCCGGCCATCCTCTCGGTGTTCGTCGGCGAGCAGCTCACGAGCATCCTCGAGCGCATGAGCGCCGGCGAGGCGACGAAGGACCCCGAGCACTTCGTGCTCGAGATGGGCGTCGCCAAGCTCCCGGCGCTGGCCAAGGACAACACCGACCGCAACCGCACGTCGCCGTTCGCGTTCACGGGCAACAAGTTCGAGTTCCGCGCCGTCGGCTCGTCGGCGAACTGCGCGGTGCCGATGGCGACGCTCAACGCCGCGGTGGCCTCCGCGCTGGCGGAGATGAGCGAACGGCTCAAGAAGAAGCTCGACGCCAAAGGCGCGAACCGCGACCAGGCCGTGGCCGACCTGCTGCGCGAGGTGTTCACCGAGACGGCGGCGGTGCGCTTCGAGGGCAACGGCTACAGCGAGGAGTGGAAGGCCGAGGCCGCGCGCCGCGGGCTGCCGAACCTCGCCGACACGCCGGCGGCGCTCGCCGCGGTGCGCGAGAAGGCCGCGCACCGGTTCCTCGTGGACATGGGCGTGTTCTCGGAGGCCGAGACCGAGGCGCGCTTCAACGTCGCGATCGAGCGCTACCTCAAGCAGGTGACGCTCGAGGCCGAGACGCTCGCCGAGATGGTCCAGACGCTGGTCGTGCCGGCCGCGGAGCGCCAGCTCGCGGTCTCGGTCGCCGCGGCCGGGGCGTTCGCCACGGCCGGGCCGCGCCGGGAGTCGGCGCACGCGCGCCGCGTGGCGGCGCTCGGGGAGGCGCTCGAGGCGTCGCTCGCGCTCGTCGAGGCGCTGCAGAAGAAGCTGGCCGACATCCAGTCGGTGCACGACGAGATGAAGGCCTGCCAGCGGCTGGGCTCCGAGGTGCGGCCGCTCATGCAGGAGCTGCGCGCCGCGGCGGACCGGCTCGAGACGCTCGTGGACGACGAGCTGTGGCCGATGCCGAAGTACCGCGAGATGCTGTTCGTGAAGTGATCCCGCGGGAGCGGAGCGGGGCCGCCGGCCGTGGGGCCGGCGGCCCTCGCCGTTGGAGGCCCCGCGCGCGTTCGGGTAGATTGCGCGCTCCGTCCGTCCTTCCGCTCCTCCCCGAGGCCCCGCCCGTGTCGCAGCCGTTTCCGCTGAACCCCGAGCAGCGCGCCGCCGTCGAGCACGAGCGCGGACCGGCGCTGGTCATCGCCGGCGCGGGCTCCGGCAAGACGCGCGTGCTCACCGCCCGCGTCGCGCGGCTGCTCGAACGCGGCGTGCGCCCGGAGGGCGTGCTCGCGTTCACGTTCACGAACCGCGCCGCGCGCGAGATGCGCGAGCGGATCGAGCGCGCGGTCGGCCCGGCGGCGGCGCGGCTGTGGATCGGCACGTTCCACGCGACCGCCGTGCGGCTGCTGCGGCGCGAGGCGGCCACGCTCGGCCTGGCGCCCGGGTTCACGATCTACGACCGCGAGGACCAGGAGGGGCTGCTGCGCGAGATCCGGCGCGACCTCGGGCTCGACGAGACCGCGTACAGGCCGGGGATCGTGCTCGGGCGCATCTCGGACTGCAAGAACGCGCTGGTCGGCCCCGGGCACGCCGAGCGCGCGGCGATGACGCCGTTCGACCGCAACGTGGCGAAGGTGTACGCGGCCTACCAGGCGGCGCTGCGGCGCGCGGGCGCGCTCGACTTCGACGACCTGATCGCCGAGTCGGTGCGGCTCTTCCTCGAGCACCCGGAGGCGGGGGAGCGCTGGAGCCGGCGCTTCGAGCACGTGCTCGTGGACGAGTACCAGGACACGAACCACGCGCAGTTCCGCCTCGTGCAGGCGCTGGCGGCCCACCACGGCAACCTGTTCGTCGTGGGCGACGACGACCAGTCCATCTACGGCTGGCGGGGCGCCGACCTGGCGAACGTGCTCGATTTCGAGCGCGGCTTCCCGGGCGCGGTGACCATCCGGCTCGAGCAGAACTACCGCTCGACCGGGAACATCCTCGCGGCCGCGAACGCGGTCATCGCCAACAACCAGGCCCGCAAGGGCAAGAACCTGTGGTGCGAACGCGGCGCGGGCGCGCCGCTGCGCTTCGCGCTGTGCGCCGACGAGACCGCCGAGGCGCGGCGCGTCCGCCGCCACCTCGAGGCGCGCGTGCGGCTGGGCGGGCGGCTGGCCGACTGCGCGGTGCTGTACCGGACGAACGCGCAGTCGCGCGCGATCGAGACCGAGCTGCGGCACGCCGGGATCGCCTACGAGATCGTGGGAGGCGTGTCGTTCTACCAGCGCCGCGAGGTCAAGGACCTGCTCGCGTGGCTGCGCCTGCTGGTCAACCCGGCCGACAGCACGTCGTTCTTCCGCGTCTGGAACACGCCGCGGCGCGGGCTCGGCGCGACGCTGCAGGGGCAGGTCGAGTCGCGCCTCGCTCTCGGCGCCACGCCGGCCGCGGCGCTGCGCGAGCTGCGCGCCGAAGGGGCGCTGCGCGGCCCGGCCCGCGCGGGGGCGAACCAGCTGCTCGCGCTGCTCGAGGAGCTCGACGCGCTGCGGGACGAGCCGCTCGGCGTGCTGTTCGCGCGGCTGCTCGAGAAGAGCGGCTACCTCGGCCACCTCGAGGCGGTGGCCGACGGCGAGCAGGACCTGCTCGAGCGCAAGGCCAACGTGCAGGAGCTCGCCGCCTCGGCCGCGCAGTTCGGCGAGGAGGGACGCGGGGGGCTGCTCGAATACCTGTCCGAGTGCTCGCTCATGACGGACGCCGACCGGGTGAGCGAGAACGCCGACCGGGTGCTGCTGCTCACGGCGCACAACGCCAAGGGCCTCGAGTTCCCGAGCGTGGTCGTGGCGGGGCTGGAGGAGGGCCTGCTGCCGCACGCCTCGTCGCTCGACGACGCGCGCGAGCTCGAGGAGGAGCGGCGGCTCTTCTACGTCGCGCTCACGCGCGCGAAGGACGAGGTCCTGCTGACCGCCGCCGCGTTCCGCCGCCGCTTCGACGGCTCGTGGGGCGCGCAGGTCTCGCGCTTCGTGGACGAGATCCCGGCGCACCTGCTCGAGCGCGAGGAGGAGGGGCCGGGGACGTGGGGCGGCGCCGGCCGGCCCGCGCGCGGCAACGGGCACGCCCGCGGCGCGCACGCGCGCGGCGCCCTGCGCGAGGGCGGCGACGAGCGCTGGGGCGACGGGCGCGCCTACCGGCGCGACGAGGCGGCCGACGTGACGTTCGACTTCGACGAGAACCCCGGCGGCCCGACGCACGGCGTCACGGCCGCCCCGGTGCGCGGCGCGGCCGCGCGGCGGGCGGTCGGGCGGCGCGTGATGCACGAGCGCTTCGGGGCCGGGACCGTGCTCGCGGCCGAGGGCGAGGGGCCGGACATGAAGCTCACCGTGCGCTTCACCGGAGCCATCAAGAAGGTGCTCGCGCGCTTCGTGACGGGGACGGGCGATGGCGATTGACGCGGCCGAGGTGCGGCGCATCGCCGCGCTGGCGAAGCTGGAGATCGAGGACGACGGGGTGGAGCGCGTCGCCGGCCAGCTCTCGGCCGTGCTCGCGTTCGCGGCGGCGCTCGACGAGCTGGACCTCGCGGGCTGCGAGCCGACGGCGTTCGCGCCGGCGGACGCGCCGCTGCGCGCGGACGAGCCCGACGGCCGCACGCTCGACCCCGAGGACGTGCTGCCCGGCGCGCCCGAGGTGCGGGACGGCTGCTTCGTGGTGCCGCCCGTGGTGGAGAACGTGAACCCGTGAGCGCGGCCCCCGAGCCCTGGCGCGAATCGGCCGCCGCGCTCTCGGCCCGCGTCCGCGCGGGGGCGCTGCGCGCGGAGGAGGCCGCCGAGTCCGGGTGGGAGGGCCCCGCCCGCCGCTGGGAGCGCGACGTGCACGCGGTCGTGCACGCCGACCTCGAGGCGCGCCACGCCGGCGCCGGGGCGGCGCCCGCCGGCGCGCCGCTCGCCGGCGTGCCGGTGCTCGTGAAGGACAACCTCTGCACCGTGGACTACCCCACGACCTGCGGCTCGCGCATCCTCGAGGGCTGGCACGCGCCGTACGACGCGACCGTCGTCCGGCGGCTGCGCGAGGCGGGCGCCGTCGTCGCGGGCAAGGCGAACATGGACGAGTTCGCGATGGGCTCGTCCACCGAGTTCAGCGGCTACGGCCCGACCCGCAACCCGTGGGACCTCGCGCGCGTCCCCGGCGGCTCGAGCGGCGGGTCGGCGGCCGCGGTGGCGTACGGGCTCGTCCCGCTCGCGCTCGGCTCGGACACGGGCGGGTCGGTGCGCCAGCCGGCCGCGTTCTGCGGCGTGTACGGGCTCAAGCCGACCTACGGGCGGCTGTCGCGCTACGGGCTGGTGGCGTTCGGGTCCTCGCTCGACCAGGTCGGGCTGTTCGCGCGCCACGCCGGCGACCTCGCGCTCCTCTACGGCGCGCTCGCCGGGCCGGACCCGTTCGACGCCTCGATGCGCGAGGGCGCGGCGCCGGACGTCTCGGCGTGGGACGCGGGCGTGAAGGGCCTGCGCTTCGGCTGGCCGGCGAACCTGTGGGCGAAGGGCGTGGACGGCGCGGTGGTCGCGGGCCTCGAGCGCGCGGCGGACTCGCTCGAGCGCGCCGGCGCCGAGCGCGTGCCGCTCGAGTTCCTGCCGGGCGAGTACGGCGTCGCCGCCTACTACCTCGTCGCCACGGCCGAGGCGAGCAGCAACCTCGCGCGCTTCGACGGCGTCCGCTACGGGCGGCGCGCGGCCGGGGCCGCGGACCTGGACGCGCTCGTCACGCGCTCGCGCAGCGAGGGCTTCGGCCCCGAGGTGCGGCGGCGCATCCTGCTCGGCACCTACGCGCTCTCCTCGGGCTACTACGACGAGTACTACGCGAAGGCGCAGCGCGCCCGCACGCGCATCCGCCGCGAGTACGCGGCGGCGTTCGCGCGCTGCGACCTCCTGCTGATGCCGGTCGCGCCGACGACCGCGTTCCGGCTCGGCGAAAAGGTGGACGACCCGCTGGCGATGTACCTGAGCGACGTGTTCACGATCGGCGCGAACCTGGCCGGGCTGCCGGCGCTGTCGGTGCCGGTGGGGCTCTCGCCGGAGGGCCTGCCGGTGGCGGCGCAGCTGCTCGCGCCGGCGGACGGCGAGCCGGAGCTGCTGCGGGCGGCGCGCGCGATCGAGGCCGGGGGCGAGGCGGCGCGGATGCCGCGCGGCTTCGAGCGGGAGGTGGCATGGCCTGGGAGCCGGTGATCGGGCTCGAGTGCCACATCCAGCTCGGCACGCGCACGAAGATGTTCTGCGGCTGCGCGAACGCGTTCGGCGCCGCGCCGAACACGCAGGTCTGCCCGGTCTGCCTCGGGCTGCCCGGCTCGCTGCCGCGCCTGAACGCGGCCGCGGTGGACGAGGCGCTCGCGCTCGGGCTCGCGCTCGGCTGCCGCATCCGCGAGGAGAGCGTGTTCGCGCGCAAGCACTACTTCTACCCGGACATGCCGAAGAACTTCCAGATCACGCAGTACGACCGGCCGCTGTGCGAGGGCGGCGCGCTGCCGGTCGCGACGGGCGGCGAGGCGCGCGCGATCGCGCTCACCCGCATCCACTGCGAGGAGGACGCCGGCAAGTCGTTCCACCCGGAGCGCCACGGCGACGTGCGGCTCTCGCGGGTCGAGTACAACCGCGCCGGCACGCCGCTGCTCGAGCTGGTGACCGAGCCGGTGCTGCGGAGCCCGGCCGAATGCACGGCGTTCCTGCTCGCGCTGCGCCGCCTGGTGCGCTGGCTCGGGGTCTCGGACGGCGACATGGAGAAGGCGCAGCTGCGCTGCGACGCGAACGTCTCGCTGCGCCCGGCGGGCACGGCGGGCCTCGGCGTCAAGACCGAGATCAAGAACCTGAACACGATCAAGGGCGTCGAGCGCGGCGTGGCGGCCGAGATCGCGCGCCAGCAGGCGCTGCTCGAGCGCGGCGAGGCGGTGGTCCAGTCCACGCTGCTCTACGACGCCGACCACGACCGGCTCGCGGTCATGCGCACCAAGGAGGACGCGCACGACTACCGCTACTTCCCCGAGCCCGACCTGCCGGTGCTGCGCGTGGACGCGGCGCGCCGCGAGGCCGCGCGCGCGGCGCTGCCCGAACTGCCGTGGGCGCGCGAGGCGCGCTTCGCGGAGGGCTACGGGCTGCCGGCGTACGACGCCGCGGTGCTCACCGACTCGCGCGAACTCTCGGAGTACTTCGAGGCGTGCGCACGCGGCGCCGACGCCAAGCTCGCGAGCAACTGGATCATGGTCGAGGTGCTGCGGGTGCTGAAGGACCGCGGCTGGCCGCTCGCGCGCTGGGCCGGCCGCGTCCCGGCGGAGCGGCTGCGGGCGTTCCTCGCGAAGGTGGCGGCGAAGGAGCTGCCGGGCCCGCTCGCCAAGCAGGCGTTCGCGTGGATGGCGGACGAGGACGGCTCGGTGGACGAGCTGCTCGCGCGCCACGGCGTGGCCGTCCGGGCCTCCGCCGACGACCTGCGCCCGCTCGTGCGCGAGGTGCTGGACGCGCATCCCGAGGCGGTCGCGCAGTTCCTCGAGGGCAAGTCGGCGACGTTCGGCTTCCTCGTCGGCCAGGTGATGAAGCGCAGCGGGGGCGCGGCGGTCCCCCAGACGGTGCAGGCGCTGCTGCGCGAGGAACTGGCGGCGCGGGGCGGGGGCGCCTGAGGTGTCGTTCCGCGGCGCGGTGCGGCGCTCGCTCGCCGATCCGCTCGGCGGGCGGCTGGCCCGGCACTTCGCGATTCCCGCGGTGACCGCGATCGTGGCCGAGGCGGGCTTCGGCGAGCCCGAGCGCGTGGCGCTCGCCGAACTCGTGGACGCGATGGCCGGCGCCGGCGTGCCGCGCGGCCGCACGTTCGTCCTGCTCGGCGGCGGCGGCGTCCCGGACGAGGGGCTGCGGGAGCGGGCGAGGGAGCTTCGCGGCCTGCTCGGGGTGCCGGTCCTGCCGCACGACCCGGCGAAGGCGGGGTTCGAGGCCGGGCGCCTCGAGGACGGGCTCGCCCTGGCGTTCGACGACGAGCTGCGCGAGGCCGAGTCGGTGGTGGTGTGCGGCCGCTTCGGCGCCGGCCGCGACGGGACGCTGCACGGCGGCCCGGCGGCGCTGCTGCCGGGGCTCGCGTCCGCGGCCACGCGCGCCGCGCTCGCGCAGCGCCTGCGCGCGATCGCGGACCCGG
>CAZUEM010000006.1:0-2014 GCA_964619155.1 uncultured bacterium
CGAGCCGCGGGCCCAGCGCCTCGGCGCGGAACTCGCCGCGCGCGAACGCCGCGACGACGGGAGCCGCGCGCTCCGCCGAGCCCGTCGGATCGGCGCCGCGCCGCGTCATCCAGCGCGCCGGGCGCTGCAGCAGCTCGACCGCCACCGCGCGCGCGACGGCCGCGGGCGGGGCGATCGCGTCGAAGCGCGCCGCCACGTCCTCGGCCGCCGACAGGCGCGCCGCGAGGGCGGGCTCGAGCCCGAGCGACTCCCAGCGCGCCTCGCGCGCCCACGGCCGCTCGGCGAGCCGCCCGGCGATCTCGTTCACCCAGCGGTCGGGAATCGGCTTGGGCGGCGTGTCGGTGTCGGGATACATGCGGTCCGGTCCGGGCAGGATGCGCTCGAAGCCCGTCGTGCCGTCGGGGTAGGGCTGGCGCGTTTCGGAGGGAATGCCGTCGAGCGCCTCGCGGGCGCGCGCGAACACCTCGCGCACCGCCGTCGCCACGTCTTCCTCCGGCCCCCACAGCACCACGATCGCGTCGGCGGACTCGGCGCGCAGCGCGCGCCGCAGCGCCTCCCATTCGGAGCGGGCGAGCCCGTAGTCGCGGACGTCCGAGTGGATCGCGAACGGCCGCGCCTTGAGGCAGGCGATCACGCGCACGCGCTCGGTCAGCTCGCGCGCGAACGTGATGCCGGGCTGCGTGCGCTTCGCGAGCAGCCCGGCGAAGCCGCGCAGCCGCAGCGCCGCGAAGCGGTCGCCGCGCTCGAGCGCCTCGCGCACCGGGCCGTAGTCGCAGCGCTTGAGCACGGACGCGGCCTCGACCACGAGCGGCGAACGCTGCCAGGGCAGGTCCTGCTCCGGCACCGCGAGCAGGTCCTTCGTGACGCCGCGGCGCCCGAGCTCGGCGCGCACGCGCAGCAGGTTCAGCTGCCGGAACGCCTCGTGGTGCGTGAGGAGCGGCAGCAGGCGGTGCATGCTCACGCCCTTGATCTCGACGCGGCGGCCGCCGGCCACCGACACGTTCGTGTCCTGGCGCGCGGCGCCCTCGCCGCGGCGCACCTTGCCGGTGGCGCGCGCGACCCGCGCGATGAGCCGGCCTCCCGCCTCGACCTCGAACGGGGTGAGGAAGTCGGGCTCGGTCACGGTCTCGACGAGCGGCATGCCGAGGCGGTCGGTGCGGAAGACGATCCGGTGCCCGACGTCCGAGACCTCGCGGCAGGAGTCCTCCTCGAGCGAGAACTGCCGGATGCGCAGCATGCGGTCCACGCCGAGCGCCGGCACCCGGAACGGGATCGCGCCCCGGAGCGCGATCATCGCCGTGCGCTGGAAGCCCGTCGGGATCGAGCCGTCCAGGTACTGCTTGCGCATCACGTGCAGCTCGGACACGAGGTCGAGCCCCATCATCTGCGCGATCTCGAGCGCGATGCCCACCGCTTCGTCGTCCACGGGGAAGGGCGGCGTGTCGTCCATTTCGTAGGTGCAGACGGTGTTGCGCTCGAGCAGGTAGACGATCTCCTTCCTCGTCTTGAACTCCATGAGCGCGGTGCCGTCGTACTCGCCCAGTTCGGAGAGCGTCGGGCGCATGTGGCGCAGCACCTCGGCGTCCACCCTGCGGACGCGGCGGCCCGCGGGACAGCGGCAGAAGAGCTTGCCGCGCGTCAGGAGCTGCTGGTGCACCTCGAGGCCGGAGAGGAAGCCGAGCGTCGCGTAATCGGCGGGCGTCATCTCGCCGAGGTCGCGGTCGGGGAAGTCGAGCGGCGGGTCGCGGCGCGGGTTCAGGTCCGGCGCCGGCCGCGGCCCGGCCGCGGCGGGGGGCGTCTCGTTCATGCGATCGAGGTCCAGTGGGTGCGCAGCGCGAACCTTCTCATCGGAAGCCGCACGGTAGCACCGGGGGAGTGGGCGGTCACCCGCGCCCCTCCGCCGAACGGTGTAGACCGGCCGACGCCGCCCCCCATCCGGGAAACGACCTACGTAGTCTTCCCTTGACGCCATGCTCTGAAGTGCGCAAGTTCCCGCTCAAGGTTCGGTCAGGGT
>CAZUEM010000006.1:2114-8634 GCA_964619155.1 uncultured bacterium
CCCCGCGGCCGCTGCCGCCCGGCCTCCGGGCGATCCCGCGATACACCGGAAACTCTCGCCTGCCCGCCGCTCGGGGCAGGACTCGCATAGGAGCTGGCATCACAGTCGGGGGTAGCCAGAATGTCACGTGAGATTTCGTTCCGACACTTGCCTTTGATCCTCGCGGCGTGCGTGGCGCTCGCGGGGCTCTCCGCACTCGTGGGCCGGGCTCCGACGGCGCAGGACCAGGCCCGGGTGAGCGCGGCGTGCCTCGAGTGCCACGAGGGCCAGGACTCCACGCTCGCGCGCACGGCCCACTGGGCCCGCGGCACCCACGACGGGGCGGACGCGCTCGTGGCGTGCACGGACTGCCACACCGGCGACCGCCGCCACTGGGAGGACGACCCGAAGAAGTTCCCGCTCGCGAACCCCGCGAAGCTCGCCGCGCGCGACGAAGCGCTGCTGTGCGCGGCCTGCCACCAGAACTCGCACCAGCAGAACATGGCCGAGAAGAACGTCCACACGGCCAACGCGGTCTCGTGCAGCGGCTGCCACAAGGTCCACGGGGCGAAGCACGCCGGGCTCCTCAAGAAGCCCGAGCCCAGGCTGTGCGTGAGCTGCCACACGCGGTCCGAGGCGGACTTCGCGCGCTCCTATCGCCACCCGGTGGAGGAAGGGGTCGTGAAGTGCACCGACTGCCACGCGACGCTCGACAAGACGTCGCGCGCGGCGTCCTACAACGGCACCAACGTCTGCCTGAAGTGCCACGGCGAGTTCGCCGGGCCGTTCCCGCACCAGCACCCGGCGGCGATGGACCACTCGACGGACGAGGGCGGCTGCCTCTCGTGCCACGAACCGCACGGCTCGCACCTGCCGCGCATGATGAAGCAGCCCTACGAAGCGCCGCACTTCCCGCTGTGCTCGCAGTGCCACTCGGTGCCGCGCCATTTCAACAACTCGATGCACGGCACGCAGTTCGCGAGCAGCGCGTGCAACGACTGCCACACCGACATCCACGGCTCCTACGAGAGCCGGTTGTTCGTGAACGAATCCCTCAAGGCCCAGGGTTGCTTCAACTCGGGCTGTCATCGCGACTAGGACGGTGGCCGAATGCATACGCGAAGATTGGCGTTTTCGATCGGGACGACGGTCCTGATGCTGATGCTCGTCGCGGCCACGCCGTGGGCGGGCACCCTGAAGGGCTCGGTGAGGGTCGGCGGCGTCTTCCTCGACGAAACGGGGGACCCGTCCACGACCCAGGAGAGCTACGACCTCGAGGAGGGGTTCGCGCTCAGCCGGCTCCACCTCGTGCAGACGTTCGACCCGGGCAGCTCGCTGATGCTCGACCTGCGCGACATCAACCTGCGCTCGCGGGCCGGCAACCTGGCGTTCCGCGTGCCGGGCCGGTTCCGGCTGACCGCGGGCTACGACCAGAACCGCTACGTCTTCGACCCCGGGCGCGGCGTGACCTCCGAGCGCAAGGACTGGCGGGGCGGCCTGCAGTTCACGCCCGCGAAGTGGCTGTCGCTCGCGGCCGACCTCAACCACCAGCAGAAGGAAGGCGACCGGCTGGCCTACCCGGCGGGCACCGCGAGCGCGCTCGGCCAGAGCTACGACCACCGGTTCCTGAGCGGCCAGGTCACGGCCGACGTGCGCGCCGGGCGCCGTGGCGGCGGGCTGTCGTACCGCATGACCGACTTCGCCGACGAACTGAACCCGGCGGCCGACCGGCAGGGGCGGGTCGTCGCGGCCCGGCTCTACGCGCCGATGCCGTTCTGGTCGAAGTGGAACAACTACCTGCGCGGCTCCTACGGCACGCGCGAGCTGACGGACGGCGGTCTCGAGTACACGATGTCCGGCTTCCAGTACACGGCGGTGATCCAGCCGGCCGAGGCCTACGAGTTCCGCTACGGGCTCGACCTCAGCCGCGTCGAGGACTCGGCCGCGGACCTGCAGACGGACCGCGTGCAGAACGACTTCGACCTGACCTGGCACCACAAGTACGGCCGGGTGAGCGCGGGCTACGGCCACGAGATGAACGACGACGACCGCTCGCTCACCGACTACCACACCTGGCGGGCCGGGATGAGCTTCCGCCCGCACCAGGCGCTGAACACGCGCCTCGACTGGACCGGGCGCGTCAAGCGCGACATGGAGGAGCTGACGCTCCTCAAGGACGTCTACGCGCTCAAGTTCCGCGGCCGGGTGGACTACAAGCCGACGGCGCGCTTCACGCTCACCGGCGACTATTCGCGCCGGGAGCGCGAGCTGCCGGACATCGGCGTGACCATGAACGGCTCGGTCGCCGGCGCGGTCGTGCGCTACGAAGTGCCGAAGTGGGGCGCGCTCATGGCCGACTACAGCCACGGCGTCGACGAGTACGTGGACCTCATGGCCGGCTTCGAGACCGAGAGCGACGTGGTCAGCGCCCGCGTCGAGGTATCGCGGATCCGGAACCTCAAGGTCGCGAGCGGCCTCACGTATCTCGACATCGGGCGCGATCTCGACATCGAGAAGTCGCTGGTCTTCGTCGAGGGCTCGCTGAAGCTCGGCGGGCGTTACCACCTCGGCGCGAAGTACAACTGCTTCAACTACGACGATTACATCCTGCTGGACCGGTACTACACGGCCAACGTGGTGCGTGTGGACCTGGGCTACGACCTGTGAACCCGACGCGGAAGTGGCTTTCCACGTTTCAATCGAAGGAGGAGACGGCGATGGCGGTGTTCAGATGGATGCTGGTCCTCGTGGCGCTGGCCACGTTGACGGCGGCACTGACGGGCTGCACGCGGAAGATCACCCGCGTCGAGGTCGTCCAGGAGCCGCAGAGCTGCTTCGAGTGCCACAGCGACCAGAACACGATGCTGGTGGACGCCGAGCGCCAGTGGGAGAACTCCCGCCACTCGACCGGCTCCACGCTCAACGAGAACGACTCGACCTGCAAGGGCTGCCACACGAGCGAGGGCTTCATCGCGCGCGCGACGGGCACGACGGCGCCGGACACGATCGAGAACCCGACCGCGATCCACTGCTTCACCTGCCACGCCCCGCACACGACCGGTGACTTCCGTCTGCGCTGGACGGCGAACACGACGCTGGCGAACGCCGCCACCTACAACCTCAACGCCGGCAATACCTGCGGCGCCTGCCACCAGGGCCGCCGCAACGTCGGCACGTACATCACGAACCCGATCACCCTGAGCAACCGCTTCGGCCCGCACCACAGCAACCAGGCCGACATGCTGATCGGCACCAACGGCTACCACTTCGCCGGCTGGACGTACGACCAGACCAGCCACGTCGTGGCGACCACGGCCGACGGCAAGGACGCGTGCCTCGAGTGCCACTACAAGGCCACGAGCCAGTACGTGGTCGGCGGGCACACGTTCAACATGGCCGGCGAGGTGCACGGCGAGGAAGTGCTGAACGTCGCCGCGTGCGCGCCGTGCCACGGCTCGATCGACGACTACTCCGAGATCGGCCCCGGCTACTCGGTGCGCGACAGCGTCGAGATCCTGACCGCCGACCTCAAGGCCCGCCTCGTCGCGGCCGGGCTCGTGGACGCCACCACCGGGCTGCCGAAGTCCGTCCGGACGTCGCGGGACTCGGCGGGCGCGGTGTGGAACTACATGTCGGTCGTCGAGGACCGCAGCGTCGGCATGCACAACCCCAACTACGCGCTCGACCTGCTGAACTCTTCGATCAACTACATCCAGGGCACGCCGCCGCTGGCGGCCCACGTGCGGCGCGCGCGGTAAGCGCCGGACGGCCGAACGCGCGAAGCCGCGCCCGGGAACGCCGGGCGCGGCTTCGTCGTTCCGGGCCGCGCGTTCAGCGCAGCAGGGTCACGCGCGCCACGGCGGACGAGCGCGACGTCGTCACACGCGCGAAGTACGTGCCCGCGACGGCCGGCCGGCCGCCGAAGTCGCGCCCGTCCCACGTCGCCTCCCGGGCGCCGGGCCAGAACCAGAGCCGCGCGGCGAGCCGCCCCTGCGCGTCGAAGACCTCGAGCCGCGCGGGCTCGGCCGCTGGAGAGCCGAGCCGGAACCGGACCGGGCCGCTCGCGACGCCCGGGTGCGCCTCGAGCCGAAGCGCGGGCCGCCGGTCGGCGCGCGGAACGTCGAGGACGCAGCTGAACGCCGCGACCTGACCGTCGTTCAGCGCGCCCCAGGTCGAGGGCGCGCCCTCGTTCGGCGTCCAGTCCGACAGGTCGTCCTCGTCCGCGTTGTCCATCCGCTGAAGCGAGTTTCCCGACGCCGTCGTGCCCGTGGCGTTCAGGTCCCGCAGCGCGTAGAGGATGAAGTCGAACAGCTCCATGGTGGGGGGCGACCATTCGCCCGCCGCCACGACCGATTCGACGAGCCGGGTCGTCTCGGCCGACGGCAGCGATGTGCCGTCCGTGAGCAGCACGGCGTCCATGATGACGCCCGCAGAGTCGTAGAGGACCAGGGCATTGCTCGTCGCGACGATGCCCGTGGGGGTGATCACGGCCGAGTACCAGTCGTACGCCGCGTCGTGGTTGCCGGGGTAGGAAGCCGCGGGGTACTGCCCGGGGGATGCGCTTTCGTTCCCGGCCGCCTCCGGATTGCAGTCGGCGAGGCCGCCGTTGGCGTGGACGACGATCAGATCCTCGGCCTGCACCTCGAACGCTTCGAAGGTGACGAGCGGCCCCGAGCGGTGCCAGAGCTGGATGCCGTTCATGCTCCCGCAGAGCGTCACGCGCAGCTCCACGAGGTCGCAGCCGGCCGCGATGTTGGCGTTGATCTCGTTGATGCGCAGCCGCGCGCCGGCCGCGGCCGGCAGCGCGAACGCGCACAGGCCGGCGAGCAGCGCGGCGGACGGCACTCCCGCCCGGATCCAGAAGGGGTCGCGCATGGTCCCCAAAATCATCGCCACCCGCGCCGGCCGCGGGCAAGCGGAATGTGCCCGGCGTGCCGGCCGGAGCCGCTCATGGGGGATTCGCCCCATGAGAACTGCGGGCCCGATCGCGTGCGGCCCCGGGAGGCCGGGCGGAACTTTCGCCGCGTTGCCGCTAGAGTGTCCCGAGGCATCGTCACGACGGTCTCGCCGCCCGCGGAGGTTCGCCCGCCATGAAGTCCATCGCCCCGCTGTCGCTGCTTCTACTCGCCCTGTCCGTTCCCGCGCTCGCCGCCGAGGCGCCGAAGGTCGGCGACCCCGCGCCGGGCTTCGTGCTGCCGTACGCCACGCGCGACTCGGTCGCCCGCGATTCGCTCGCGCTGGCGTCGCTCGCCGGCCGGCGCAACGTCGTGATCGCGTTCTACCCGGCCGACTGGAGCGGCGGCTGCACGCGCGAGGTGTGCGCGCTGCGCGACAACTTCGCGGCGCTCGCCGCGCTGGACGCCGACATCGTCGGCATCAGCGGCGACTACGTCTTCTCGCACCACGAGTGGGCGAAGCACCACGACCTGCCGTTCCGCCTCGCCTCCGACCACCGCCACGACGTCGCGCGCGCCTACGGCAGCTTCAACGAGGCCTCCGGCTTCAACCGCCGCACCGTGTTCGTGGTCGGGCGCGACGGCCGCATCGCCTACGCCGACCCGGCCTACAGCGTCCGCGACGCGGCGTCGTTCGAGAAGCTCAAGGCCGCGCTCGCGGAGCTGAAGGCCGGGGCGGCGCGCTGAAGCGGAAGCGGCCCCGGAAGGGCCCCGCTCAAGGGCGGAGCCGGCGGACCCGATAACCGTCCCGGGCTGTCCCGGGATGACCGGGCCCCGCCGAGGGAGGTCGCCTGATCCGCCTGCTGCGCTTCCGGAACCTGTTCGCCGTCGCGCTGATCCTGTTCGCGATCGCCGCCGCCCGACACGGCCTGCACATGACCCAGGGCCTCAAGGGCGGCCTCGAGGACGCGCCGCTCGCGGCGGCCGACTACCGCGCGCCCATCGTGGACGTCGAGGCGATCCTGTTCTCGCCCGGGCCGCTCACCATGGAGGACCGCATCCGGCTCGCCGCGTCGCTCGACGCGATGCGCCGCGATCTCGACGCGCGGGCGACGACGAACCTCGCCAAGTTCAGCGCGAGGGAATGCGGGACGCTGGCCGGAATGAGCCGCGGGCTCGGCGAACTCGGCGGCGATGACCTCGAGCGCGTCCGGCAGAACTGGATGCGGGTCCGATCGAACACCTTCGACGACGCCGCGTGGTTCCGCTTCAGCGAGTCGGACCCGGTCGCGCCGCGCGAGGAACCACGCGTCGTGCTGGCGCCCGAAGACCGGGCGCTGCTCGACCGGGTGAGGTCCGCTTTCGACGGCATCGAGGCGGCGATCGCTCGCGGGGAACGCGACTGCGAACGGCTCGGTGAGCCCGGGAACGACCCGCAGTGGCGGCGGGACCACGGCGAATCGCATGCGGAGGCCTGGCGGGAGTGGGGCGAATCGTGGCGCCGCGAACTCGGCGGCGTTCGCGACCGGTTCCCGTAGCGCGGGCTACACGAGCGTCAGCGAGGCTTCGCGCGGATGGATCGAACGCAGCGCGGGCCGCACGAGGATGTGACCGCGAGGACGGACACGGCGCCCGAAGGGCCGCGG
>CAZUEM010000006.1:8734-14400 GCA_964619155.1 uncultured bacterium
GCGGTCATCCCGACCAGGTTGACGCCGAGCTTCGCGAACTGCGCCAGCAGCTCGCAGGCCTGCCCGGGGCGGTCGGGGATGGTGGTGGTGAAGTACTCCACGCGACGGATCGTCGAGGCCATGGCGGTGCACCCCTTCCTCGGCGGCGGGTTCCCGCGCTCGGGGGAGATGGCCGGGCCGCGGCGCCGATCCGCCCCGGCCGCTGCGCGATGGCGGCATTCTAGCGCCGCGGGTCCGAGCCCCGCGATCGCGGGAGAACGCCTAGCTCTTGACCGGCTCGTCGAGCGGATCGCCGAGGATGGACTTGCCCGCGAGCGCCGTGGCCGCGCCGTAGCAGGCGATGCCGAGCAGGAGCGCCGTCGGCAGCAGGACCAGCCCCGCGTACCAGGAGCTGAAGTCGAGCGTCGCCGCCGTGCCGCCCAGCACCAGCGCCGTGAACGAGGAGGTCACCGCGGCGAGCAGTCCGACGCGCAGGACGATGAGCTGCCCGATCGTGGTCCAGAGCGCGATGAGCAGCGCCAGCTTCCACCCCAGGTCCGGCACCGCGCCGATCGCGCCGCTGACGAGGAACAGCAGGCCGCCGACGAGCAGCGTGACGTCCGTGCGCCGCGTGACGAGGCGCACGACGAGGAGAAGGAACAGCGCCTGCAGCACGCCGAGCACGCAGACCGAGCCCGCGTACGACATGCTGACGCTCGTGTAGCCCGCGCTGCCGATGGCCTCGAACTGCCCGTTGTTGGCCAGCGTCGGCAGCCGGCCCAGCCCCATTCGCGGGGCCAGCGCATACGTGGCGAGGCTCACCGCCGTGAGCGTGGCGCCGAGCGCGACGCCCACCAGCAGGTCGCGCCCCACGAGGGGGTCGCGGAACCGCCCGGTGAGCAGGCGCGTCCACGACACGAGCACGCGCGGCCAGATGCGCCGCACGTAGGGCTCGAGCGCCACGTACGCGAACCACATGTCCATCGCGTGGATGAGCGAGTGGCCCAGGGCGCGGCCCTGGAAGAGATCGGAGAGCACGCCGTCGATGCCCACCTCCGAGAGCCGGCTGGCGAACACCGCCTCCCCGACGTTCATGAGGAAGACGAAGACGGCGATGCGCGTGGCGCCTCGCCAGTCGCCGCGGCCCGTCTGCAGGTTGCGCACGGCGAAGTAGACCGAGAGCAGCACGGGGACCACTCCGAAGACCAGCAGCAGCGGCAGGTCCGCCGCCTGCCGCCGCACGGGCCGCAGCACGTCCACCGGAGTGGACGGCACGCCCCAGGGACTGAGCACGGTGAAGTGCGTCAGCCGCCCGCGCGAGGCGCCCATCTGCACGGTGGCCGTGTCGGCCGGGTTCCAGGGGGAGGGCCCGCGCCACGCCATGGCCGTGTCGCAGAGCGCGGGCACGGGGCGCGCGAGGGCGACCGGCGCGTACGCGGCGCTGTCCATGCCGAAAGCCGCGAACCAGGCGTTCCAGTCGGGCCGCCCGCCGTTGCGCGCGGGCAGGCTGTCCGGCGGCTCGGCGCGCAGGCCGACCAGCCGTCCCTCCGGCGTGAGCAGCACCAGGGCGTTGCTGTTTCCCAGCACCGCCGGTTCCATGACGCCCGGGATCTCGGAGTGGATCGCCGGGGACTCGATCAGGCGCGGCGCCCAGCGGCGCCAGTAGAACACCGCGGGATTCGTGCGCACGCTGTCCTTCGGGTGCGCCAGCCGCCACTCGAGCCACGCGAAGTTCTGCGCGAAGGTCCCCGCCACGAACGGCGGCAGTTCCTCGAACGCTCCGGACTTGCGGAGCATGTCCTCGGCGCGGACCTCGAGCGCCGCCGGCGCCTTCTCGAGCGGCGCGAACTCCGGCGCGAGCAGCCAGGCGCCGAGCGCGAGCGCGGCACAGGTGACCGCGATCAGGCCAGCCGCCACGGCGGGAGCGAGCCCGCCGCGATCGGCGGCGTTCGCGACGAGTTCGGGCGACGGCGTCTCGCCGGCGGCCATCGCGGCCGCGAGCGGGTCGCCGCCCGGCAGCGCTCCGAGCACGGCGTACGCCGACGGCGGGCGCTTGTCGGGTTCGCGCTCGAGGCAGTGCAGGATCAGCCGCTCGACGGCGGGCGTGATGCCGCGCGCGAGCGACGAGGGCGACGTGATCGAGCCCGAGTCGTGCTGCTCGCGCAGGTCGGCGGCGCTCTTCGCGTCGAAGGCGCGCTTGCCCGTGAACAACTCGTAGAGCACGAGTCCCAGCGAGTAGACGTCGGAGCGCACCGACACGGTGCCGTCCTTGAACTGCTCGGGCGCCATGTAGGCGGGCGTGCCCGCGATCTGCCCGCCGCGGGCGAGTTCGACGGCGAGCCCCGCGAGGCCGAAGTCGGTGATCCGCGCGCGGCCACGCCCGTCGATCATGATGTTCGCGGGCTTGAGGTCGCGGTGCAGCATGCCGGCCTCGTGCGCCGCCGCGAGGCCGAGCGCCACCTGGCGCGCGATCTCGACCGCCTTGTCCTCGGTGGGCCGGCCCATCCGGCGGAGCACCGCCGAGAGGTCCTCGCCGTCGATGTACTCCATGGACAGGAACACGTGCCCGTCGGCCTCGCCGATGTCGTAGACGCGGCAGACGTTCGGGTGCGCGATCTGGCGGGCGACGCGCACCTCGTTGCGGAAGCGCGCCAGCTCCTGCGGGTCGGTGGCGACGCCGGGCGGGAGGAACTTGAGCGCCACCGACTGGCCCAGCTCGAGGTCGTCGGCGCGATAGACCTCGCCCATGCCGCCGCGGCCGAGCAACGCCACGATGCGGTAGCGCGAGCCGAGCCGCGTGCCCGGGTCGAACCGCCCGTGGTCGGAGGAAGGCGGCGGCGGCGCGGCGGCCGAGGGCAATGGCGCGGACGGCGAGGGCGAAGGCGCGGACGTACGGGTCACGTCCTCGCTGATCCCCGCGCCGGGCGTCGCGGCGGGGCCGGCGACGGTCGCCCGGACGACGGCGGCGCCGCAGGCGGGGCAGAACTTCGCGTCGCCGCCGAGCGGCTGGGCACACTGGGAGCAGAAAGGCATCGCGGGAAACTAGAGGCCACGGCGCGGCGACTCAACGACCAAATGCGGTCGCGGGTCCCGGCGGCCGGGAAGATTCCGGTACTCACCGCTTCGCCGCTCGGGTAGCCTGTCGCGTCCTTCGCCCACCGCTGACTGCGTTCCGCACCTCGGCCGCCGCATGCGCACCGCCGCCGGCCACCCCTTGCCCCAAGGAGCCGCGCATGATCGGGACGCGCATCGTCCATTACGAGGTTCGCGAGAAGCTGGGCGCCGGAGGCATGGGCGAGGTGTGGCGGGCGAGTGACAGCAAGCTCGGCCGCGACGTCGCGCTCAAGGTGCTTCCCGGCCCGCTCGCCGCCGACCCCGACCGGATGGCGCGCTTCCAGCGCGAGGCGCAGGTGCTGGCGTCGCTCAATCACCCGAACATCGGCGCGATCTACGGCCTCGAGTCGGCCGGCGACGTCCACTGCCTGGTGCTGGAGCTCGTCCGCGGCGAGACGCTGGCCCAGCGCATGGAGCGCGGGCCCGTCCCGCTCGAGGAGGCGCTCCACGTCGCGCGCCAGATCGCCGAGGCGATGGAGTCGGCGCACGAGCAGGGCGTGCTGCACCGCGACCTCAAGCCCGGCAACGTGATGATCACGCCGGACCACACGGTCAAGGTGCTCGACTTCGGCCTCGCCAAGGCGTTCGAGGGCAACGCCGCCAACGAGAGCGTCAGCATCTCGCCGACCGTCACCGCGCGGAACACGCTCGCCGGCGTGATCCTCGGCACGCCGGGCTACATGAGCCCCGAGCAGGCGAAGGGCAAGCCGGCGGACCGGCGCGCGGACATCTGGGCGTTCGGCATCGTGCTGTACGAGATGCTCGGCGGGCAGCGCGCCTTCACCGGCGAGACCGCCTCCGAGGTGATCGCGGCGGTGATGATGCGCGAGATCGAGTGGGACCGGCTGCCGAAGGATCTGCCGGGGCCGATCCAGCGGCTGCTGCGCCGCTGCCTCGAGAAGGACCCGCGGCGGCGCCTGCGCGACATCGGCGAGGCGCGGCTCGTGATCGAGGACTACCTCGCGAACCCCGCGGCGGCCGAGGCGGCGCTCGCGGCGGCCGCGCCCGCGGCCGCCGCGCCCCGCGCCTCGTGGCTGCCGCTCGCCGGAGCGGCCGCGCTGGTGGTGCTCGCCGGACTGATCGTCTGGTCGCCGTGGCGCGCGCCCGCGCCGCCGCCCGCGGTCATGGAGTTCGACGTCGAGCTGTCGCCGAAGCCGCTCTTCTCGGGTTACGGCAGCGCGGCGGTGCTCTCGCGCCGGGGCGACCGCATCGCGTTCGTCCCCATCGGCGAGGATCGCCTGCTCTACGTCCGGGACCTCGCGGACCCGAACCCGCGCGAGATCGCCGGCACCACGCTGGCCTATCACCAGTTCTTCTCGCCGGACGGCGACTGGATCGCGTTTTTCACGCGCAACGAGCTGAAGAAGGTCTCCATCCGCGGCGGCGCCCCGCTCACGCTCGCGCCCGTCGCCCTCAACCGCGGCGGCACCTGGACCGACGACGGCACCATCGTCTACGCGCCGAACCCGAGCAGCCCGCTCATGGCCATTCCCGAGGCGGGGGGCGAACCGCGCGCGGTCACGCGGCTCGACTCGACCGCCGGCGAGATCTCGCACCGCTGGCCGCGGGCGCTTCCCGGCCGGTCGGCGGTGCTCTTCACGGTGTTCGGCAACACGCCAGGCTTCGACAAGGGGCGGCTGGAGGTGCTCGACCTGAAGACCGGCAAGCGCAAGGTGCTGCACCACGGTGGCACCGACCCGCGCTTCGTGCCGACCGGCCACATCCTCTACCTGTACGAGCAGACGCTGTTCGCGCTGCCGTTCGACGTCGCCCGCATGGAGGTCAAGGGCAACCCCGTGCCGCTGGCCGAACAGCTGCGAAGCTCGCCCATCGAGGGCGCCGCCCAGTACGACGTCTCCATGAACGGCACGATGATCGCCATGTACGGCGGGGGAAGCGCCACCGACCGGAGCGATCTCGTGCGGCTGCCGCTCTCCGGCGCGCCCGCGCAGGTCCTCCTCGAGCCCGGCGCGGTCAGCGGGCCCGCCGTGTCGCCGGACGGACGGCGGATCGCCTACACGTTCGGCGACGGCAACAACGCCGACGTGTGGGTGCTCGACGTGGCGCGGGACACGCGCACGCGACTGACGTTCAACGAGGCCGGCGCGGACTGGCGCCCCGCATGGTCCCCGGACGGAAAGCTCATCGCCTTCAGCTCGGCGGGGGCGAAGGGAACCGCCGGAAGCCGGCTGACCGTGAAGCCGGTGGACGGCTCGGGGCAGGAGACGTCCCTCTCGGCGAAGGGGAACCTGCAGGTGGCCGGGCAGTTCACCCCCGACGGTTCGACGCTCGTCTTCTCGCAGAACGTGGCCGGGAACTGGGGCATCTGGAAGACCAGCGCGGTCGAGGAGACCGAGCACGAACTCGTCTTCGATACGCCCGCTCTCGAGATCGCGCCCCGCCTCTCGAGCGACGGCCGCTGGCTCGCCTACCAGTCCGCCGAATCGGGCCGTCCGGAGATCTACGTCCGGCCCTTCCCGGAACCGGGAGGCAAGTGGCAGATCTCGACCCAGGGCGGCTCGGAGCCGCGCTGGTCGCGCAGCGGCATGGAGCTGTTCTACCGCTTCGGCGAC
>CAZUEM010000006.1:14500-59257 GCA_964619155.1 uncultured bacterium
CGAAGTAGGGGCGCCGGGCGGTTCCAACGCCCTCGCGCGCTCGGTTATCCTGCCGGCCATGCTCGAACGTCCGCGTGTCGAAACCGCGTCCTCGCCGGGCCGGTCGCTGCGCCGCTGGCTGCTCGCCGGCGCGGGCGTGCTGTCCGTCGCACTCGCCGGGCTGGGAGTCGTCGTGCCCGGCCTGCCGACGACCATCTTCCTGATCGCCGCCTCGTACTGCTTCGCGCGCAGCTGCCCGCTGCTCGAGCAGCGCCTGCTGCGGATCCCGCTGTTCGCTCCCTACATGCGGTTCCTCGACGAGGGGCGCCCCATGTCGAAGCGGGCGCGCGTCGTCTCGATCACGTCCATGTGGATCTGCGTGCTGCTGAGCCTCGCCTGGCTGCGCGCGGCCGGCGACCTGTCGGCGACGCTGGCCGGCACCATCCTCGGCCTCGCCGGAATCGGCACGTTCGCCGTACTGCGCTTCCGCCGCGCGCCGCGCCCCGGGGCCGGCGCCCCAGAGTCCTGTTCGTCCTGAACTGAGGAAGCCCCGGCGCGCTCACACAGCGCCACACGCCAACGGGAGGCAGCAGTGCCCATCCAGGAAGGCCCGGCCCACCACCTGAGTGCTGTCCGTCTTCGTGCGCTCGCCGCGCTGGCGCTGGGCGCCGCGTGCCTCGCGGTCGCTCTTCTCGCCCCGGCGGCCCGCGCCGCCGAGGCGCCGGGCTTCAGCGTCCGGATCGAGGGTGGACCCGTGTGGCAGAGCCTCAACGACGTGCAGATCCCGAACGATGCCTCGGGAACCCGCTTCTCGCTCCACGACCTCGCGGGTTCCGGACCGTGGCCCACCGGGCGCGCCTACCTCACGTGGCAAACCGGTGAGCGTCACGCGCTGCGCGTGCTCGTGGCGCCGTTCTCGATCACCGAGACCGGCGTCCCCGGCCAGCCGATCGACTTCGCCGGCGCGTCGTATGCGTCCGGCGTGCCCGTCGAGGCCACGTACCAGTTCAACTCCTACCGGCTGTCCTACCGCTACCGGCTGCACGAGGGCGAGCGCTGGACCTGGTGGACGGGGCTCACCGCCAAGGTGCGCGACGCGAAGATCGAGCTGGCCCAGGGCGCCGTCACGAGCCGCAAGACCGACCTCGGCTTCGTTCCGCTGCTGCACGTCGCGGGCGACTGTCGCTTCGCCCCGCGCTGGCGACTGGGCCTCGATGCCGACGCGCTGGCCGGCGGCCCGGGCCGCGCCGTGGACGCCGCGCTCACGCTCGGCCGCGACCTCGGTGAGGCGTGGACCCTGACCGCCGGCTACCGCACGGTCGAGGGCGGCGCCGACGTGGACGCGGTCTACGGCTTCGCGTGGCTCCACTACGCCGTGCTGGGGTTCGAACGCCGGTTCTGAGCGGGGCAGGCCGAGGCCTGCCCCGGGCGGCGCGCTAGCGAACGATCGCCACGCGCCGCGTGAGCGCCAAGCCGCCGGACTTCACGCGCACGAAGTACAACCCCGCCGCCAGTTGTGAGCCCTCGAGCGTGACGGCGTGCCGTCCGGGGCCGAACTCGCCGTCGGCCAGCACGCGCACCTCGCGGCCCTGCACGTCGAGAACGCTGACCCGCACGGCCGCGCCGTGCGGCAGGGCGAAGCGCACCGGCGTGGCCGCACGTGCGGGATTGGGCGCGATCGGATCCAGCGTGAACGCCGCGACCGGGCCCTCCGGGGCGTCGAGCGTGCCGTTGTCGAACGTGAACGCGGCGTCGCTGCGGTCTCCCGTGAGCTGCCCGGCCCAGTCCCGCGCCTCGACCCTGATGTAGCCGCCCGTCCCCGGAACCGCGCTCATGGGCACCACGAAGGCATAGGTACCCGTGTTCGGAACGCCGGCGCCGACCACGGTCCAGGGGCCGCCGGTTCCCGCCGTGCTCAACGAGACGTCCACGGACTGGACGCCGGGGCCGGGCGCGGCCGCGGCCCACGTCACGCGGTACGTGGTGCCGCGGCGCAGGCGTTCACCGCCGTTGGGCGTCAGCACGGTCACGGTCGGCGCCGCGGCGGGAGCGGGCCAGATCATCGCCAGCCCGCGCACCGGCCGCTGCCCCATGGCCGAGAAGGCCCCGCCCGCGACGACCTTCGAGTCCCACAGCGCGAGCGTCCGCACGTCGCGCACGTCGGGCGACGGATTCCACGACGTGTTCGTGTACGAGCCGAGGAGCGACTCGCCCAAGCCCTTGCGCACGTCGTTGTAGAGGACGTTGAAGCCGCCACCGAAGTAGATCTTCGAGCCCGAGATCGCGAAGGTCGCCACGGCGGAATCCGGGAACCAGTCGTCCGGGTAGATGCCCGGCCCCGTCGTGTCCGACATGAAGAAGTACCCCGGCGCTCCGGGATTGTCGTTGGCCACGTAGACGCGCTCACCGACGCGCTGGACCTGCTTGACCTTGTCCGAGGGCGGACGCCAGCCGTTCCACGCGCCCGTGCTCGCATCGACGGCCGCGAGGTTGGCGCGAATGGCGGTGCCGACCTGGGTGAACTTGCCTCCGAAGTAGAGGGTCGAGCCGAACAGGTGCATGGTGTTGACGTACGTGTACGCGGAACCGCTCGAGATCACGTTGGGATGGAAAGCCGTGGGCGCGCCGGTGACGAGGTCCACCGCCGCCAGGCGATTGCGCGCGTTCGTGAGCAGTTTGACGGCGCGGAACGTACCGCCCATGTACAGCACGCCGTTGCCGTACGCGAGGCACCACACCGCGGAATCGGGGTTCGCGTCCCAGGCCGTGGCCGCTCCGACCACCGTGTCGAGCTGCGCCACGAAGAAGCGCGTGGCGCCACCCACCCGGGTGAAGCGCCCGCCGGCATAGACGTGCGCGCCGCCACGCACGACCGCGAGCACGGGGTCGCTCGCCTGGGGTGCCCAGTCGGTGGCCCGCCCGCTAGCGAGGTCGAGCGCCGCCAGGTGCGTGCGGCGGACGCCGCCGAAGCTCGTGAACGCACCGCCCGCGAACAACTCCACGCTGCCGCACTGCAGCGTGTACACCACGCCGTTCGAAGGCGACGCCGCGCTGCGCAGCGTTCCGGCGCCGACCGCGTCCACGACCATCATGTTCTGCTTGAAGAGCGTGCCGGACTCGGGCACCAGGAACGACCCGCCGAGGTAGGCATTCTGCCCGTCGAACGTGAGGGCGTGCACGACGCCGTTCAACGCCGGTGCCCACGCAGTCGCGGTCGCGAGCGCCGTGTCCAGCGCCGCCGCGCTCGACCGCGCGACGCCCGCGATGTTCGCGAACGCGCCGACGGCATACAGCGCCGGGCCGCGAAGGACGAGAGCGTTCACGTCGGAACCGGCGTTCGGATGGAAGGAGAGGGCCGCGGCCGTCGCCGGGCTGATCGCGGCGATGCGGTTGCGCGCCGCACCGCCGACGCTGGTGAAGGTCCCGCCCGCGTAGACTCGCGACGGCGTGGCGACGATCGCGCGAACGGAGCCGTTCGAGTTCGGGTCCCACGCGACGACCGTCCCGAGCAGCGTGTCCATCGCCGCGATGCGGTTGCGCGACGCGGCGCCGACCTGCGTGAAGTCACCGCCCGCGTAGATGCGGGCCCCGCTCTCCGCGAGCGCGAGCACCGCTCCGCCCACGGCCGAGGGGTTCCACGAGGTGAGGGACAGCGTCCCGAGGTCGAACGCCGCGAGCCGCGCGCGGGCACTGCCGGCGATCGTGGTGAACTCGCCACCCACGTAGAGCTTGGCGTTCACGCGCAGCAGCGCCCGCACGGGGGCGGACGGATTGGGCGCCCAGCCGTCGAGCGTGCCGTCGGCGCGGAAGTGCGCGAGGTTCTGCCGGGGGGCGCCGCCGATGCGGGTGAACGAGCCGCCCACGAACCAGCCGCCCGCCCCGTCGCTGGCCGAGCAGTACACGGTGCCCTCGATGCGCGGTGCGGGGTACGGGCGATAGTCCGCGCGCGAGACCGACGCCCACGCGCCGGTCTGCGGCCCGAGGTAGCTGAAGTCACCGCCCACGTAGAGCTTGTTGCCGTCGAGGAACGAGGTGTTGACGACGCCGTCGGTGGTCCAGAGGCGGGGGTCGGCGACCTGTGCGCCGGCCGGGACGGCGAGGCAGGCGAAGGTGACGGCAAGGACGGCGGCCAGCGGGGGGGCGTGGCGCATGACAGGGCACTCTCCGGGTTCGTTGGCGCGAGACGCGTATGGGGAGGTGCCGGAGGGCCCTCCGAGGCGGGCGGGAGATTAACCTGCGACCGCCCTCGCAAAGAGGGAAATCTGCTGAGCCCGTGACGGGTGCGCCGGTTTCTTGCCCCGCGGAGGCGATCGCCTGACAGGTCGAAGGCGATCGTGGCGGTCGAGCGGCAACCGATCGCCTCGACGGCGATGACGGGTCCCTCGAGCCGTTCGATTGAGCCCTCGTCAGGCGGGATCGTGACCGGGCTCCGGGTCGTTCAATCGCACCCGGAGCCCGCCGGCCGCCTCCTCACGCCGCGCCTACTCCGTCGCCTCCCACACGGGCATCCGGCCCGGGGTGTACGGCGCGCCCTGCCGCTCCAGCTGCGCCTCGAGCGCCTCGACCCGCTGGTGGATCGAACGCAACTCGGACAGCACCGCGCCGAACGAAGCGTGCGCCTCCTGGTACGCGCGCTCGTAGGTGCCGGTCGCCCCGGACGTGGTGCTCCAGAGCGAGCCGATGATCAGGTCGGTGCGACCTTTCAGCGACTGGCGGGCCTGGCCCTCGTAGCGGGTCAGCACGTTGTCGCCGACCAGCTGCTCGTTGACCTTCCGCAGGCCCGCGCGGATCGCGGACAACTCCGCGAGCGGGCTCGCGTCGAGGTCGCGCACGCTCATCGCCGCCGCATCGAGGTAGGGGAGCCTCTCGGCGAGGCGCCCGCGGTGGGCGTCGGCCGCCGCGATCGCGCGCGCCAGGACCGCCACCTTTTCGTTGAAGGCGCGCAGCGCCGCCTGGTCGGCGACGGGAATGCTCGCGAGGTGGAGCGGCTCGCACTTCACCGTCCGGGGCGATCCCAGCGCGGTCAGCTTGCCGCCCTCGAAGCGGTGCATCGTGACCGTGTACGACCCGGGCGGCGCCATGAAGCCCTGGTCCGGCTGGTCCCAGGGAGCAGGGTTGGCCGGGGGCGTGAGTTCGATCGGCCCCGTGGGATTCGTCCGGAAGTCCCAGGTGAGGCGCTGGACGCCGGCCTTGATGGACCGCTTGATCTTCCGCACCACGCGGCCGTCGGCGTCCGAGATCGAGAAGAGCAGGAAGGGCTCCTCCTCGGCCTCCTCCTTCTTCAGCGCGTCGTAGCCCGGGTAGGGGACGTCCTGCTTCGCGTCCTGGAGCTTCTTCTCCGCCTCGTTGCGCTGCTTCTTGAGCGACTTGTACTCGTCCTTCACGTAGTAGGTGATCGCCGCTCCGACCTCGGGGTTCGGGGCGCTGAAGAACGACGCGCCCTGGAAGCCGACGCCGCTGAAGCCCATCGGGTCGGCCTGCACGAACATCTTCGCGTCGGTCATGGGGAAGAGTGCGTCCGGCCCGGCGAGCAGCTTGGGCGTCAGCTCGCGCAGCGGCGTGTAGTCGTCGAGGATGTAGACGCCCCGCCCGTACGTGGACACCACCAGGTCGTGCTCGTCCCGCTGGATGGTCAGGTCCATGACCTCGGCCGCCTTCGGCATGCCGGCCGTGAGCTGGACCCATTCCGGCGCCGGCGTGTTCGAGACGAACACGCCGCTCATCGTGCCGACGAACAGCAGGTCCGGGTTGACCTCGTCCACCGCGATCGTCCAGGTCGAGCCGCGCGCCGGGAGGTTGGCGTTGATCGAGGTCCAGTGCGCCCCGCCGTCGGTGGTCTTGTAGAGGTAGGGCGCGTAGTCGCCGGCGAAGAAGTTGTTGCACGCCGCGTAGGCCACGCCGGCGCTGACGGGCGAGGCCGTGACCTGGTGCACCCGCGCGTGCGACGGAAGTCCCGGCAGCACCGCGGCCTTCCAGCTGGCGCCGCCGTCGTGCGTGTAGTGCAGCAGGCCGTCGCCCGATCCGGCGTAGAGCCGCTTCTCGTCCACGGGCGACTCCTCGACCGTGGTGAGGAACGAGAGGTCCGAGATCGAGACCATCTCGTCGATGCTCCAGCTGCGCCCCATCAGGCGGTGGAAACCCTTCGCGACCCCGCGGGTCAGGTCGGGGCTGATCTCGCGCCAGCTCTCGCCCCGGTCGTCGGAGCGCAGCAGGACGTTGGCGCCCTGGTAGAGCCGCTTGTGGTCGTGACGCGACACCAGCAGCGGCGTGTCCCAGCCGAATCGGTAGGCGGGCTTGCCGGCGGGCTCGTAGCCCCGCAGGTAGAGCCGCTCGCCCGTCCTCTTGTCGTAGCGCACGATCGCGCCGAACTGCGCCTGCGAATAGACGATGTTCGGGTCGGTCCAGTCCACCTGCGTCTCGAAGCCGTCGCCCGCCCAGGTGAAGGTCCAGTCCGCGTTCGTAATGCCGCTCGAGTTGAGCGTCCGCGACGGGCCGCCCACGCTGTTGTTGTCCTGGGTGCCGATGTAGACGTTGTAGAACGGTTTCGCGTTGTCCACCGACACCTTGTAGATCTCGGCGAGCGGCAGGTTGGTCTTGAAGTGCCACGTGGCGCCGCGGTCGAAGGACTCGTACAGGCCGCCGTCGGTGCCCGAAAGCAGGTGCCGCGTGTCCTCCGGGTCGATCCACAGCACGTGGTTGTCCACGTGCTTCTTGTCCTCGCCCAGGCGCGTCCACGTCTTGCCGCCGTCCACCGAAACCTGGTTGTACAGGTCCATCGAGTACACGCGGTTGATGTCCTTCGGGTCGCAGTGGACCTTCTGGCAGTAGGTCGCGTAGACGGTCGCGAAGTCGCTCACGCGGCTCCAGCTCGCGCCTCCGTCGGAGCTCCGGTACGTCCCGCGCTCCTTGCGCTCCTTCGCCTCGACCACGGCGTAGAGGCGGTCCGGGTCCACGGGCGAGAGGTCCAGCCCGATCCGCCCGACCTTCTTCTGCGGCAGGCCCCCAGCCAGCTTCTTCCAGGTGGCGCCGCCGTCGGTCGTCTTGTAGATCCCGCTCTCGTCGCCGCCCATCACGCTCGTGCTCAGGTAGCGCTGGCGCTGGTGGGCCACGGCGTAGAGCACGTCGGGATCGCGCGGGTCGATCTTCAGCTCCCAGCACCCGGTGTGGTCGCTGGGGTGGAGGACGTTCGCCCAGGTCGTGCCGCCGTCGGTGGTCTTGAAGACGCCCCGTTCCCCGCCGGACGTCCGGTGCGGTCCGTAGGCCGCCACCCAGACCGTGTTCGGCTGCTTCGGGTGCACGACGATGGCGCCGATCTGCTGGGACTCCTTGAGTCCCATGTTCGACCAGCTCTTCCCGCCGTCCTCGCTCTTGTAGACGCCGTCGCCGGGCGCGACGTAGGACTGCGCGTTGTTCTCGCCCGTTCCCACCCAGACCACGTTGGGGTTCGAGGGATCGAGCGTCACCGCGCCGATCGAGAACGACGTCTGCCCGTCGAACACCGGCGTGAACGTCACGCCGGCGTTGGTCGTCTTCCAGAGCGCGCCGTGTCCCGCCGCCACCCAGTACTCGGAGTGGTCGCGGGGATTGACCGCGAGGCCGACGATGCGGCCGCCGGTCACGGCCGGCCCGATGCTCCGGAACGCGAGCCCGTCGAGCGAGGCCCTGGCCAGCGGGGAGGAGGCCGCGGCTGGCGCGGCGCCCTTCGTGCCGGCGCCCTTCGCGGCCGTCGTGGAGGTCGCGGCAGCGACGGTCAGGGCGGGCATGACGAGCGCGAGGATGGCGCCGAGGAGCGCCGTGACGAGGATCCGGGACGCCGGTCCCTTTCGGTCGGGCACCGGGCACTTCGAGCGGACTTCGGCGGTGAAGACGGCCATGGGAGCACACCTCCAGCAGGACGGGCGTGGGCAGTTGAGGAATCGACGCGCGGACCGTACCACCGGACGCGCCACACGTGGCGAACGCGCGACCGGGGAGGGCGCCCGCCGAGACCAGCGCGGCCCGAGGGCGCCCGAACGCCCGGCGCCTGCGGCGGGTGGAGGTTCGGTGATACGCTCGAACGCATGACAACCATGCGCTCGTTGCTCCTGCTCATCGCCCTCGCCGCCGCCGTCACCCTGGGTTCGGCCCCCGCCCAGGCCCAGTACACCCTCGTCTGGCAGGACGAGTTCGACGGCGCCTCCGTGGACCCCGCACGGTGGGAGTTCCAGCTCGGGACCGGTTGCCCGTCCCTGTGCGGATGGGGCAACAACGAACTCCAGTACTACCGGGCCGAGAACGCGACCGTTTCGGGCGGGCTCCTCACGATCACCGCGAGGCAGCAGTCCTTCGGCGGCAAGGCCTACACGTCGGCGAGGCTGCGCAGCCGGGGGCTCGCCGATTTCACCTACGGCAGGATCGAGATGCGGGCGAAGCTCCCGATCGGCCGCGGGTTGTGGCCCGCGTTCTGGATGCTGCCGACGAACAGCCCGTACGGCAACTGGCCCGTGAGCGGCGAGATCGACATCATGGAATACGTCGGCCATCAGCCGAGCCAGGTCTTCGGCACGCTCCACTACGGCAACCCCGACCAGATCTACTCCAGTTCGGCCACGTCGCTGCCCTCGGGCACGTTTCACGACGGCTTCCACACGTTCGCGATCGAGTGGGAGCCGAACCGGATCCGCTGGCTGCTGGACGGCGTGCAGTACGCGTGCAAGAGCAACTGGATCTCCTCGGCCGCCGGCTACCCGGCGCCGTTCGACAAGCCCTTCCACATGCTGCTCAACCTGGCGGTGGGCGGAAACCTTCCCGGGTCTCCCGACGCCAGCACGGTCTTTCCGCAGGAGTACGTGATCGACTGGGTGCGCGTGTGGCAGAAGCCGGCGGACCTCACCACCATCCTGTTCGACGGCATGGATCACGCCAATCCCTACGCCAACGGCTACTTCGTGTTCAACGGCGGCGGCGGAGGCGGCATCGGCCCGAGCGCCGACCTGCCGCCCGAGGACGGCTGCGGAGCGTCACTCGAGGTGGGTTACGGCGGACCCTCCGGGTACATCGGAGGCTTCGGGCGCACGTTCCCGCTCAACCTCGGCGGGATGACGCATTTCGAGTTCTGGATCCATCCGGACGCGAACCAGGCGTACACGCTCGAGATCAACCTGCAGGACGACGACGACGGCAACAACTCCGCGGACGACGAGTTCCAGTACAACCTGGTGGTGAGCCCGACCGGCCCGGGCGCGATCGCGGGAGGCGGCTGGCAGAAGATCTCGATACCGCTGGCGAGTTTCTTCGACGACAACAGCTTCCTCCGCGGCGGCAACGGCGTGCTGGATCCGGTTCCGACCAGCCAGGGCGGCAACGGCCAGCTGACCTCCGTCGTGATCGCCATCATCAGCCAGGGCGGCGGCAACCAGACGTTTCGAACCGACTTCTGGAACTTCCGCAACGCCTCGGTCCTCTCGGCGCCGGGCGATCCGGCGGGACCGCGCCTGCTCGGAGCCGCCGCGCCCAATCCCTTCAGCGCGAGCACCACGCTGAGCTTCACCCTCGAGCAGGGTGAGGAATACGCAGTCTCGATTCACGACCTGGCGGGGCGTCGTATTCGCGATCTGGCGGCGGGGCGCGGGACGGCGGGGGAGCGGACCGTCCGCTGGGACGGTCGCACCGATGCGGGCGCACCCGCCGCTCCCGGCGTCTACATGGTCCGGCTTCGGCGCGGAGGCGGCACCGAGGTGCGAAAGATCGTGCTGCAGCGCTGAACCGGGGAATGGTCTCGCCAGGGAGCGGCCCGGCGGTCACTTCGCTGCTCAAACGCGGTCAGAAAGGTGCTCCCTTACAAACGCGACCACGTTGGGTTTCGGACTCAAGGGCTCCTCGGCTGGCCTGCCGACCTTGTTCGAGCGCCCCCGGTCCGATCCCGCGCCCGCCGACGTCCCGGAGTCCCGATCGTCCTGATCGCCGGCGCCGCGCGTTCAGGGCGCGGTGTCGAAGCGGAGCCAGTCCCTGCCGTAGACCGCGGCGGGGAAGAGGTAGGGGACGAGCCCCCCGAGGAACTGCCGGAGCTTGAGCGCGAGATGGTGCGCGTCGTGCGTGACGCAGACGGTGCGCAGGAAGCTCTCCAGCGTGTGCACCTGGATCTCGACCGTGAAGCGATACGGAGCGCGGCCGGGCGTCCCCGACGGGATGAGGACGTCCACGTCGCCCTTGAACACCCGGTAGCCGCGCGCGGCGTGGGGGTTGAGGCCGGTGTTGACCGCGTCGGCGCGGAACGAGTCCGTGACGTTGCGCCAGCCGAACGGGTTGCCCAGTCCGCCGTCGAGCAACTCGAGCAGGTCGTCCACGGCATCCTCGTCGTAGACGATGAACATCGCGCCCAGCAGGTCGGCGATCTCGGACGGGTTGTTCACGCCCCTGCGGATCATCTTGGAGAGGATCGAGCCGCTCCGGTGCTCGCGCATCTCGCCCCAGCGCAACTGCTCGAGGACCCGCTGCCGGCCTTCGACGACCTCGAAGCTGAGGGGCAGCACGGTTCGCTTGAAGCGGCAGCTCGAATACAGCACGTCGAGCGTCACCGTGCGCCGCTCCTGGCGCCGCTCCAGGAACGACGAGCGGAAGGTGAAGACCTGGTCGCCCGGGGCCGGACGCGACGAGAAGCGGATCGTCTCGCCGTCGGCTTCGAGGTGATAGCCGATCTCCACCTCGTGCTCGTCCCGCCGGTGGCGCCACAGCACGTTCTCGAGCAGCTCCTCGAGGTACGCCAGGTGGAGCGCGCCGTCCTGGACCGGACGCGAGTGGTCGATGTCGAGCAGCAGGTTGGCCAGGTAGAGCTTGCGCTGGGCCTCGAAGCGCCGGCGCCCGCCGCCGGCGAAGACCATGGCCAGCAGGTCGCGCAGGTCGTGGCAGCCGCCGACCTCGTCCAGCGGTTCGACGTGCGCCCGGACCGACGGAGGCAGCAGCTGGATCGCCGAGTGCAGGTAGGCGTCCGCATCGCGCAGGTACTCGGCGAAGAGAGCGACGTCCGCGTCGTCCGGCAGTGGTTCCTGGCCGCCGGCCGGCAACGGGCGCACCAGGCGCGCGGCTTCGCGGCGATAAGCGCCGTCGTCCTCGCGGATGCGGTCCCACGTGTACTCGGTCCACCGGCCGAGCCGCGAACTCCGGTCCCAGAGCGACGGGTCCAGAAAGGGATGCGCCGTGTAGTCCACGTCCCAGGCGATGTCATGCGGCGGGACGATGACCGGATCGGATGCGACCCGAAGATTCGTCATCGACGGGATCCTTCACGCGGCCGGTGCGTGGCGAGGTCGAGCCTGATCGATGGGTGATGCGCCGGGGAACGGTAGCAGAGGCCGGGTCGCCGCACGAAGCGCACCCGGGCGTCGGCGGCGCCCCGGAGGCGGCCGCGCGGGCGCTGCTGTAGGTTCGCGGGTGCCGCTCGACCTCGGAAGCCACTTCCGCCCCAAGGAGAGCCCATGCGACGAATCCGCCTTCATGCCGCGACGCTCCTCGCCCTCGCGCTGGTTTCCGCCGGATGCGCCGGCCACGTCCCGCGCACCACGACGCATCCCGCGGATCAGTTCCTCGAGCGCATCGCGAAGCACTGTGGCCAGGCGTTCGAAGGCCGGATCGTCGCCGACGTGCCGGCCACCGCGAGCGACCCGTTCGCGGGCCAGCGGCTCGTCATGCACGTGCGGCGGTGTGGCACGGGCGAGATCGCGATTCCTTTTCACGTCGGCGACGACCGCTCGCGCACCTGGGTGCTGACGCGCACCCGCACGGGCCTGCGGCTGAAGCACGACCACCGCCATGCCGACGGCGCCTCCGACTCGGTGACGATGTACGGGGGCGACACCTCGGCGCCGGGGACATCGGCCCGCCAAGAGTTCCCGGTCGACGCGGAGTCGATCGCGATGTTCGAGCGCGAAGGGCGAAGCGTTTCGGTCACCAACACCTGGGCGATGGAGATCGAGCCCAGCCGGCGCTTCGTCTACGAGCTGTCGCGCCCGGGAGGGCGTCTGTTCCGCGTCGAGTTCGACCTGAGCCGGCCCATCGCTCCGCCGCCCGCCCCCTGGGGCCACGACTGACCTCGTCTCCGCGCGACTGAAAGGCCCGCTCACGGACCCCCGAGTCGCGCGCCGTGCCGTCTCGCGACCGGAGCGGGGTTTCATCGTCGGGTCAGGAAGTGGAGTTCCCGGGAATCAATGGGCATCGCATCGCCCTCCCGGCCGGCTGTGATGTCCGCTGTCCACGAAACTCCAGGAACTCCACTCCGAACCGGCGACCAGGACCGCCCCGCGATCGGGCCCTGACCGGGCTCAGGGGGTGCCGGACGCCCTCCGGGCGGGCGCTTCGCGGCCGAGCGACGCCATGCCCGCCTCCGGGTAGCGCGCTCCGGCGGCGCAGCCGATCGGAAAGGCCGCGTCGAGCGCGGCTACATCGGCGGCGTCGAGCTGCACACGCGCGGCTTCCAGGTTGCGGTCGACGTTCTCCGGGCGGCCCATGCCGACGAGCGGGACGAGGTCTTCGCCCTTGCGCAGGATCCAGGCGAGCGCGACCGACGACATCGAGACGCCCTTCCTGGCCGCCATCTCCTCCAGCGGCCCGAGGCGGGCGACGTTCGCCGCCAGGTTGGCGCCCTGGAAGCGCGGGACCTGGCCGCGCCAGTCACCGTCGGGGAGGTCGGCCGGCGTGCGGATCCTGCCGGTCAGCAGCCCGCGGTGCAGCGGGGAGTAGGCGACGAACGTGATCCCGAGCGAGCGGGTGAGCGGGAAGAGGTCGCGCTCGGGATCGCGCTGCAGGAGGGAGTACTCGGTCTGCAGGGCGGCGATCGGGTGGGTGGCGTGCGCGCGGCGAATGGTCTCGGGGCCTGCCTCCGAAAGACCGATGGCACGGACCTTCCCCGCGCGGACCATCTCGCCCATCGCGCCGACCGAGTCCTCGATCGGCACCTCGGCGTCCACGCGATGCAGGTAGTAGAGGTCGACGTGGCCGAGCCCGAGGTGCCGCAGGCTGCGGTCGATCGCCTCGTGCAGGTAGGCGGGGCTGCCCCGGCTGGCCTTCGTGGCGACGACGGCCCGATCGCGCCGGTCCTTCACGGCGCGGCCCACGAGCCCTTCGCTCTTGCCGGCGCCGTAGGCCTCGGCCGTGTCGATCAGCGTCACGCCCTCGTCGATCGCGCGCTGGATGGCGCGCACGCCGGCGTCGTCGTCGCTCTCGCCGTACCAGCCGGCGAAGGCCATCGCGCCGAGCGCGATAGCGCCGACGCGGACGTCTCCCTGGCCGAGTCTTCGAGTCGCGAGCATCGTGCCTCCGCGATTGGGGTGGGATGAACCCGGGCGAGCAGCGTACCGGTGGCGGACGACCGAATCCAAGAAACCGTCGCATGCGCGCTGGCCTTGGAGATCACGGTCGCGAGTTCGGCCGGGTTCTGCCCGCGACGGTGGTGTCTGCGAGCCGCTATCTCAACCGCCAGATCGCCGAGCCTCCCGCCGGCACGCTCACGCGGATGCCGCCCGCGCCGCGGGCTTTCGCGCCCCCGACGGTGGCATGGACGAGTTTCGCCGCGCCGGCGTGCAAGTCCCACGGCCCGGCGTTGGCGTCGGTCGCGCCGAGGTTGTGCACGACCAGCATGCGCTCGCCGTTCGCCTCGCGGACGAACGCCAGCACCTGCCTGCTCCCGGCGCCCGGCTCGAGCACCGCGATCGTGCCGCGGCGCAACGCCGGCGACGACGCGCGCAAGTGAACCAGCCGGCGGTAGTGCGCGAGCAGCGAGAGCGGATCGCCGCTCTGCGCGGCGACGCTCGCCTGCGCGCGACCCGCGGCGAACGGCCGCCATGGCGTCCCGGTCGTGAAGCCGCCGCCGGCCTCGCGGTCATTCCACGGCATGGGGGTGCGGATGTCGGGATCGGGCTTGCCGCCGGCCAGGCCGATCTCTTCGCCGTAGTAGAGGAACGGCGATCCCGGAAGCGTCAGCAGCAGCGCGGCCGCCGAGCGCAGGCGCGCCGGATCGGAGCCGAGCTCGGTGGCCACTCGCGGCGTGTCGTGGTTGGAGAGGAATGTTCCGTCGAGCACGCCGGCCGGGTAGGCGCGGGCGACGTCGGCGAGCGTCGCGACGATCGGCGCCGGGTCACCCGACCGCACCGCGCGGAGGATCGAACCGGCGAGCGGGAAGTTGAAGCTCATCGGCAACTCGTCGCCGCCCGCTAACGCTTCGGTGGAGCCGAAGAACCGCGCGATGTCGCCGGTGGACGTCCAGTTCTCGCCGACCAGCAGCGCCTCCGGCGCGATCGCGCGAACGTGCGCGGCGAACTCCTTCCAGAAGGCGTGCGTCCCCGGGGTGTTGCACTGCTGTTCGCCGGGACCGTCCTCGATCAGGTGCCGGGCGGCGTCGAGACGGAACCCATCGGCGCCACGCTCGAGCCAGAAGGAGGCGATCGCCTTGACCTCTTCGCGCACCGACCAGTTCTCGAGGTTGAGGTCGGGCATGCCGCGCGAGAAGACGCCGTAGTAGTACGCGCCGTTCAGCGGGTGCCAGGTCGGCCCGCCGCCCCAGGGCTGCCGCCAGCCGGGGTCGTCGGTGCGCCAGACGTACCAGTCGTGCTTCGGCGCTCGCGGCGACGACGACGACTCCACGAACCACGGATGCCTGCTGCTGGTGTGGTTGATCACCAGGTCCAGGATCACGCGGATGCCGCGGGCATGAGCGGCGGCGATGAGCGCCTGGAAGTCCTCCATCGTCCCGTACTGGGGGTGGATCGCGTAGTAGTCGCTGGTGTCGTAGCCGTGATAGCTGGGAGAGCTGAACACCGGCATCAGCCAGATCGCCCCGATGCCGAGGTCCGACGTCGTCGAGGGATCGCCGTCGTTCAGGTAGTCCAGCCGCGAGGTGAGGCCGCGCAGGTCGCCGATGCCGTCGCCGTCCGAGTCGGCGAAGCTGCGCACGAAGATCTCGTAGAACGTCGCGCCGCGCGCCCACTCCAGCCGCGGTTGCGACGTCGGCGTCGGAAGTGCCGCGGCGTGCTGCGCGGGCGGGACCAGCGAATCGGGCCTGGCGGCGCAGGGGGCCGCCGCCAGCGCAACCAGCAGCGGCAGGAGCGGCAGGACTCGCGTGCGCTTCATCGGGGCGGCCTCTCGGGATCGTGGCTTCGAAGTCGGGCCCCGGGGAGCGCGCCGCGCGGCCGCATCCCCGCGCGCCGGAGCGCAGGATGATGGGCGGCCGCGGGCAACGCAACGCGCCGCGAGGACGCGGCTGAACGCGCTCATCGCGAACCAAAGGTCTGCGCGCTGAGGTGCGCGGGTGAGCAGCGGGGCGCGCGGCGGAGTCCGAGGCGGCGGGGGCGCTCACGCGGAGCGGCCGGTGCGGAGAACGGCTGTCCCTTGGAGTGCGGTCGGGGCAGGCGTAGGCTCGCCTTCGCGCGAAGGGAAGCCCGGCCCGTGCCTCCGAGAGGCCGCTCATGATGCGACGACGCTTGTTCCACTCGCTCGTCCCGGTGGTCCTGTCACTCGTTCTTCCGCTGGCGATCCCGGGTGCGGCCTTCGGCCGGCCGGCGGCCTCCGGCCGGGCGGACCCGGCGCTCGCGGCACACGCCGGCCACGCGTGGAACCCCGAAGAAGCGGGACCGGCTCGCCCGCTGATGACGCTGGCCGCGCTCTACGATCTGTCGGACATCGTCGGCGTCTGGGAGTTCAACGTCCTCGCCTCGGGCCCCGGCGCCCCCTGGTGGGCGCGCCGGACGGTCACGGTGGCGCCGGACGGCAGCTTCAGCGCGACGGGGACGGAGAGCGGCGGCGGTGCGGTCGATCCGGTCAACGGCGTGTTCGGCCTCTCGCCCGGCGGCATCCTCACGACGTCCCTGTCGCCGACCCATCGCAGCGTGCTGGATGCGGGGAAGTCCGTCCTCGCGGGGACCGACACCTGGGCGGACGGAACCACCGAACTGGGCGTGGGCACCAGGATGGCCGGCACGTACACGCTCTCGGACCTGGTCGGCACGTGGGAGGTCAACTCGCTGGCGTCCGGTCCCGGCGCTCCGTGGTGGGAGCGCGCGCGCGCCACGGTGACGCCCGACGGCGGCTTCAGGGCCACCACGAGCTATGCCGACGGCGGGGTCGACTCGGTCAGCGGCACGCTCACCATCTCGCCGGACGGCGTGGTCTCGATCGTCGGCCTGCCGACGATCCGGGGCGCTCTGGACGCAGGCAGGACGGTCCTGGTGATGACCGACACGTGGACGGGACACGAGGCCGGCACGACCGAGCTCAAGGTGTGGACCAAGATGGCGGCGCCCGGCACGTACCAACTCGCCGACCTCGAGGGCACGTGGGAGTTCAACGTCCTCGCCTCGGGCGCCGGCGCTCCCTGGTGGGGGCGCGTGACCGTCACCGTGGCCTCGGATGGCGGCTTCAGTGGTTCCATGACGGACAGCGAGGGCGGATCCGGCACCGACACCGGCGTGGTCGGCATCTCGCCGGAGGGCGTCTTCACGATCTCGATGTCCTCGATCGCCCGCGGCGTGCTGGATGCGGGCAAGTCGGTCCTGGTGATGACCAACACGTGGCCGGACGGGACCGCCGAGCTGAGCGTGGGGACCAAGGTGCTCACCGGCGTGACCGCGTTCAACCGCTGGATGGGCGACTACCTGCCGCTCCGGCTGGGAATGGCGTGGACGTACCAGAACGAGTACCCGCCGGGCGACACGTACACGGAGACCGTCTTCGAGAGTCTTCTCCACGAAGGCACTCCGGCCCTGAAGTATGGAAGCCCGGCGGAATACAGGATCGTCGACAAGCGGGGACGCGTGGTCACGGTGTACGCCTTCTATGAGAACGGCACGCTGAACGACCTGAGCCGGAATCTCGTGCTCGGCGCGTTCGGCGACGGCAGTGTCTTCGACGTCTGCGCCGGTGGCTCGTGTGATTCGAGCCTGATCCGCACCTGGGAAAGCATCGACCCGACCCTGCGCGCGGCCTACGGGCTCGGCGCGTACGACGACCTCGTCATGATCGCGTCCTACGATCGCAACCTGGCGCCCAACGTGCGGAATGTCCTGGCGCAATCCAACCTGCAGGCCGGCGTGACGCCTCCCGCCGGGGCGGTGACCGGGCTCGAGTGGTATCAGCGGGACTTGGGCCAGGTCGCGATCGCCGACGTCGAGGCCGCGGATGGGACGCTGAAGTCGTTCCACAAGCTCATCCAGGCCACCGCCGTCGAAGGGCCGAGGGACCGGCCGCTCGCCAGCGGCCTGGGGCCGCCAGTCCCGAATCCGGCCCGCGGGGCGACCGTCGTGAGCTACGTCATCGCGCAGGCGGGCCCCGTCCGACTGGCCGTCTACGACGTGAGCGGGCGGCTCGTGCGCCTGCTCGTGGATGGCGAGCGAGTCGCCGGAGCCGAGTCCCTTATCTGGGACGGAGCCGACGAGTCGGGGATCCGGCAGGGCGCGGGGGTGTACTTCGTGCGTCTCGCGGCCCCGGGACTGCGCCAGACGCGCAGGCTGGCCCTGCTTCGATGAAGCGCCCATCCCCGCGTCCGCGCGGGAGCCGGACAGGGTCGAACTCACGACGGCGGGTCTGATCCTCGAGCTGAACAGCTTCCGCCACGTTGCCCTGGACCAGGAAGCCGCTCAGGCGACGCGCGCCCTCTTCTCACGCGGGATCGGCGAAGTTGAGGGTGCAGCGTGGCTCCGCACGCGCTGCTCACAGCTTCGAGTGGCGCGCCGATGGACTGAGCCTGTCCGTTCGCGTAATCCGGGGAGCAGGTCACACGAGCTCACCTCCACCAGTGCCCGAGGTGCCTTGCGTAGCGCCAAGCAATCCACCACAGTGGCCCGCCCGTGGCCCCGTAGCTCAGACGGATAGAGCAGCGGTTTCCTAAGGTTGCACGGCCGAAACCGGCCTACTCACCGAAGTCCTTGTCGCGCAAAGCCCCGCTTGCGGTTGTCGCCGCGAGCGGGGCTTCGTCATGTGGTCAGGAGGGGACAGCAAGGGACAGGAGTGGACTTTGAACAGGCGACCAATCGGCGACCATGAAGCACTGCGGGTACCAACTCATGGGCCGGAGCCGCACGCCGTCGCCCCCTCTGCAACTCCGAGCGCTTCGAGGCGTTCATGCGGGAAACCGGCATCCGTTGGTGTCACGTGCACGACGACGCGAACGGGAACGGCCCGCTCGCCGAGCCGTGCTGCATCGCTGGGATTCCGTTTCCGGCGCGGCTCCTCGCGCAGCAGGTCGGCGATGTGATGGCCGTTCAGCTTCACCGCTCCCTGCAGCAGCGCCACGATCCGCCCGCGCGACTCGGCCGACAGTCGCCGCGGACTGGGCCGGCCCCGGTTCCCGTGCCGCACGCTCGTTTCGTCGCCCTCGCGGACCTTTTTCCGCAGGCGCTGGAACTGCCGAGCGCTCAACCCCAGCCCCTGTGTCGCCTCGCGGTTCGTCACGCGTCCCTGTTCTGCGGCCTTCACCATGCCTAGCCGCCGGGCGTCCCGACTGCCCATCAGAAAGAGGGCACGGGGGATACTTTCGCTGACGCGTTAGGGGAAGTCATTTCACTGACGTTCCACTCCCCCAGCCAGCTACTCCTTGCCGGCCGCCGCAGGTTCAGCTAGTGTGACCTGCTATGCTCGTGAACCGTCCGCTCGCCGCCAGCCTCCTTCTTTGTGTCGCTCTGCAGGCATGCATAGCGAGCGCTCCCAGCTGGGCGGTCCTCTGCCTTTCGCCTGATGGACATGTGGCTGTCGAGTCCGGACCGGTCCGTTGCTGCACCTTTGAAGATTCGGGGGCCGATCCGACGCCGGCCCCGGCCACTGCGCTGGCTCCCATGGAATCGTGCTGTGGCCCGTGTGTTGACTTTCCACTCGGGTCTTGCACTATCGCCGCGGTTCGCGGATCGGGCGGTAGCACGCAACTCCAGGAGCCTACTCAGCTCATTGCTGCACCCGTGACCGCGCGCTTCTCGATCCTCCACGAGACGACGGCACTTGTTCGCGCGGGCGCGCGCGACGCTCTACTTTTCCCCAGACGCCCGCTTCCGACCATCCTCCGCTGCTGATTTCCTTCGCTGCTGCGCCGTAAGAACACGGCGCCCGATCGGGCCAATCTCAATCTGTTCCCCGTTCGTCCAGCGAAGGAGGCATCACTGTGCGTTTGCGCAACCGCCTTGATGGTACTCATGCATCTGCTCGGGAGGCGGGGCGGCATGAGTTCGCCACGCCGAGGCTGACCTCAATCTGCTTGTTCGTTGCTTTGAGCGCTCTGCTTCCCGCCCGAGCTGCGTTCGCACAACCAGTAGCGTCGAACGCGCAATCCGACCTGACGCTGCGCGATGCCCTCCGCCTTGCTCTGGGGCAGAACCCTACATTGCGTGCAGTCGCGTGGGATCTGCCCCGGGCGGAGGGACGCGTCCGCCAATCCAACGCCCGACCGAATCCCGGACTCGCGTTGGACTTGGAAAACGTTGGGGGGACGAAGTCGGTTGGTACCAACGCCGAGGCGACGCTGTCCATTGGGCAGCTTCTGGAGCTTGGCGGCAAGCGCTCCGCCCGCGTCGGGGCCGCTCGGTCCGATCAGTCGGTGACCGTGCTCGACATCGAGTTGCGACGGCTCGAAGTCGCAGCTGCCACAGTTGTGCGCTTCTTCGATCTTCTCGCGCTCGAGTCGGCCGGCAATCTCGCCGATGAGGAAGTGCGCGCCGCCGAGGAAGCGACTGCCACCACTGCACAACGCGTGCGCAGTGGCGCGGCGCACACGGTCGAGGAGCGCCGGGCGGAGGTCGAACTCGCCAACGCGCGCCTGGAGCGTGTCCTCACTGCAGCGCGGATCTCGCTTGCTAGAACCCGATTGGGCACGATGTGGGGCGCTCCCGAGGCGAACTTCAACGCCCTCGTGGGTGAGTTGGAACCACCTCCCTCGATCCCAGACCTGGACACGCTCCTGAAAGACTTGAACTCATCGCCCGGTGTTTCACGCTGGAAGCAGGAGATCGAGGCGAGGCGCGGCCGATTGGCGGTGGAACGGACGAAGCGAATCCCCGACCTGGGGCTGGCTGCCGGAATGCGTTCACTGGGTGAGGGTAACGGCCATACCCTCGTTGGCGGCGTGTCGGTCCCCTTGCCGCTGTTTGACCGAAATCAAGGTGCGACTCAGGAGGCCTCGGCCGCCGTGAGCCAGGCCGAGGACGAACTCGCAGCCGCCCAGCTTCTGCTCAGGTCCGAGGTTGTCGAGGCCTACAGCGCCGTCGTGAGATCTCACCGCAGGCTGGAGGCACTACGTCAAGACGTGCTTCCGGGAGCCAGCCGAGCATTCGAAGACATGCGCGAAGGCTTCGAGCGTGGACGGTTCAGCTACCTCGATCTACTGGAGGCGCGGCGCACCTGGATCCGCTCCCGCCGGGAGGATCTTCAAGCCCTTCTCGAGCTCCGGCTCGCCATCACGGAGCTCGCGCGGCTTACGGCTGTCTCGGTGGTCGACTTTTCTGACCAGATTGGAGGACAACCTTGATCAGGGATCTGACTCGTATCGGTCTGGTCTGTTTGCTCAGCTCGGCCGCGCTGGCGGTCGGCTGTTCAAAGCCAGACGGCAGTCGCAAACCGCCACCGGACGCCGACGCGCACGACGAGGCTGCACACGTGGGGGCTCACGACGAGGGGCCACATGGCGAGGGTGAGAAGGAGGAAGCTGCAGTCGAGCACATCGAGTTGCCGGCCGAAGCGCGCGAGGCGTCCGGGATAGCAGTAGAAGTCGCAGGCCCCCAAGCCATCAACGTCAGCCTCACGCTACCCGGAGAGATCGTGCCAAACGCCGAGCGACTTGCCCACATCGTGCCACGATTCCCGGGCATCGTGCGCGAAGTGCGCAAGCGCCTCGGCGACGAGGTGATCCAAGGTGAGGTGCTTGCCGTCATCGAGGGCAATCAGAGCCTCTCGACTTACGAGGTCCGCTCACTCTTGTCCGGCACGGTGATCGCGCACCACATCACGCTCGGTGAGTTCGTACGTGACGATGCCGACATCCTCGTCGTGGCCGACCTATCCACGGTGTGGGCCGACATCTCGGTGTACGCACGCGATGTTGGCCGCGTCCGGCTAGGGCAGAGCGTGCGCATCGAGGCGGTGGGAACCGCTCGTTCGACCGACGGGACCATCGATTACATCGGATCATCGGTTGGTGAGGAAACACGTGCCGCCATGGCGCGCGTCGTATTGCCCAATCTGAGTCGCCGGTGGAAGCCCGGTACCTTCGTAACCGCCACAGTCATCCTGGAGACTGTCCACGCGCCCGTCGCGGTGCCCGACGCGGCACTGCAGCAGGTGGAGGGACGCACCAGCGTCTTCGTCGAGGACGGCACCGGTTTCGTCGTGCGGCCCGTCGTTATCGGGCGCACCGACGGCAAATGGACCGAAGTCGTCTCGGGACTCAGTCGAGGCGAGCGCATCGCCACTCGAGGGAGCTTTGTTCTGAAGTCCGAACTCATGAAGTCCGAAGCCAGTCACGGCCACTGAGGGAGCGTCCATGGAAAAGCTCATCGCGTTCTCCATTCGCCAACGCTGGCTCGTGATCCTGGCAACCGTGGGCATGGCAGCCCTCGGTGTCGTGAACTTCGGACGTCTACCGATCGACGCCGTGCCGGATATCACCAACGTCCAGGTCCAGATCAACACCGCCGTAACCGCCCTCTCGCCCGTCGAAGTCGAGAAACGCATCACCTTCCCCGTCGAGTGGGCGATGAGCGGGATCCCCAATGTCGAACAGGTGCGCTCCCTCTCGCGCTACGGGCTTTCGCAGGTGACGGTGATCTTCAAGGACGGCACCGACACTCACTTCGCCCGACAACTCGTGAATCAGCGGCTACAGGAAGCGCGCGAGAGCCTTCCGTCCGGTGTCGAACCCACCATGGGGCCAATCTCGACGGGCCTCGGAGAGATCTTCATGTGGACCGTCGAGGCCGACTCCGGTGCCCGCAAGCCCGACGGCACCGCGTATACGCTGACGGAGCTTCGCACGCTGCAGGACTGGGTCGTGCGGCCGCAGGTGCGCACGGTGAGCGGCGTCACGGAAGTGAACTCGATCGGGGGGTTCGAAAAGCAGTTCCACGTGACGCCGACGCCCGCGAAGCTGCTCGCCCACGGGCTGACATTTCGCGACGTGTTCGAAGCCCTTGCCCGCAACAACGACAATGCAGGCGCCGGCTACATCGAACACTTCGATGAACAGTACTTGATCCGTGCGACCGGCCTCGTCCAGAGCCTGGAGGACATCGGAAGCATCGTCCTGCGCACCAAGGATGGCACACCCATCCACGTGCGGGATGTGGCGAGTGTTGCGCTCGGCGAGCAGCTCCGTACCGGCGCGGGGACGCATCAGGGTCGTGAGGCCGTCGTGGGGACGGCGATCATGCTCCTTGGTGAGAACAGCCGCACCGTCTCACGCCGGGTGGCCGCGAAGATGACGGAGGTGAATCGCAGTCTGCCCGATGGAGTACGTGTCCGGACCGTATACGACCGGACCTACCTGGTGGATGCCACCCTCAAGACTGTCAGGACCAACCTCTTGGAAGGGGCGCTGTTGGTCATCGTGGTGCTCCTTCTGTTGCTGGGCAACTTCCGTGCGGCCCTGATTGTCGCCCTGGCAATCCCACTCTCGATGCTCTTCGCCATCACGGGTATGGTGCAGCGCGGCATCAGCGGCAACCTCATGAGTCTCGGTGCGATTGACTTTGGGATCATTGTGGACGGCGCCGTCGTCTTGGTCGAAAACATCGTACGCCGGTTCGCGCACCGCCAACGTGAACTGGGGCGGTTGATGTCCTATGACGAACGACTCGAGGAGGCGTTTCACAGTGCCCGAGAGGTCGCGAAACCGGTCCTCTTCGGAGTCGGCATCATCATGATCGTGTACCTGCCGATCCTCACCCTGTCGGGAATCGAAGGCAAGATGTTCAAGCCGATGGCCGCGGTGGTGCTGCTCGCCCTCGCGGGAGCGCTCGTGCTGACGTTTACCTTCGTTCCCGCGGCAGTAGCGACGTTCCTTACCGGTCGCGTGGCTGAAGAGGAGAATCCGCTACTCCGAGCCATCCGCCGCGTCTATGGCCCAACACTGGTTTGGTCGCTTCGGTACCGAAGAGCCCTCGCGCTCGGGGCCGGGTTGATCGTCGTCGGTTGTGGCTTGCTGGCAGGGACGATGGGGAGCGAGTTCGTCCCGAAGCTCGGCGAGGGAGCGCTCGCCATCCAGCCGGCCCGCATCCCGTCCATCAGCCTCCGCACCAGCATCGCCATGCAGGGCAAGGTCGAGGACCTGTTGCGAAGGGAGTTCCCTGACGAGGTGGCGGATGTCTTCGCTCGCACCGGGACCGCGGAGATCGCTACCGACCCCATGGGCCCGAACGTCTCGGACACGTATGTGATGCTCACCCCCAAGGCCACGTGGCGCAGGGCGAAGACTCAAGAGCAGCTCGCCGAACTGATGGAGGAGCGCCTGCAGTTGCTGCGGGGACAGAATTTCGAAATCAGCCAGCCCATCGAACTCCGCTTCAATGAGCTGATCGCAGGGGTGCGAAGCGATGTGGCGGTCAAGGTCTTCGGTGATGACCTTGATGTGTTGACCGCGAACGCGAACCGCATCGCCGGCATCGTGTCATCGGTACCTGGCGCCGCAGACATCAAGGTGGAGCAGACCAGTGGCCTTCCGGTCCTGACCGTCGACGTCGACCGCCAGGCGATTGCGCGCTACGGACTCAACGTGGCAGATGTTCAGGAGGTCGTGTCCACGGCGATGGGTGGGGGCAAGGCAGGGCAGGTCTTCGAGGGCGACCAGCGATTCGATCTGATCGTGAGATTGCCGGACGACATGCGAAGGGATCTGCACGCGCTCGAGAACCTCCCTATCCCACTCCCGACCGCCGAGGCTCCGAGCAGCACTGTGTCCCTCATCTCTCGGTCCCACGCCGCCGCGCATCCGGGCTACGTGCCGCTCGGAGCCGTCGCGAAGATCACCCTCGAGGAGGGACCCAATCAGATCAGCCGCGAGGACGGTAAGCGTCGAGTTGTTGTCCAGGCGAATGTGCGGGGTCGTGACTTGGGTTCCTTCGTCGCTGAGGCACAGCGGCGCGTAAGTGCGGAGGTGACGTTGCCGCCCCGGTACTGGCTGCGCTGGGGCGGCCAGTTCGAGAATCTGGCCGCGGCTCGGAACCGCCTCATGATCGTCGTACCGCTCGCGCTGTTCCTCATCTTCATTCTCCTCTTCATGACATTCGGCTCCGTCCCGCAGGCTCTGCTTGTGTTCACGGGGGTACCACTCGCACTTACCGGGGGGGTGATCGCGCTCTGGATGCGCGGGCTCCCACTCTCGATCTCGGCTGGTGTGGGGTTCATTGCACTGTCGGGGGTCGCGGTGCTGAACGGGCTCGTGATGGTGAGCTTCATCAACGATCTGAGAACGCGCGGTGTTCCGCTCGACAGCGCAATCCGTGAAGGTTCCCTGACCCGCCTCCGACCAGTCCTCATGACGGCACTCGTGGCAAGTCTGGGGTTCGTCCCGATGGCACTTGCACACGGCACCGGAGCAGAAGTGCAGCGACCGTTGGCCACGGTGGTGATCGGAGGCATTGTATCCTCCACCTTGTTGACCCTCATTGTTCTGCCGGCGCTCTACCTGCTGTTTCATCCCGCGCGAACCGGACCGGAGCACCCCGCTCCGGGGGACTGACATCGATTCACAGAGGGCACTCCGGTGAAGCAAGGCCTACTTCGCTTCAAGGTGCATGGCCTCGACTGCGCGGAGGAGGTGGCAGCTCTCCGCCGCGAGGTGGGGCCCGTTGTCGGGGGAGAGGACCGCCTGACTTTTGACCTTCTGGGCGGCATGATGACCGTGGCATCGCGGAGCCCTGCTGCGGTCATCATGGCCGCCGTAGCGCGCACTGGGATGCGGGCCGAGGTCGTGGCCGAAACCAGGCCCACGAGCGGTCTCCAGATGCACGACGATCGCCGCGAGCGGAATCTCTTCACAACCCTGAGCGGGATCTTCTCGGCTGCCGGGTTCGCAACGCACGCGGTGCTCGCCGGCGGAGTGCTCCAGGCATTCGGGCAGGAGGGACTCGGGCACAATCACGAGATACCCGTCGCCTCCATGGCGCTGTACCTGATAGGGATCGCCGCCGGGCTGCGATTCGTCGTGCGCAAGGCCTGGATCTCCGCCGTTCGCATGCGCCCCGACATGAACCTTCTGATGACGATCGCCATCATCGGCGCGATCACCCTGGGCGAGTGGTTCGAGGCATCGAGCGTCGCGTTCCTGTTCGCTCTCTCGCTGGCTCTCGAAGCGTGGAGCATCGGCCGGGCGCGACGCGCCGTCGCGGCCCTGCTCGACCTGAGTCCGCCGACGGCACGGGTGAAGATGCCTTCGGGTGATCGAACCATGCCCATCGAGGACGTGACGGTGGGCTCGACGATCGTCCTGCATCCCGGCGACCGCGTGCCCCTCGATGGTGTCGTGGTGGCGGGTTCCAGCGCGATCAACCAGGCGCCGATCACGGGCGAAAGCGTACCCGTGCTCAAGGAGTCTGGCGCGGACGTGTTCGCCGGCACCATCAACGGTGATGGCGCGCTGGACGTCCGCACCACCCGGGCGGCTGGTGACACGACGCTCGCCAAGATCATCCGCCTCGTGCGCGACGCGCAGTCGAAGCGCGGAGCGGCCGAGCAGTGGGTCGACCGGTTCGCCCGCAGATACACGCCCGCGGTTATGGTGCTGGCGGTCGTGTTCGCGCTAGTCCCGCCGCTGCTTTCGCTCGGCAGTTGGAGCATGTGGTTCTATCGGTCACTCGTCCTGTTGGTGATCGCCTGCCCGTGTGCGCTCGTGATCTCGACCCCGGTGAGCATCGTCGCGGCGCTCGCTTCTGCGGCACGGGCCGGCGTGCTGGTGAAGGGCGGGCTCTTCCTCGAGATCCCCGCGCGCCTCAAGGCGATCGCATTCGACAAGACAGGGACGGTGACCGAGGGGCGGCTCGAGGTCACGTCTGTCGAACCGCTGAACGGCCATACGGAGCAAGATCTGCTCGAGCGAGCCGTCGCTCTGGAGGGACGCTCATCCCACCCGCTGGCTCGCGCCGTCATGGCCTACGCGGCCAAACGCGGCATCGTCGGGGCGGTCGCCGACGGCGTCGTGCTGGTTCCTGGAAAGGGCGCGACCGGGCGCATCGATGGCCGTGAGTTCTGGGTCGGTTCTCACCGCTACCTGGAGGAGCGTGGCCAGGAGACGCCCGAGGTCCACGCAATGATCGAGAGTCTATCCGGCATCGGGAGCTCGGTGGTCGTGGTGGGAAACGAGCGCCACGTGTGTGGGGTGATCGCGCTGGCCGATCGCCCCCGGACCGAGACGGCGGGAGTGCTGGACAGCCTGCGCAGGCTGGGGATCGAGCGGCTCGTGCTGCTCACCGGTGACAATCGCGGCACGGCCGAGGCCGTGAGCCGCGCCTTCCGATTCGACGAAGTACGCTCCGAGCTCCTGCCCGAGCACAAAGTGTCGGCCGTCCGCGAGTTGGTCGAGCGGTACGGCTCTGTCGCCATGATCGGAGACGGTGTCAACGACGCGCCGGCGATGGCGACCGCGAGTCTCGGGATTGCGATGGGCGCTGCAGGCAGCGATGCCGCCATCGAGACTGCCGACGTTGCGTTGATGTCCGACGATCTCTCGAAGCTCCCCTGGCTCGTTGCCCACTCCCGGCGGACCGTCGCGATCATGCGGGAGAACATCACGTTCTCGCTTCTGGTGAAAGCGGTCTTCGTCGTTCTCACCTTTTCCGGCCAGGCGACGCTGTGGAGCGCGATCGCGGCGGACATGGGTGCATCGCTACTCGTGATCTTCAATGCCCTCCGACTGCTCCATCATGGCCCGACTGCTTCAAGAGCTGTGTTGGAAGGAGTGCCTGCGATACGTGCGGGATCCACAGCAGGATGAAAGGGAGGCTCCAGTGATGAACTTTGAACGGACCCTCGCCACGGACAGGCCGTTCGATGAGGTCGTTGCGGCCGTGGAAAGAAGGGCCGCAGAGAGGGGCTTTCGCGTGCTGCACACGCACGACGTCGCGGCGACGCTGGCGGAGAAGGGTTTCCCTCGCGATCCCTTGAAGATCGTGGAGGTCTGCAACGCGCAGTACGCCAGCATGGTGCTGGAGAAGGACGTGCGCATCTCCGTGATGCTGCCCTGTCCGATCAGCGTCTACGTCGTGAAGGGCAAGACTCACATCAGCACGATGCTGCCAACGGCTATCAGCGAGTTCTTCCCCGAGGCAGGAATCGAGGACGCGGCATCGCAGGTGGAGAAGGCCATCATCGAGATCATCGATGGGGCGGCTCGCGGCTGAATCAGCGACCTTCGGGGTGGAAGTCGAGTGGCCCTGCAACCGGGCTTCTCTCGACCGAAATTCCTCTTGCCCCCGGCGAGCCGGCGGCCGATAATATGCCTACATGCGCATGTGAGCACAGGAGGGTTGGATGCAGGAGTTCGCGACGATCTTGAAGGTACTGGGCGACCCGACGCGTCTGCGTCTGGTTCGGCTGCTGCTGGATGCTGAAACCGAGCTTTGTGTCTGCGAGCTGGCGGACAGCCTCGAGGAGTCGCAGTACAACATCTCCAAGGCATGCGCGGCGCTGAGGTCGGTTGGGCTGCTCGAGAATCGACGCGAGGGCCGGTGGATCTACTACGGGCTGACCAAGGAGGGCGGCACCTTCCGCCAGGCGATCGTGAGGGCTGTGGCGGCAATTCCAGCAGAAGTCGTGAAACGCGACCGCACTGAGCTCCGCAATCGTCTGAAGCTCCGCGAGAACGGGAAGTGCCTGCTGGGGATCCAGAAGGTGCAACTGGCCTCGGGCGTCAGGGAGTGACGCCCATGGTCGCAACCCGGCAGCCGATTGCGGAACTCCTCACTGCCCTTCGCTCGGCGACGGACGCAAAGAAGTGCCACCGCTGTGGGTGTTTCCGCGGTGCGGTCGAGCAACTCCACAAGGCACTGCCCGCCCTGCCCCAAGATGTCGGTTCGCAGCTCTTGCCAATCCTCGAGCAAGGCATGTCTCGTCTCGTCCCAAGCGAGTACGACTGTCTCGGGTGCGCAATCTGCTGGCCAGCGGACGCGCTGAACATGGCCACCGAGCAGTTCCCGGAGGCTGGCATCGCGGCCGATGAGTCCTGTCCGACCACTCCACCGGAGCGCGTTCAGGGCTGGCCGCCATTTCCGGGCAACTTCCGGGTGCTCGACGCTAGCGGGGATGTCGCAGTCTGCGTCCTGACCTCGGAGCATCTGATTGGCCGCATCGCAGACGCGAGCCCCGGCCGGGTTGCGATGGTCGGCGCCGTCTATACGGAGAACCTCGGACTGGAACGCATCGTCTCGAACATCCTCTCAAACCCCAACATCTCCACGCTGCTCATGTGCGGCGCGGACTCCCTGCGGCGCATCGGGCATCTCCCCGGGCAGAGCTTGCTCAGCCTCATGGCCAACGGCCTCGACGAGCGTGGTCGCATCATCGGGGCACAGGGCAGGCGTCCGATGGTCAAGAACCTCTCACGGGACCTGGTGGAGCAGTTTCGGTCCACTGTGTCCGTCGTGGACCACGTCGGCCAGGAAGACGAGGGCGCAATCCTCGCGCTCATCGCTGAGCTACCCGTCCTTCCGGGCCGACACACCGGCGGCAAAGTAGCGCTCGGGCTCCAGTCGATCATCGCCGGCCCGCCCGCTCGGCTGGTGCTCGACCCCAAAGGGTACTTCATCATCTTCCCTGACCGGATCAAGGGTCGGATCGTGGTCGAGCACTACGAGAACGACGGCACGCTCGCTCACGTGCTCGATGGGAGGCAGGCCGATGAGCTCTGTGCCACGATCGTGGCGCAGGAATTGGTCTCGCGACTCGACCATGCGGCATACCTCGGCAAGGAATTGGCGCTCGCCGCGCGGGCCCTCCGCACGGGGGAGGCCTACGTGCAAGACCGCGCACTTGAACCCGCCTGCGAGAGCAGCTGCGGTTGCCATTCGGGCATCGGGAGGTCGTCGTGAGGCTCATGCAGTCAGTAGTTGGTTTGACGATTGTCTGCGCACTCGGCGGGGTCGTGAGTAACTCGGGAGGCGCAACTCAGAAGACGACCCCGTCGACGACTCCGGCCCATGGCACATCGAGCCAGCCGGCTTCGGCAGCCCGAGACAAGGCCGCCGCGGCGTACCCGAAGGTCGGGGTCGAGCAGCTGGCGAAGAATCCTGCCGCCTTTCGTGGCCGCACATTCGTGCTCCGCGGGGTCGTCTCGGGAGTCGTGCCGAAGCGCCGTCTGTTCACGCTTATCGATCAGAAAGAGTACGACTCATGTCGCGAGCTCGGCTGCTCGGTATACGTGGTCCCAGTCACGTTCAGTGGCACCTTGCCCGACACCGCGAAGTCCGTCCTCGTAACGGGCCGGCTCGAGCAGCCGGAGCGCGGGCGCTATCTCGTGCAAGCGAGCCAGGTGGAGCTGGTTCGGTGAAACCTCGGGCTCTGGCGATCGCCGCCTTGGTCTTTGCCGCGGTATTCGCGTCGCATTTTGGCTATCAGGCGTTCCAGGAGACCCACGTCGCCAACCAGTGGGTGCAAGTGTCGGCACCCCCAACCTCACTGTGGTCCCGCTACGTCGAGCGCGGTGACTACTGGATCGGCTACTCGTACGCCCTGGCAGCTGCCTTCACGGCCTTCGCCCTTGTGCTCACCATCAGCCGGCGGCGTCCGGCGGCGTCCGGCGTGGTGGGCGGGATCACGCTGCTCGGCGTGCTCTACGGTGCGGGGTGTTTCCTCATCGGCTGTTGTGGATCGCCGATGCTCGCTGTCTACTTTTCCCTCTTCGGCTCGTCCGTACTGGGGTTCCTGAAACCACTCGTCGCGGTGATCACGACACTCTCTGTGGGAGTGAGCGCAGCGGTGGTTATCCGAAGATCACGCGCCCCCGCCTGCGCGACCTGCGAGCCAACACTCACGCCGAGTAGCACCGCAGGTATCGGGGCGACGCGGTCCGACTGACGGCTGCCCGCGAGTTTGCGCAAACACTCGAGTCCGCCAGACGCGTGAGGCCTGCCGATTGGCGAGATGTTCCGGCCGGCGCTCGGGCCAAAGAGACGAGGTTGCGTGGGACGTCCACCTTGTCTATCCCGCAGGGGTGGAGTGCAACGCGAGTCGTTTGCCGTGCGTGCCATTTGGACGCGACAAGGCTGGCAGCGCAAAGCCCACTCGGCGATCTCGACAAGTTCACCGAGGCCATGAGGCCCGAGGCTGACAAAGGACGGACAGTACGCTCCGCGCCCTCTTGACCTGAACGGGAGTTGTGCCGATGATGTTCACGTGATCTTCGCTCGACGCAGTCCTAGAACAGAGCAACGCGGAGTAAGCGTCCTGCTCGTGGTCGCGATGCTGCTCTTCGCACAAACGTGCGCGGTGCGCGGTAGTGTGGCGTGCGCGGTGCCTGCCAAGGCGCCCGGCGAGACCCACTCAGTTGCTCCTGCTGATCACGATGGCTGTAACCAGCACGAGGGCGGCAGCGGCGATCGTGATGGCTGTGACGGCCCTCAGGGACCATGCTCGAGGAGCACGATCTGTTGTTCAACCTGGGCTCCCGCGCCGGCAACGCTTAGCGTCGCGCCACCACCAGCAGTTACGTTGGCTATCCAGAATAGCATGCCGTCGCTGAACCTGAGCGCCGCCTTCCTTCCGGCTCCAGCACCGATCCCCTCTGAATCACCCCCGCCCCTTATTTCTATCCTCCGACTCTGATCCGAACGCCTGCCCGCAGCGTTGTGTGCCAGTGTGCCGCATTCGCGATGGGTCCCGCCTGCGTTCCGCTTCAGAAACCTGACTCGGATTCGGCGTGAATCGCCGGAATCCCATCTCCATTCGGAGGAAGCCATGAATCGCATCTCCAGTCGCTTTGCCCTGCTCGCCGTCCTCGCGCTGCTGCCCTGGTCGGCACGAGCGATCGCTCACGAAGGCCACCAAATGGCGGGCGAGAAGGCTGTCACCAAGACGATCACCGGCGAGGTCGTTGACATGGGCTGCTGGCTCGGGCACGCCGCGCGCGGTGAGAAGCATATCTCCTGCGCGACGAAGTGCCTCAACCAGGGTATGCCGATGGGCCTGCTGACGAGCAACGGAACGCTCTACCTCGTCACGCTCGACCACGACAACGCCGACCCGTACAACAACCTCAAGGGCATGGCGGGGAAGAACGCCACCGTGACGGGCGAACTGCTCACCCGGAGCGGCATGAAAGCCATCGAAGCCAGCTCCGTCCAACTCGCCAGCAAGTAGCCACCATTCCATCGGGAGCGCGCCCGCTGCTTGGGCGCGCTCATGGAGCCGAGCATGCGATGGATTGCGGTTGTCGCGGTGTGTGCTGTGCTCGTTGCGGGTATCGCGGTGGCTATTGCCCGCCGTCCCAACCTTCCGTCTGCCGAGCGAGGCCGAAGGCTGGCCGAGCAAACCGGTTGCTTCGGATGCCACGGTCCCGGCGGGCTGCGCGGGGCGAACAACTGGGGGCGCACCGACAAGACTGTCCCGAACTTTGCGGACGACGTGATGATGTACGCGAAGACACCAGAGGAGATCCACGAGTGGATCCACAATGGCGTCACGCGCAAGAAGGCGGCGAGCGTCACGTGGCGAGCCGACCGTGACCGGGGCGTCCTGAAGATGCCGGCCTTCAAAGGGCGCATGAGTGAGAAGGACATGCATGACCTCGTCGCCTACGTGATGGCCACATCGGGCATGCCCGAGCCGGAGGACTCGCTCGCAGCCTACGGGCTCGAGCGCGCCGAAGCCCTCGGATGCGTCGGGTGCCACGGCCCTGGTGGGCGCTTGGCCCGCAGCAACCCAGGCTCGTGGAAGGGATCCGTGCCCTCGTGGGACGGTTCGGATTTTCGGGAGCTTGTGCGCGACAGCACTGAGTTTCGCGAGTGGGTAGAGCGCGGAGTGAGTCGGCGGTTCGAGGCGAACCCGCTTGCCAGGTTCTTCCTTCGTCGCGCGGTGCTGAAGATGCCCGCGTACGAGAAGCACCTCACTCCAATGGACGCGCCCGCACTCTGGGCGTACGTCACCTGGCTGCGAACTGAAGGCTCTCGCGAGAGAGCAAAGCCCATGGAGGGGCACCTCCATGAATAGGTGCTGGCTGCGCATCTTCGCCGGTGTCGCATTCGGAGTTCTGCTCTGGCCTGGCATCGGTCAGGCCCAGATGAGTCACCACCATCCGACAGCGGCGGATACGATCCCTCACCGTGAGCCGGAAGCCGCCACTCATGCGCACGGTACGATGGTGACCAAGGGCACGCACTCAGACGCGACCACCTCGGGGATGGACATGTCGGGAATGTACATGGGCGAGATGCCGATGAATGGGTTCTACGGACCGTACGCGATGAGCCGCGAGGCCTCGGGCACGTCGTGGCAGCCGGAGGCGGCGAGCCACGAAGGCGTCCACATGATGCGAGGACCGTGGATGATCATGCTCCACGGCTTCGCCGATCTCGTCTACGACCACCAGGGCAGCGATCGCGGTGACGAGAAAGTGTTCAGCAACAACATGGGCATGGCCATGGCGCAGCGGTCTCTCGGGCCGGGGATGCTCGGACTTCGATCCATGCTCTCCCTCGAGCCCGCGACGATCGGCAAGGAGGGCTATCCGCTCTTGCTGCAGACCGGCGAGACGGCGGACGGGCGGACGCCGCTCATCGACCGCCAGCACCCGCATGATCTCTTCATGGAGCTGGCCGGCTCCTACAGCCTGTATAGCGGTAATCGCTCGCTGTTTCTTTACGGCGGGCTCCCCGGCGAGCCGGCCTTGGGGCCGCCGGCGTTCATGCACCGGTACTCGGGCGTCAACCTGCCGGTCGCACCGATCACGCACCACTGGCTCGACTCGACCCATATCACCTACGGCGTGTTGACGGCCGGGGCCGTCATCGATCGGGTCAAGGTGGAAGCCTCGGCGTTTCGTGGCAGAGAGCCCGATGAGGACCGGTGGAACATCGAATCACCGAAGCTTGACTCGCATTCATTTCGGCTGTCCGTCAATCCGACGGATCGCTGGGCGCTGCAAGTGAGCTACGGCCGCATCCACAGCCCCGAGCAGCTCGAACCCGAGGTCAACCAGGATCGCACGACGGCGTCGGCGATCTACTACGGCACGTTCGGCGATACGGGCCGCTGGGAGGGCACGCTGGCGTGGGGCCGCAACCGCAATCGTCCCGGCCATCTGCTCGACGCCTTCACCGCCGAGGGGGCGGCTTCGTTCGCAGAGCGACACACGATCTTCGCGCGTGTGGAGCGCGTAGAGAAGGACGAGCTGTTCCTGGCGCCCGACCCCCGTGAGGGCGAGACGTTCACCGTGGGTGAGCTGACGGCCGGATACCGCTGCGATTTCCTGCGGAGCGAGCACACGACCGTCGGCCTCGGTGCCTCGGGCACTGTTTCGGAAGTGCCGAGTGCGTTGCGAGACGCTTACGGAGATACGCCGCTTTCGGTGCTGGTCTTCCTTCATGCCGCACTACGCTATGCTGAGACGAACCTCGACACTCCGGCGATCGCGCGCTACTAAGGAGAGATGAACGTGAGCACTCACCCGGAAGGGGCGACCCAAACCGAACTCGCGACGGAACGGGATCCGGTTTGCGGCATGGCCGTGAAGCGCTCCAGCCCGCATCACACGACGTATCGTGGCAAGGACTACTTCTTCTGCAGCGCGGGCTGCCTCAAGCGTTTCAACGAAGACCCCGAACCCTACCTCAGGCCTCAACCTGCGCGGGCCGCAACTCCGGCGCCGACCGGTGCCACTTGGGTCTGCCCGATGGACCCCGAGGTTCGATCGGACAAGCCCGGAAGTTGTCCCAAGTGTGGAATGGCGCTCGAGCCCGAGATGCCCATTGCGGCGACACGCACGGAATGGACGTGTCCGATGCACCCACAGATCGTCCGGGACAGGCCCGGCTCGTGCCCGATCTGTGGCATGGCCCTCGAGCCCCGCACAGTCTCACTGGAAGAGCCGGAAAACCCGGAACTCATCGACATGAGCCGGCGGTTCAAGGTCTCGACCGTCCTCACGATACCGCTGCTTGTTTTCATGGTCGGTGCGCTCCTTCCCGGTAAACCCCTCCATCACTGGCTGTCGCCCACGGCCATGGGCCTGCTCGAACTGGCCCTCGCGGCGCCCGTCGTCTTGTGGGGCGGCTGGCCGTTCTTCGTCCGCGGCTGGCAGTCCGTAGTCAACCGCAGTCCAAACATGTTCACGCTAATCGCGCTGGGCGTCGGGGAGGCCTTCGCCTACAGCGTGGCGGCAGTCATCGCACCGGGGATCTTCCCAGCGTCTTTTCGCGACGCGTCGGGTCAGGTAGGAACCTATTTCGAAGCGGCCGCGGTCATCGTCACGCTGGTCCTCCTCGGCCAGGTACTCGAGCTCCGTGCGCGCAGCCAGACCGGTGCAGCCATTCGTGCGCTCCTTGCTCTCGCCCCGAAGACTGCGCGTCGTCTTGCAGCCGATGAAACAGAGGAAGACATCCCACTTGAACTCGTGCACGTAGGGGACCGCCTTCGCGTCCGGCCGGGGGAGAAGGTGCCGGTCGACGGCGTTGTCGAGGAAGGCCACAGCTCCATCGACGAATCCCTCGTAACCGGCGAACCGATCCCGGTGGAGAAGCAGGCGAGTGACCGCGTGGTGGGTGGCACGGTCAACGGCACAGGCTCGTTCATCATGCGTGCGGAGAAGGTCGGGGCGGATACGCTGCTCTCGCGCATCGTCCAAATGGTCGCCCAAGCCCAGCGCAGCCGGGCTCCCATCCAACGGCTCGCCGATCGCGTCTCCGCCTGGTTCGTGCCGACGGTCGTCTTGATCGCCATAGCTACATTCATCGTATGGGCGGTCGTGGGCCCAGAGCCTCGTATGGCTTACGCGATCGTCAACGCCGTCGCTGTGCTCATCATCGCGTGTCCGTGCGCGCTCGGACTCGCCACGCCGATGTCCATCATGGTCGCAGCGGGCAAGGGTGCAACGATGGGGGTGCTGTTCCGCAACGCCGAGGCAATCGAGCTCTTGCGCTCCGTGGACACTCTGGTCGTCGACAAGACAGGAACGTTGACCGAGGGCAAGCCGCGGGTGCTCGACGTCGTGCCAGCGCCGAGTCGCGGTGAAGAGGAATTGGTCCGCCTTGCCGCCAGCCTTGAACAGGGTAGCGAGCATCCTCTCGCCGCCGCGATCGTCGCGGAGGCACAGAAGCGTCAACTTCAGCTCCAGCGCGCTGAGGATTTCGCTTCGAAGACTGGCCGTGGCGTTGTAGGCCGCGTTGCCGGCCGGCAGGTCGCGCTCGGCAACGCGAAGCTCCTTCAGGAGCTTGGTGTCGATGCCGGGCCGTTGCAGGAGCAAGCGGAGGCGCTCAGGCGCAACGGTCGGACGGTCGTGTTTCTTGTGATGGATCGAGCTCTCTTGGGTCTTCTCGGCATCGGGGATCCGATCAAGGAGTCGACCCCGCAGGCCATCGATGCACTGCACGGGGCAGAGGTGAGGGTGGTGATGCTCACGGGCGACAACCGCACCACCGCAGAGGCAGTGGCACGCAGTCTCAAGATCGACGAAGTGCTCGCCGATGTGCTGCCGGACCAGAAGGTCGAGGCGATCAAGCGACTCCAAGCCGAGGGCCGCATGGTCGCGATGGCCGGGGATGGCATCAATGACGCACCGGCGCTCGCCCAGGCTCAGGTCGGAATCGCGATGGGGAACGGCACAGACGTGGCGATGGAGAGTGCGGCAGTGACGCTGGTCAAGGGTGATCTGCGTGGAATCGTCCGAGCGAGGCGCCTGAGCGAGGCGACCATGCGGAACATCCGCCAGAACCTCTTCTTCGCATTCATCTACAACACGCTCGGGGTACCGATAGCCGCTGGGGTGCTCTATCCTGCCTTTGGGCTGCTGCTCAGTCCCGCAATCGCGGCGGCCGCCATGAGCCTGAGTTCCGTTTCGGTCATCGCGAACGCCCTTCGTCTGCGACGAGTGTCGTTCGCCACCGCGGCCGTGCCGGCCGGGGCCAAGCCGTGATGCGACCTGCCAGGCTCCGACCAAGGCAGTCAGCGGGCATCCGCGTGTGCTCCAGGACGAGGTCATGGTGAGGTCGGGAGCATGGCCGTGCCTGCCACGCCTGGCAGGGACACGACAAAGAGTCAGGGAGGAGGTCGATCTCGCACATCGAGAGGCGAGCTGGCGCGGAGCTCGAAAAGCCTCATTAATCAGGGCCGGAGCCAGTGGGTCCCCGGGAGCCCACGCCGTTGCAAGGCGAAGGCGCGCTTCTTGCTTGCAAATGGAATGTGAGAGCACTCTCGTGTTTGGACTGGCTCTCCAAGGTCGCAATCGGAACGGTTAGGAGGCGAAGGGTCGAACCCATGACTCACCCTCGAATCGCCAAACTGGTACTCGCTGCCGCGCTCGCGCTGCTCATGCCGCTCGAGTCGGCTCACTGTGCCTTCATGGGATTCGGAAAACCGTCGCCGCCGGCCCAGTCAGGGGCAGCCGCATCCCACGAGTGCTGTGAGTCCCCCGCGGCGGCCACGAGCGATCAGCCTTCCAAGCCCGATCGGGCCGATCAAGACCCTTGCTCTTCGGCTTGTACGTGCATCCAGCTCCCTGCTGGTATGCCGGCCGCGGCAATCGCGCAGATCGATGCTCCGATCTCGGCGACATCACTGATCGTTGCTGGTAGCACTATCACCGACGCTCCCCGCACGATCACCACCGAGCGGGTTGCAGCGCTCGATGTCGGGAGTCCTCCACTCCCCGAAGACCCCGGCGCGCACGGCCTGCGCGCGCCGCCCGTTTCCGCCTAGTTCGCCCAGTTTGCCGGGTTGAGCACGCGCATCCGTGCGCGTGAACGCCCACCGCTCCTCTTAGCGCCACGGTCTCGGCCAGAGCGGACCCGTGCAGCTGCGGTTTGAGCGGCGTCTTCCATCTGTCACCACGCTCGATCGTTCGACTTTTTTGGCCCAGTGCGGCCAGACAGGAGAAGTCAATGAAGCTCCTCATTGGAACCTTGGGAACTTTGGCACTGATGACGACGCTTGCCGGTATTTGTAGCTCGAAAGGCGCTGCACCGGTGGCGAACAAAGAGCAGCGGATCGTGATTACCGTGACGAAGAACGGCTTCGAGCCGGCCACCGTCCGCCTGAAGTCCGGTCAACCCGTGCGACTCGTCGTGACTCGCAAGGTCGAACGCACCTGCGCGACAGACATCGTCGTCAAGGACTTCGGGATCAGGAAGCCGCTCCCGCTGAACAAGCCGGTCGAGGTCCGCTTCACGCCCCGCAAGTCCGGCAGCATTCGTTACGCCTGTGCGATGGACATGATCGCCGGCAGTCTGATCGTCCAGTAGCGCGGGGGATGCGATGAGCTTTCTAGGTGCTGGGCGGAAGCGGGCACGCCGGGGCCCGCTCAGGAGCGTCATGCAGCTCGCGGCTGTCGTCGGCGTTATGTCCGCGCTGCCTTCGGCGCCGGCTGCAGCGGAGCTGGGACGCGACTCGGTCCTGGCCGGCTTGCTGCGCGATGCGCTCGCGCACCGCCCTGAGTTGATCCAGGCGGAAGCTACGGTCAAGGCCGACCAGGCCCGCGTCCCGCAGGCGGGGGCCCTTCCCGACCCGGTGCTGTCGTTAGGCATCCAGAACGACGGCTTCAAGGGCCTGCAGATCGGCCAGATGGAGACGAGTTACTGGTCGATCGTGGGGGCGCAGACGCTACCCTGGCACGGGAAGCGTGGCCTGCGCGCAAAGGCTCAGTCGCTGGGTGCAAAGCAATCGGAGACGGATCTGGAACGGACGCGCCTGTCGGTACAGGCCGAGGTCGAGCGCGCGTATCTCGACCTGCTGCTTGTCCGTGACCAGTTGCGGATCCTCGGAAGGCTCGAAACCCTCTGGATGCAGGCGGAGGGCCTTGCGAAATCGCGATACGAATCGGGCGAGGGGGCCCAGTCGGACATCCTGCGCGCACAGCTCGAGCGCAGCCGGCTCCAGCAGCAACGCTGGGCACTGGTCGCCGAGGAGAGCCGCCGACTCGCGATCCTCGATCGTGCGGTGGGGCGACCGCTCGATCAGCCGCTCGCCACAGCACTCTCGCTCGGCGACGTGGCCGACCCCCCGCTCCCGGACTCGGCCAGTGCCGTTGCCGAGGCCGAAGCTCGCACGCCGGAGATTCGCAAGGCGAGGCTGGCCGTCGAGCAGGCGGGGGCGCTGGTTTCGCTGGCACACAAGGACTATTTCCCCGATCTGACACTGAGCGGCGGGGTCATGCCTCGTGGGGGCACCTTCGAGCCCATGTGGCAGGCGGGGGTCTCCGTGCCCCTTCCGCTGTGGGCGGCCAGCAAGCAGTCGCGCGCCGTGGGTGAGTACCGGCTGCGGGGGCAGGCCGCCGAGAGCGGTGCAGAGACCATCCGGCGCTTCGTGCGGCAGCGCCTCGCCGAACGCCGCGCAATGCTCGCGGCGCTGATCGAGACCAACCGCCTCTATCGCTCCGGAGTGCTCATCCAGTCGGATGCGACCGTCTCGAGCGCTATTGCCCAGTACCAGGTTGGGCGTGTTCCTTTCGCTTCTGTGCTCGAAGCATTGAACGGATATCTGACCGACCTTGTCGGCTTCTATGAGTCCGTTGCCGCGTCCCAGCGGATCGACATCGCGCAGCGTGAGCTCAGCCTCGACCCCGTTGCGGGCCCGGTGATCGGGGGGCTCGGAGGCACGTCGATGCCCGGAACCGGTGGCATGGGCGTAACGCCGGCCCCTGCTGGAAGCATGCCACCCCTGCCCGCCGCGGGATCCACTTCGTCGGCGATGCCGCGAATGTAGCCCGGAGGACTCGTGAACACCGAACGGAACGAACTGGAAACGAAGGCAGATCGGGCGCGAGGGCCACTGCGGGTGGCACCACGGTTCATGGCGATCGCCGCGGCACTCCTGATCGTCGGCATGGCCTTGGGCCTGGGACTGAGCCGGATGGTGATGCGCGGGAATGTCGGCGCCGATCCGAGTGCCACGTCCTCCGAGGACAAACCGCTCTACCAGTGCCCGATGCATCCGACGATCACGTCGGATCATCCGGGCGATTGCCCCATCTGCGGAATGAAACTGGTCGAAGTGAGGGGGGAGGCGAAGGCGGCAGCGGCCGCCGGCAGGGCCGAGCGGAAGATCCTGTTCTACCGCTCGCCGATGAATCCCAACCAGACCTCGCCCACTCCCCGCAAGGACGAGATGGGCATGGACTACGTCCCGGTGTACCAGGACGAGCAGGGAGGGGGCCCGTCGGTCGATGGCCTCGCTACCGTGACGATCGACCCGGCGCGCCAGCAGCTGATCGGGCTGCAGACCGCACCCGTGACACGCGGGTCGGTCTCGGGCAGTTGGCGCACGGTCGGGCGTGTGGAAGTCGACCCGACTCGTGTCCGCAAGACGAACGTCAAGGTGGAGGGCTACATCGAGAAGATGTTCGTCGATTTCGTGGGAAGGCCGGTACGCCGCGGCCAGCCTCTCTTCTCACTCTACAGCCCCTCGTTACTCGCCGCCGAGAACGAGTATGTCCTCGCTCTACAGACGCGGGACGCGTTGAACAAGGCAGGTTCGACAGATGACAACGGAGCGGCGCTCGTGGAGGGGTCCCGGCGCAAGCTCGAGCTGTGGGACGTGCCGGGCGAGGAGATTCAGCGGCTCGAACAGACACGCACGCCGTCGCGGGCGCTGACGTTCTTCTCGCCGATCAGCGGTGTGGTCACGGCCAAGAATGTGGTGCAGGGGGCGAGCGTCAACGTGGGTGACACGCCCTATGAGATCACTGACCTCAGCGAAGTCTGGGTCATGGCCGACGCCTACGAGGGCGATCTGGGACTGGTCCATGTGGGCATGCCCGCGACCCTGACCCTCAAGACCTATCCGGGTCGCAGCTTCCGTGGCAACGTCGCCTTCATCGACCCGCTGCTCGACCCGGCGACGCGAACCGCCAAGGTGCACATGCACTTTCCGAACCCCGGCCTCGCACTGAAGCCGGAGATGTATGGCGACGTTGTGCTCGAGGGCCGCGACCGCAAGGGCCTGCGCGTCCCGGCCGACGCCGTGATACGCGCCGGCACGAAGGATGTCGTCTTCCTCGCTCTCGGTGACGGCAAGTTCTCGCCCCGCGAAGTCCAGCTCGGCGCGCGGAATGGGAGCGAGGTCGAGGTACGCAGTGGCCTCGAGGCCGGCCAGCAGGTGGTGACGCGCGCCAACTTCCTCGTGGACTCGGAATCGCAGCTGCGCGCGTCTCTCGCGGCCATGACGGAGAAGAAGCCATGATCCACAAGATCATCAGGTTCTCCGCCGAGAACCGCTATCTCGTCATCGCCGCGACACTCGTGGCCCTGCTGATTTCGTTTTGGACGATGCAGCACATTCCGCTCGATGCGCTGCCCGACCTTTCGGACACGCAGGTCATCGTCTACTCACGCTGGGACCGCAGTCCCGACATCATCGAAGACCAGGTCACGTATCCGATCATCACGTCGCTGCTCGGCGCGCCGAAGGTGAAAGCCATCCGCGGCTTCTCGGACTTCGGCTTCAGCTTCGTCTACGTCGTCTTCCAGGACGGGACGGACATCTACTGGGCTCGCACGCGCGTGCTCGAATACCTCTCCAAGATTTCGTCGCGCCTGCCAGCGGGCGTGACGACCGAGCTCGGCCCCGACGCGACGAGCGTCGGCTGGGTCTTCCAATACGCACTCGTCGACCGGTCCGGCCGGCACTCCACGGACGAGCTCCGCAGCTACCAGGACTGGTTCATGCGGTATGCGGTCCAGAGCGTGCCCGGCGTCTCCGAGGTGGCGACGGTCGGCGGCCAGGTACGCCAGTACCAGATCACCGTGAACCCCGCGAGCCTCGCGGCATACGGGCTGCCACTCGACGCGGTAGTCGCGGCCGTGCGCAAGGGCAACAACGACGTGGGGGGCCGTCTGGTGGAGGTATCCGGCCGCGAGTACATGGTGCGCGGCCGCGGATACGTGAAGTCGGTCGCCGACCTCGAGAAGCTCGTGCTCAAGACCGAGCACGGCACCCCTATCCAGGTCAAGGACGTCGCCACGGTAGCTTTGGGACCCGAGATGCGGCGCGGTATCGCCGACTACAACGGACAGGGTGACGTGGTTGGCGGCATCGTGGTGATGCGGCAGGGCGAAAACGCCCTGAACGTCATCAAGCGAGTCAAGGTCAAGCTTGAGGAGCTCAAGCCATCGCTTCCACCCGGCGTGGAGGTTGTGACCACCTACGACCGCTCCGAGCTCATCGGGCGCGCGATCCATACGGTGAAGAACAAGATCATCGAGGAAGTGATCATCGTCTCCCTGGTGATCCTGCTCTTCCTCTGGCACATCCCGTCGGCCACGGTCCCCATCCTCACCATTCCCATCAGCGTAGCTCTCGCGTTCATCCCCATGTACATGATGGGACTCGACGCCAACCTGCTCTCCATGGCGGGCATCGCTATCTCGATCGGCGTGCTCGTGGATGGGGCGATCATCGAGGTCGAGAACGCCTACAACAAGATCCATCACTGGCAAGCCGACGGGATGAAGGGGGACTTCCATCAGGTCCGGCTGTCGGCGCTTCTCGAGGTCGGGCCATCGGTGTTCTTCTCGTTGCTCGTCATCGCGGTCGCGTTCATGCCGGTCTTCACGCTCGTGGACCAGGAAGGCCGCCTGTTCAAGCCGCTGGCCTACTCGAAGAACCTGGCGATGGCCATCGCGGCAGTCCTCGCAATCACCTTCAATCCCGCCACGCGAATGCTCTTCGCGCGCATCGAGCCGTTCACGTTCCGGCCGCGGTGGCTGGCGTGGCTAGCCACGCAGCTCCTGGTTGGCCGCTACTACTCGGAGGAGCGGCATCCAATCAGCCGGTTGCTGCACCGGATCTACGAGCGACCATGCCGGTTTGTCGTTCGCCATGCGAAGGCGACGGTCATCGCCAGCCTCTTGCTCGTCCTCTCGACCGTGCCCATCTACTTGTCGCTCGGTTCCGAGTTCATGCCGCCGTTGCGCGAGGGATCGATTCTGTATATGCCCTCCGCCGTCCAGCCGGGCATGTCGGTCGCGGAGGCACAGAAGGCGCTCCAGGTCCAAGACAAGCTCCTGCTCACGTTCCCCGAGGTCGCGACCATCTTCGGCAAGGCCGGCCGCGCCGATACCCCGACGGATCCTGCGCCGTTCTCGATGATGGAGACGACAATCCTGCTCAAGCCGGAGTCCCAGTGGCGCGAACAGCCGCGCTGGTATTCCAGCTGGGCGCCGGAGTGGCTCAAGAAGGGCCTCCGACCGTTCTGGCGGGACCGCATCACCGAGGAGCAGCTCGTCGACGAGATGAACGCGGCGCTCCAGCTGCCTGGGATCAGCAACGCGTGGACGATGCCCATCAAGGCGCGGCTCGACATGCTGTCCACCGGGATCCGCACGCCGGTCGGCATCAAGGTGAGCGGCGCAGACCTCCAAGTCATCCAGAAGACAGCGATCGACATCGAATCGGCGCTCCAGAAGGTGTCGGGGACGCGCAGCGTGTACGCCGAGCGCGTCGCGGGCGGTTACTTCCTCGATTTCGTCCTCAATCGCGACCAGCTCGCACGCTACGGACTCTCCGTCGATGACGCGAACATGATGGTCATGACCGCGGTCGGCGGCGACAACCAGACGACAACGGTCGAGGGCCGTGAGCGTTACGGCGTGAACGTGCGCTACGCCCGTGACTACCGCGAGGACCTCGAAGCCCTGAAGCGGGTGTTGTTACCGCTGCCGGGTGGGGGCGGACAGATCCCCATGTCCGAGATCGCGGATGTTCGCCTGGTCGACGGCCCGTCGATGATTCGCGACGAGAACGGGTTGCTCACGGGTTACGTCTATGTCGACTTCGACGTGTCCAAGACCGACGTTGGACGGTACGTCGAGCGCGCCAAGCAGGCCGTCGCCGCGAACGTGAAGCTGCCGACCGGCTACGCGGTCACTTGGAGCGGGCAGTACGAGAACATGCTGCGCGTGAAGGAACGCATGAAGCTCGTCATTCCCCTCACGCTGCTGCTGATCTTCGGTCTCCTCTACATGAACACCAAGTCCGTGTTCAAGTCGAGCATCGTCATGCTCGCGGTGCCGTTCTCTCTGATTGGCGCGATCTGGCTGTTGTACCTGCTGGATTACAACATCTCCATCGCGGTCTGGGTGGGCATGATCGCCTTGGCGGGTCTCGATGCTGAGACGGGCGTGTTCATGCTGTTGTTCCTCGACCTGTCGCACGACGAAGCCAAGGCACGTGGTCGCCTGCGGACCTCGGGTGATCTTGTCGAGGCCATTATTCACGGTGCCGTGAAGCGCGTCCGTCCGAAGGCCATGACTGTGGCTGCCGCGTTCATGGGTCTCCTGCCGATCATGTGGTCCACCGAGGCCGGCTCGGACCTGATGAAACGCATCGCCGCACCCATGGTGGGCGGCCTCGTCACCTCGTTCTTGCTCGAACTGCTCGTCTACCCGGCGATCTACTACCTCTGGCGTCGCAAGGAAGTGCCCGACGGACCCGCCTCCATCGACTGGGCGGCCTCCGAGGCGCGCCCGCAGCGCGCGCTAGTTCCCGAGGCGGGCGCATGAGCGCTCGGTCCGTCACGTGCACTCGCAAAGGACACATCACGGATGCGTCGGAGTTGTCTCGTACCACCTACCACGCGCACTCGCAAGGCGCGCACCATCAAAGGAGCTCCGTCATGAGAATCATGGGTCGCTGTTTCGCTGCTGCAGTGTTAGTCACTGGCGTGCTGGCTACGCTCGCCACGGTTCCGTCTCCAGTGTCCGCACAGTGCGGAATGATGGGGGGTGGCGGACACGACCATTCAGCGATGCAGGGGAACAAGAACGCGAAGCCGTCTGGTTCCGAGAAGAAGCTACGTCAGAGCATCGACCGGGTGCTCTCCGATGAGCGTGGCCGGGCCCTGCTCTCGGACGCTCTGCTGAACGATCGGGAGTTCATGGAGAGTCTGATTCAGCGGCTCTCAGCGATTCCCGAGTGGCGGGCGATGGCGGCGAGGCAGCTCAGTTCACCGGGGCCGTCTGGCCCAACCGGAGCGGAGCGACGCGTGGCGCCGAACGGCGACGCTGTTACCTACGCCTGTCCGATGCACCCTGATGTCACTGCTCCCAGTCCGGGGGACTGCCCGAAGTGTGGGATGGCCCTCGTGCCCAAGAAGTCCCAACACGAGTAAGTCGCGCTTGGGATCCGCGTCCTCAGGCACGTACGGGATCGGGCGCGGTCTCGAGGAGGGCTTCACAATGAGAGACGAAACCGACCAGATAGCTGGGTGGGGTCTCGACACCGCTTTCTGTGAGCGTCACAGTCGGATGGTCGTGGCGCTCTGCGTGGCCGGGGTCGGTCTGCTCCTGGCCATGCACTACACGGCGGCGCTTCACCAGCTCGGCGTACATGACGCCCTGCGGCGATTGTTCTACCTGCCGGTCATTCTTGCGGCGATCGCGGCTGGCAGCCGCGGGGGCCTGGCCGTCGCCGTGGTCGCGGTGATTGGATTCCTCCCGCACCTGCGACAGCTCGCCAGGTTGGATACGCGCGTGATGGATTCGGTCGTCGAACTGGTCCTGCTGCTGGTTGTGGGCGGGCTTGTGGGTGGGTTCGCAGACGCCAGCCGGCGGGCGCGTGCGCAGGCCGCGGAGCGCGGCCGCCTTGCCGCACTGGGCGAGATGGGGCTGGCTCTCATGGCTCAGACGGAGGGGCCACTGGCCGCCATCG
>CAZUEM010000007.1:0-50711 GCA_964619155.1 uncultured bacterium
GCCGGGCTGCGCGGCCGACTCGGCGGCCCCGGCGCGGCGGCGCGCGCGGCGGCCGCGCTCGCGGGGATGTTCGCGTGAGCCGCGGCGCGCACCCGTGGTGGATGGGGCCGGCCACGGCCCTCGCGGCCGCGGTGATCGGGCTGCTCGCCCGCACGTGGCGCTTCGAGGTGCACGACGACCCCGGCTACGTCGAGGGGCTCGAGCGCGGGGAGAGGTTCGCGTACGCGCTCTGGCACGCGCGGATGCTGCCGCTCGTCTGGCACCACCGGAACGGAGGGCACGTCGTGCTGGTCAGCCGGTCGCGCGACGGCGAGCTCATCACGCGCATCATCGAGCGCTTCGGCTTCCGCACCGCGCGCGGCTCGAGCACGCGCGGCGGCGAGGCGGCGATCCGCGAACTGCTCGCGGCCGCCGCGGCGGGCCGCTCGATCGCCTTCACGCCCGACGGTCCGCGCGGCCCCGCGGAGGTCGCCAAGTCCGGGCTCACGGTGGTGGCGGGCCAGGCCGGGCTGCGCGTGGCGCCGACCGCCGCGGCGTCGCCCGACGCCTGGCGGCTGCGCTCGTGGGACGGCTTCCGGATCCCGAAGCCCTTCGCGCGCGTGGTGATCGGGCACGGCGCGCCGCTCGCGATCGCGCCTCCCGGCGATCCCGGGACGGCCGAGCGCGAACGCGCGCGGGCGGAGGCGGCGCTGCGCGAGCTGACGGCCGAGGTCGCGCGGCGCGCCGGGGAGCGCGCGTGAGCGCCGCCTGGTGGGCGTACCGCGCCGCCGCGCCGCTGCTCGGCTCGGTGGCTCCGGCCGCGGGTTTCTTCGCCTCGCCGCAGGACCGTCCGTACTGGCGCGAGCGCCTCGGCGAGGTGGACCTGCCGGGAGGCTGCCACGCCTGGGTGCACGCCGCCTCGCTCGGCGAAGCGGCCGGCGTGCCGCCGCTGCTTCGCGAACTGCGGGCCGCCGCGCCCGGGGCGCGCTTCTGGCTGACGGCCACCTCGCGCACGGGCCGGCAACGCCTCGCCGCGCTCCAGCCGCAGGCGTCGCTCGCGCCGATCGACTCGCCGCAGGCGGTGCGGCGGTTCGTGGCCGGCGTCCAGCCGCAGCGGCTGCTGCTCATCGAGACCGAGTTGTGGCCGCACTGGCTGATGCGCGCGGCCGCCGAGGACCTCCCGGTCGCGGTGGTGAGCGCGCGGATGTCGGACCGCTCGGTGCGGCGCTACCGCGGGCTGGGCGGCGGGCTGCGCCGGCTGGTCGGCGGGCTGGCCGCCGTGCTCTGCCAGAGCGACGAGGACGTCGCGCGCTGGCGGGCGATCGGCTCGCCGCCCGGGCGCACGCTCGCGATCGGGAACCTGAAGAGCGACGGGCTCCCGCGCCCGGCGGCCGACCGCGGCGCCGAACGCGCGGCGCTCGGGCTCGACCCGGACCGCCCGCTGCTCGTGCTGGGCAGCCTGCGGCCGGGCGAGCCGCGCGCGCTCGCGAAGGCGTGGTGCTCGCTCCCTTCGGCGCTCCGCGCGCGCTGGCAGGTCGTGGCGGTGCCGCGGCACCCGCGCGCCTCCGACGAGCTGCGCGCCGAGGCCGTTTCCGCCGGGGCGACCGTGGGGACGGCCGCGCCCGGGCCCGGCGCCTGGCGCTGGGACGACCGCATGGGCGTGCTCGCGGGCTGGTACCGGGCCGCCGAAGCCGCGTTCGTGGGCGGCAGCCTGGCGCCGTGGGGCGGGCACAACCCGCTCGAGCCCGCGGCCTGCGGGGCGGCGGTGCTCTACGGCCCGCACCATCCCTCGCAGGCGTCGTACGTGCGGGCGCTGCGGGCGAAGGACGCGATCGTGATCGCGGGCGCCGGCGAGCCGCTCGAGTCGGCGCTGCGAATGCTGCTCGGGGACGACGCCGCGCGCGAGACGCGCGCCCGGGCGGCGCTCGCGGTCGCCGAGGAGCAGCGCGGCGCCGCGGCCGCCACCGTGGCGCGGCTCGTGGAGTGGGGCCTGTGGCCGGCCTGAGCGGTCCGCTCGCGCGCGCCGCGGCGTCGCTCTACGCGCTCGGCTGGGAGGCCCGGCGGGCGGCCTACGCCCGCGGCTGGGCGGCGCCCGAGCGCGTCGGCGCGCGCGTGGCCAGCGTCGGCAACCTCACCGCCGGCGGCGCGGGCAAGACGACGCTCGTGCTGCACCTGGCCGCGCGCGCCCGCGAACGCGGCGTGGACGCGGCCGTGGTGTGCCGGCGCTACCGTCCCGGGCCGGAGGGCGAGGGCGACGAGGAGCGGCTGTTCCGCGCCGCGGTCGGCGCCACGCGGTGCTTCGCGGGCACGGGCAAGCTCGCGCTGGCGCGCGCGGCGGCCGCGGCCGGGGCGCGGCTCGTGCTCGTGGACGACGGCTTCCAGCACTGGCCGCTCGCGCGGGACGCGGACGTCGTGCTGCTCGACCGCACCGACCTCTTCGGCGGCGGCGCGCTGCTGCCGGCCGGGCGGCTGCGCGAGCCGCTGCGCGCGCTGCAGCGCGCCAGCGCGGTGGTCGTGACGCGCCTGGGCGCGGGGGAGGATCCGGCGCCGCTGATCGAGCGGGTGCGGCCGTTCGCGCCCGCGGCGCTCCTCGGGGCGGCGCGTCACGAGGTCTCGTTCGTGCGCGCTCCGGGCGGCGGCGCGACCGGGGCGCGCGGGGCCGCCCACGTCGTGACCGCGACGGGAAACCCCGCGGCGGTGGCCGCCAGCGCGGCCGAGGCGGGCTTCGCCCCGGTCACGCACTCCGCCTACCGCGACCACCACTGGTTCACGCCCGCCGAGGCGGACCGCGAGGCCGGGCGCGCCGGGGCCGGCACGCTCCTCGTCTCGGCCAAGGATGCCGTACGCTGGCCCGCGGCCGCGGGACGGCGCCCCTGCGTGCTCGAGGTCGAATGGCGCTGGGTGGCGGGGGGCGTCGCGATCGAGGCCCACGTGTTCGGCGACCCGGCGCCCCAACCCTGAAGGAGCGAGCGAGCGTGTCGGACGCGGACGTCCTCATCCTGGGCAGCGGCATCGGCGGGCTGACGCTGGCGCTCGAGGCGGCGCGGCACGGCCGCGTGCTCGTCGTCACCAAGCGCGAGGCCAACGACTCGAACACCAACATGGCGCAGGGCGGCATCGCCGCGGTCTTCGACCGCGAGGACAGCTTCGAGCGCCACGTCGCCGACACGCTGCGCTCCGGCGACGGGCTGTGCGACGAGAACGTCGTGCGCGCGGTCGTGCGCGAGGCGCCGGGGCGCGTCGCGGAGCTGGCGCGGCTCGGCGTGCCGTTCGACCGGCGGGGCGGCTCGTTCGAGCTGGGCCGCGAGGGCGGGCACTCGCGGCGACGCATCGTGCACGCCACCGACTTCACGGGCCGCTCGGTGCAGCAGGTGCTGCTCGCCCGCGTGCGCGAGCACCCCGGCATCCGCGTGCTCGAGAACCACGTCGGCGTGGACCTCATCCTCGACTCGAAGCTCCGCCGCGGGCGGCGCCCGGGGCGCGACACGGTGTGGGGCGCGTACGTGATGGACCGGCAGACGCACCGCATCCGGCCGCTCACCGCGGCGGTCACCGTGCTCGCGACGGGGGGCTGCGGCAAGGTCTACCTCTACACGAGCAATCCCGACGTCGCGACCGGCGACGGGCTCGCCATGGCCTACCGGGCCGGCGCCACCGTCGAGAGCCTCGAGTTCGTGCAGTTCCACCCGACCTGCCTCTACCACCGCGGCGCGCGCACCTTCCTCGTCTCCGAGGCGGTGCGCGGCGAGGGCGCGCTGCTGCGCACGCTGGACGGCGCCCGCTTCATGCCGCGCTACCACCGGCTCGCGGAGCTGGCGCCGCGCGACGTCGTGGCGCGCGCCATCGACCGCGAGATGAAGCGGCGGGGCGACGAGCACGTCTGGCTCGACATCACGCGCGCGCCGGCGGCCCGCGTTCGCGCGCGGTTCCCGAACATCGACGCCCAGCTGCGGGCGCTCGGCATCGACATGACGAAGGAGCCGATCCCGGTCGTGCCGGCCGCGCACTACATGTGCGGCGGCGTGCGCGCGACCGTCGGCGGGCGGACGGACCTCGACGGGCTGCTCGCGATCGGCGAGGTCGCCTGCACCGGCCTGCACGGCGCGAACCGCCTCGCGAGCAACTCGCTGCTCGAGGCGCTGGTCGGCGCGCACCACGCGGCTGCGGAGATCGCGGCGCGCCTCGCGAAGCGGCCGGCGCCGCCGAAGGCGGATCCGTGGCGCGCGCGCGGCACGCACCCGCCGCACGAGGCGGTGGTCTTCGACCACAACTGGGACACGGTGCGCCGGGTGATGTGGGACCTCGTGGGCATCGTCCGCACCGACGAGCGCCTCGCGTTCGCGGCGCGGCGCCTGGCGCTGCTGAGCGACGAGATCGAACGCGACTACGAGCGGCTGCGGCTCTCGCCCGACCTGGTCGAGCTGCGCAACATCGCGCTCGTCGGCAGCCTGATCGTGGCGAGCGCGCAGCGGCGCCGGGAGAGCCGCGGGCTGCACTTCAACCTCGACCACCCGCGGCGCGTGTCCGCCGAGGCGCGCCGGCGCACGCGGCTCCGCCGCGGGCGGGGCCCGCGCGCGGCGCTTGTGCCCGGCGAACGCAGCCGCCTATAGTGCCGCGCCGGAGGACGACGTGAGCGCTGACACCTTCTGGGACACCGTGGACGCGCTGCGCGAGACGCAGCGGCGCTACGCGCGCGAGGCCTACGGGTTCGTGGTGGCCGCCCTCGGCGAGACCGTGCGCGGGCTGCCGCCCGGGCGACTCGCCGACCCCGAGCGCCGGCATCTCTCGGGCCGCGAGCTGCTCGTCGGCGTCGTTGCGATGGCGCGGCGCGAGTTCGGGCCGCTGGCCCCGACCGTGTTCCGCGAGTGGGGGGTGGCGGCCGCCGAGGACGTGGGCGAGATCGTCTTCGCCCTGGTGCGCGCCGGCCAGCTGAGCGCCCGGCCCGAGGACACGATGGACGACTTCCGGGGCGGGTTCGACCTCGCGGCCGAGCTCTCGCGCGGGGGCGATGGCGGCCCCGGTCCCCGGCGGGCCCCGGCGGCCTGACGCGTGCACGAGTTCGTCCGCCTCCTCCGCCTGCTGCGACCGTACCGCCGCCGCCTCGCCGCGGCGATCGCGTGCATGCTGCTCTATTCCGCCGCGTTCACCGCCTCGCTGACGCTCGTGGACCCGTTCACGCGCCTGATGTTCGGCGCGTCCCCGCCGCCGGCGGCCGGGCTGGCCGCGGGCGGGGCGTCCGCGGGCTGGCTCGACCGGCTGCCGGCCGCCTGGCACCAGTGGCTGTTCGAGGCGGACCGGCTGGTGGCGTTCGAGCGGCTGTGCGGCGTCATCCTCGCGCTCTTCCTGCTCAAGAACGCGGCCGACTACGTCGCGTCGTACCTGAGCGTCTCGGTCGAGCAGGCGGCGATGCGCGACCTGCGCCGGGCGCTGTTCGCGCACCTCTCGCGCCTCTCGCTCGACTTCTACCACGGCCGCCGCGCGGGCACGCTGATCTCGCGACTGACGAACGACGTCGAGGCGCTGCGCAGCACGCTGGCGGTGAGCATCAGCAACCTGCTCAAGGACGGCCTGACGCTGATCGGCAGCCTGGTGATCGTGTTCGTGGCGTCGTGGAAGCTGGCGCTCTTCGCGATGGTGGTCGTGCCGCCCGCGGCGCTGGCGCTGGTGGCGATCGGGCGCAACATGCGCCGCCGCTCGAACCGGGCGCAGGAGAAGATGGCGGACCTGACCAGCGTGCTGCAGGAGTCCATCGCCGGCGTGCGCGTGGTGCAGGCGTTCGGCATGGAGCGCTACGAGGCCGGGCGGTTCGAGAAGGCGAACGGCGGCTACTACACCGCGTTCGTGCGCCTGCGGCGCGTCTCGGCCGCGGCCAAGCCGCTCAGCGAGATGGCGATCATCGCCGTCGCGGTGGCGATCGCGTGGATGGGCGCGCGCGAGATCCTGCACGTCGAGAGCCTGCCCCCGTCGCGGTTCTTCCAGTTCGTGACCGCGCTGCTGGCGACCATCTCGCCGATCAAGAGCCTGAGCGAGATGAACAGCACGATCGCGGCCGGCATGGGCGCCGCCGACCGCGTGTTCGGCCTGCTCGACACGCCGTCCACGATCGCCGAGAAGCCGGGCGCCGCGGACCTGTCGCCGTTCGCGGGCGAGATCCGCTACGAGGGCGTGTCGTTCGGCTACGACCCCGCCACCCCGGTGCTGCAGGACGTGTCGTTCGCGGTGCGCCGCGGCGAGGTGGTGGCGCTCGTCGGGGCGAGCGGCGCCGGCAAGAGCACGACGCTCGACCTGCTCGCGCGCTTCTACGACCCGACCGGGGGGCGCGTGACGCTGGACGGCACCGACCTGCGGGACGCGACGCTGCGCTCGCTGCGCGGCCAGCTCGGGATCGTGACGCAGGAGACGATCCTGTTCCACGACACGGTGCGCGCGAACATCGCCTACGGCCTCGCGGACGCCTCCGACGCCGACGTCGAACGGGCGGCGCGCGCGGCGCACGCGCACGACTTCGTCTCGCGCCTGCCGGAGGGCTACGCCACGCTGGTCGGCGACCGCGGCGTGCGGCTCTCGGGCGGCGAGCGCCAGCGCCTGGCGATCGCGCGGGCGCTGCTGCGGAACCCGCCGATCCTGCTGCTGGACGAGGCCACGTCGGCGCTCGACACCGAGAGCGAGCGGCTCGTGCAGGAGGCGCTCGAGCAGCTCATGCGCGACCGCACGGTGCTCGTCATCGCCCACCGGCTCTCGACCGTGCAGCACGCCGACCGCATCCTCGTCTTCGACGGCGGGCGCATCGTGCAGCAGGGCCCGCACGCCGAGCTGGTCTCGGCGGACGGCCCGTACCGGCGGCTGCACGAGCTGCAGTTCCGGGACTGACGTGGCCCGCCGCGCCGTCGCCGTCCCCGCCGGGGGCTTCCGCGAGATCGCGGTGCTGCGGCTCTCGTCGCTCGGCGACGTGGTGCTGACGCTGCCGGTCGTGCACGCGCTGCGCGCGGCCTTCCCCGGCGCGCGGCTCCACTACTGGGTGAAGGAGGAGTACGCCGGCCTGGTGCGCCACGACCCGGCGGTGGACCACGTGCGCGTGCTCGAGCGCGACGCCCGGCGGCTCGAGGACCTCGTGTCCATGGGCGCGGAGCTCGAGGACTGCGACCTGATCGTGGACCTGCACGGCAGCGTGCGGACGCGCGTGCTCACGGCGCGGCAGAAGGCGCCGGTGCTGCGCGCGCCGTCCGAGCGGCTGCTGCGCGAGCGCTGGGTGCGGGCGCGCTGGACGCGCCCGCGGCCGGCGTCGCACGCGACCGCGCGCGCGGCCGCGGCGATCGCGCCCCTGGGGCTCGTCGCCCCGGGCGCGCCGCGCGTGAGCGCGGGGGCCGAGGCCGAGGTGTGGGCCGGGGCGTTCGTCGCCGGCTGGGCGGGCGGCGCCCCGGTGGTGGCGCTCTGCCCGGGCGCGCGCCACGCCACCAAGCGCTGGCCGGAGGAGCGCTGGTGCGCGCTCGACCGGGCGCTGGCCGGCGCGGGGGTGCGCCGCCTCGTGCTGACGACCGCGGCCGAGCGCCGCGAGCTGCCCGCGCTCGCCGCGCGGGTGGACGCCGACCCGGGGGCGCGCTGGTGCCTCGAGCCGCTGCCGCGCCTGGCGGCGCTCCTGTCGCGCGTGCGCGCCGCGGTCACGCACGACAGCGGCCTCATGCACCTCGCCGCCGCGCGCGGCGCGAAGGTGGTGGCGCTCTTCGGGAGCACCTCGCCGGTCCTGGGCTTCGGGCCGAGCGGGGAGGGGCACGCGGTGCTGTGCCGGAACGAACCCTGCCAGCCCTGCACGCTGCACGGCCTGGCCGCCTGCCCGCGGCGCCACTTCCGGTGCATGACGCTCATCGCCCCGGACGAAGTCCTCGGCGCGCTGCGCGCGGCCGGCGCCTTGTCGCCCGGCGAGGCTCTCGCCTAGACTCCCCGCCTTCCCGAAACCCCGCAGCACCGCTGCCCGCGTTCCGCAACGTCCGGAGATCCGTGTGAGCGACGCCCCGTCCCGCAAGCAGTTCGTCGAGGAGCTGACCGACCAGACCGACGATTTCTCGCGCTGGTACACCGAGGTCGTGCGCAAGGCGCAGCTGGCGGACTATTCGCCCGTGCGCGGCTCGATGGTGATCCGGCCGTACGGCTACGGGCTGTGGGAGAACATGCAGGGCGCGCTCGACCGGCGGATCAAGGAGACGGGGCACCAGAACGCCTACTTCCCGCTGCTCATCCCCGAGTCGCTGCTGCAGCTCGAGGCGGACCACGTCGAGGGCTTCGCGCCCGAGTGCGCGTGGGTCACCGAGGGCGGGCGCGAGAAGCTCGAGGAACGCTTCGCGATCCGGCCGACGAGCGAGGCGATCATCGGCCACATGTACTCGAAGTGGATCGAGTCCTACCGCGACCTGCCGGTGCTCATCAACCAGTGGGCCAACGTCATGCGCTGGGAGAAGGTCACGCGGCTCTTCCTGCGCACGTCGGAGTTCCTGTGGCAGGAGGGGCACACCGCGCACGCGACCGAGCCGGAGTGCCTCGAGGAAGTGCTGCGCATGCTCGAGGTCTACCGCGACTTCGTCGAGACCGAACTGGCGATCCCGGTCTACGCGGGCAAGAAGAGCGACGCCGAGCGCTTCGCGGGCGCGCAGGACACGTACGCGATCGAGGCCCTGATGAAGGACGGCAAGGCGCTGCAGGCCGGGACCTCGCACCACCTCGGGCAGCACTTCGCGAAGGTGTTCGACATCACGTACCAGGACGAGCAGGGCAGGCGGCAGCACGTGTGGCAGACCTCGTGGGGCGTCTCGACGCGCCTCGTGGGCGCCATCGTGATGACGCACGGCGACGACCACGGCCTGCGCCTGCCTCCGAACGTGGCGCCCATCCAGGCGGTCGTGGTGCCCATCTGGCGCAAGGAGGAGGACCGCGCCGCGGTGCTGGCGTTCGTCGCGAAGGTGAAGGAGGCGCTCGGCCGCGCCGTGCGCGTGCACGTGGACGACCGGGACCAGTACACGCCGGGCTGGAAGTACAACGAGTACGAGATGCGCGGCGTGCCGGTGCGCCTGGAGGTCGGCCCGAAGGACGTCGCGAACTCGGCCGTGATGAGCGTGCGGCGCGACACCCGCGGCAAGGAGTCCATCCCGCTCGCCTCGCTGGCGGAGCGGCTGCCGGCGCTGCTCGCCGAGGTGCAGGGCTCGCTCTTCGAGCAGGCGAAGGCGTTCCGCGACGCGAACACCGTGCTCGTGGCCGGGAAGGACGAGGTGATCGCGCACTTCGCGGCCGAGAAGCGCGGCTTCGTCGCGGTGCCGTGGGACGGCAGCGCGGCGTTCGAGGCCGAGGTGAAGGAGGCCTGCGGCGCGACCCTGCGCTGCCTGCCGTTCGACCTCTCGCGCTTCGGGAGCCTCGAGCGCCCCGGCCACCGCGTGGCGCTGTTCGCGCGGGCGTACTGAGCGCCGCGCCGGGCGACGCATGCGCCGGATTCTCGTCCGCCTGCCGAACTGGCTGGGGGACGCGCTCATGGCCCGGCCGCTGCTGCACGCCCTGAGGGCCGCGTTTCCGGACGCCGCGATCGCGGCCGTCGGGCCCGCGCCGCTGCTCGGGCTGCTGGGCCCCGAGCGGCTGTGGGGCGAATCGCACGCGTGGCCCGCGGGCGCGGGCGCGGCCCTGCGCGCCCCGCGGGCGGACCTCGCGCTCGTGCTGCCCCCGTCCTTCTCGAGCGCCTGGTTCGCGTGGCGCTCGGGCGCGCGCGTCCGCGTGGGCTTCGCGCACGAGGGGCGTTCGTTTCTCCTGACGCGCGCGCTGCGGCGGCCGGCCCGCGGCGAGCGGCACCTCTCGCGCGAGTACCTCGAGCTCGGCGAAGCGGCGGGCGTGACCGCGGCGGGCCCTCCGCCCGTGCTGCCGGTGGCCGCGGACGCGAGGGCCGAGGCCCGCGCGCTGGCCGGGCCGGCGGTGGAGGGCCCCTACGCGGTGCTCGCCCCGGGCGCGACGTACGGGCCCGCCAAGCGCTGGCCCGCGGCGCGCTTCGCCGAGACCGGGAGGCGGCTGGCGGAGCGGGGCTGGAAGCTCCTCGCCTGCGGCGCGGCGGGGGAGCGGGAGGCCTGCGAGGAGGTCGCGCGCGGCTGCGGCGCGACGGCGCTCGCCGGGCGCACGTCGCTCGCGGCGATGGCGGCGCTGTGCGCGGACGCGGCGGCCGTGGTGAGCAACGACTCGGGGCTCGCGCACCTGGCGGCGGCGGCCGGCGCCCCGACGGTGACGGTGTTCGGGTCCACGAGCAGCGCCTGGACGGCGCCGCTCGGCCCCCGGACGGCGGTCGTGCAGCGGCCGCCGGTGTGCTCGCCGTGCTTCGCGCGCACGTGCCGGATCGGCTACGGGTGCCTCGAGGCGGTGGGCGTGGACGACGTGCTGGCGGCGCTGGAGCGCGCGCGCCGCGGACCTGGCGGAGGGACGGACGCATGAAGGTGCTGGTGCACGGTGGTTCGGCGGCGGCGCCCGGCGGTCGGCTGCGCCCGGCGCTCGTGGGGCTGGCGCGCCGCGGGCACGACGTCCGCTGGTTCGGCCCGGGCGCGCCGGAGGAGCCGGGGATCGTCCCCGTGGCGGCGGGCCGCGACCTCGCCGGCCTCGGGGTGGACGCGGTCGTGGGCGGGCCCGGCGTCGTGGCGGTCGCGTTCGCGGGCTGGCGGGCGGGGGCGCGGGTGCTGCTCGCCGCGACGGACGAGCGGGCGATGGAGCGCTGGACGCTCGTGGACCGCTGGGCATGGGACTCGCTGCACGCCGGTGCGCTGATCGAGGAAGCGGACGCCGCGGCCGCGCGCATGCACGCGCGCGAACTGCCGCTCGAGCGTTTCGCGCTGTGGGCCGGGGAGCCCGCGCCCGCCGCGCCGGACGTGACGCATGCCGACGTCGAGATCCTCGAGCGCGCGCTCGAGCGCGCCCTGGCGCGGCAGGCCCGGCGCGGTCCGCGCCCGGCGGCGTTCCTCGACCGCGACGGCACGCTGGTCGCGGAACGCGGCTACCTCGCCGACCCGGGCGGTCTCGCACTGCTGCCCGGCGTTCCGGCGGCGCTCCGGGCGATGCGCGACGCGGGCATCCCGCTCATCGTGATCTCGAACCAGGCCGGCGTGGGCCGCGGGCTCTTCCCGCTTTCGCGCGTCCACGAGGTGATGGCGGAACTGCGGCGGCGGCTGCGCGCGGAGGGCGTCGAACTGGACGCGGTCTACTTCTGTCCGCACGCGCCGGGGGACGGCTGCGGCTGCCGCAAGCCGGGCACGGACCTGCTCGTGCGGGCCGCCGAGGACCAGTGCGTGGCGCTCGCCTCGTCCATGATGGTCGGGGACAAGCGGCTCGACGCCGCGACCGGGCAGGCCGCCGGGGGCTTCGGCGTGCTGGTGCGGACGGGCTACGGCCGCGAGGAGGAATCCCGCGCGGACGACGGCGAGTTCCCGCGGCGGCCGGACCACGTCTTCGACGGCCTGCCGGAGGCCGCGGCGTGGTTCATCGCGGGCACCGAGGCGCATTTCGGGACGGCCTGAGCCGTCCTGGCGCTGGCCCTCCTCAGCGGTGGGGGCGCAGCTCGAGCCAGTAGGCCTGCCCGGAGGCGTCGGCGCGATAGGCGAGCACGTACCCGGGCAGCGTGACCTGGTCGCGGGCGATCCACCGGTCCTCGACGAGGTCCTCGATGCGCGGCGGGTAGTTGCCGCGCTCGCGGTGGAACAGTTCGAGCGCGTAGCGCAGGTCGCGCTCCTGCGCGGCCGCGAACACGTCGCGGGCGGGCTGGGCGGCGGCGGGCGAGGGCAGTTGCGCGGCCAGGGTGCGCAGGCCGAACACGGCCGCCAGCACGGCGGCGGACAGCGCGAGGTCGCGCGCGATCCGCCCGCGGCCGCCGCGCGGGGGCTGCGGCTTCGCCGGGACCGCGGCGGGCGCGGGCGCCGGAACCTTGCCGGGGGCGCGGCGGCCCACGAACTCGATCCAGTTCGAGTCGTGCATCCGCTGCAGCGCTTCGTAGGCCTCGTACTCGGTGAGCGGCGCGGCCTCGAGGATCTCGGCCACCGTGTGCTGGCCGTCGATGATGCCGAACAGTTCGCGCTCCTCCTCGGAGAGCGGCTCGTCCGGGTCGGGAAGGTCGCGCACGCCGAGCAGCTGGTGGGGGTCCTTGAAGAGCGTGACGAAGCGCTTCTGCTCGTCCACGCGGCGCGACGCCTCGATGAGGGCGCCTTCGACGCTCAAGGAGGCCACCGGCGGGTGCGGCCACCTGGCGTTCGGGTCGAAGCGGTAGTTGCCGTTCTCCCAGCGCACGATGCGCATCAGCTCCTCGAGGATCTGGCGCTCCACGTAGTGCGCCAGTTCCTGGCCGTCGAGGTAACGGCCGTTGAGGAGCAGGTCCTCGAGGTCGCGCGACGACTCACGCTGGATGCTCAGGATGCCGCGGTGCTGCTCCTCGGACAGCCGCTTGGTCTCGAGCAGGAACGCGAGCAGCGGGTCGTCCTTGGCGGGGCCGGGCCCGCGGGTCGAGACGATGCGCCCGTCGATCACCCAGACGCAGGCGCGCTCGGTGTTCCACTCGAGCGTCAGGCAGCCGCTCTTCCGCTGCGTGCCGATGAGCTGGAGGATCTCGGTGGAGGCGAAGTCGCGGAGATTGCCCTGGAGCGCCATGACCGGCCTACGCGGCTTCCGGCGTCACGCGCCGGGTGGCCTGGGTGATGCGTCCGCGCTGGGACGCGGCGAGCGCGGCGTCGCGCGCGCGCTCGCGCGCGTGCAGCCGCAGGTAGCCGAGGACGGAGACCGCGAGGACGAGCGCGTAGCCGCCGAGCAGGACGGCCGCGGGGACCTCCTGCGCCGACAGCCCGAGGCGCGGCTCGATCGCGAACGGCGGCGGCGCGCCGATCCAGGCGCGCGCCATCAGCGTGCCGGCGGCGAGCAGCGCGACCGCCGTGAAGACGCGGCGCTGGGCGAGGTGCCCGTAGCCGGGCAGGAGCATCGCCAGGGCCATGCGGACGAGGTGGGAGCGGCGGCCGATCGCGAAGCGGTGCCGCGCGAGCAGGACGCGCGCGAACTCGGCCGTCTCGCCCTGCGCCTCGACGCCCACGCATGCCTCGCACAGCGCGTGCTCGCGGCGCCGCTCCGCGCAGCGGCGGCAGACGATGGCCCCGCAGTTGCCGCACGCCCGCAGCGGCACGTCGCGCTGCTGGCGCAGGCCGAGCAGCAGGCCGGCCAGCGCCAGCACGGCGGCCGCGATGGCGTGCCGCCAGCCGGAGGTTTCCACGTGGCGGCGAAGCGATACGGGCAGCGAGCCGGTGAGGTCGGCGGGCAGGGGCGCGTCGGCGAGGGCCTTCCAGAAGATCCGCGGCGTCATCCACTGGTCGGCGAGCGGGAGCGCGCCGTCGCTGGTGGCCTGCGCCTGGTAGCGCTTGACCAGCTCGAAGTTCACGGCGGACGCGCGCTGCAGGTGCTCGTTGGCCTTCGGGTAGTCGAAGCGCAGCGTGTGGATCTGCGCGGCGTTGAAGTGGGGCGCGGCGGTGGCCGGATGGGCGGCGATCGCGCGATCGTAGGCGGCGAGCGCCTCGTCGAAGCGGCCGGCGGCGGCGAGCACGTTGCCGAGGTTGTTCCAGGCCCGGTCGTCGTCGGGGCGCAGCTCGGCGGCGCGCCGGTAGGCGCGCTCGGCCACGTCGAGGTGGCCGCCGCGGCGGGCCGTCCAGCCGAGCCCGAAGTGGAGGATGGGATTGGCGGGGTGCGCGGCGGTGAGCCCGGCCAACCGGGCCTCGCGGGCCGGGTCGTACTTCGCGTTCTCGAGCGTGGGCACGGCGTAGAAGGGTGGCGCGTTCTCGTGCAGCGGTAGCGACATGCGCTCCACGACGCGCAGCGTGAGCGGCATGGTGGCCGTCGCGCCGAGGAGGAGCACGAAGAGCGCGCGCTCGCGCAGCCGCAGGTGCGGCCACAGCACGCCGAGGAAGAACAGGGTGGGGAGCGTCCACCCGAAGCCCGCGAGGTAGGCGAGGACGGCCAGCGCGGGCCCCCACGCCCGGGCCGCGCGCGGCGAGGCGAAGCGCGCCAGTTCCTCCTGCCACACGTGCGTCAACTCGCGGCGGCGGAGCCAGGCCACGAGCATGGCGGCGAACAGCAGTCCGGCGAACAGCGACTCCAGGAGCAGGATGGTGGCGTTCGCGACCAGGTTGAGCTGCAGCGAAAAGTTCTGGCGCAGCAGTTCGACCACCGTCGCGTAGTGGAGCAGCGCCTGGCTCGGGTCGCGGACCAGCGTCCACGAGGCGAGCGTCAGGTGCGGCTCGATGAACGACGGGTCGAGTTCCGACGCTCCCCGCACGTCGAGCACGGCCTCGTCCTCCTGTCCCGCCTGGCGGACCATGAGGCCGCGGCGGTAGAAGAGGCGGGCTTCGTCGGGGAGCGACGCGAGGTGGGCGGCCGCGCGGTAGTCCACCCACTCCTGGACATGGCGCAGGTCCGCGGGCGGCGCGGGGGCCGCGGTCGCGGGTTTCGCGGCGGGCGCGGCTGCGGGCGCGACCGCGCGGGGAGCGCTCGCGACGGGGGCCTCGACGGCCGCCGCGGGGATGGCGATGAAGTCGGGAGCCGGCGCGGAGAGCGAGTCCGCCTGCGCGCGCGCCGGGACGGGGAGGAGGGCGCCCGCCAGCGCCGCGGCGAGGACCGCGCCGGCCAGCGCGCCCGGCGGCGCGAGCGTGCGGCGTCGCTTCCGGGCTTCGACGTGCGATGTGAGGACCCTGGGGGCCATTCCCTTGACACTCCGGATGGGCGCTCCTACCTTGCGGCTCGATCGCCCGCGTTATCGGCGGACAGTCTGGAACGCTTGAGAGGGTTCTCCGGCTCCCGATTCCGTGTTTCCCGGCCCGCGCGGCGCCCGCGCACGGCCCCCGGAAGGGAGCTTTTTCGTTCGGGTTGGACCCTGGGAGCATCTCGCCATGAGTGACACGTCGATCGCGCCGCCCCCCTGGATCCGGGTCGGACAGGCTGCCGGGCACGTCGGGGAGCGCGTCGAGATCCGCGGCTGGGTGCTCCACCGCCGCTCCAGCGGCAAGGTGCAGTTCCTCGTCCTGCGCGACGGCTCGGGCCAGATCCAGTGCGTGGCCGGCGTGCGGGACCTGCCGCCCGAGCAGTGGGAGGCCAGCGCGGCGCTCACGCAGGAATCGGCGGTGATCGTGCGCGGCACGCTCAAGGCGGACGCCCGGCAGGTGGGGGGCGTGGAACTCGGGCTCGACGGCCTGACGGTGGTCTCGACAGCGCCGGAATACCCGATCACGCCCAAGGAACACGGCACCGACTTCCTGATGGACCACCGCCACCTGTGGCTGCGCTCGCCGCGCCAGCAGGCGATCCTGCGCATCCGCGCTGAGATCATCGCCGGCTTCCGGGAGTTCATGGACCGCGAGGGCTTCGTGCTCGTGGACGCGCCGATCTTCACGCCCAGCGCGTGCGAGGGCACGACGACGCTCTTCGAGACGCAGTACTTCGACGACAAGGCGTACCTGACGCAGAGCGGCCAGCTTTACATGGAGGCCGCCGCGATGGCGTTCGGGCGCGCCTACTGCTTCGGCCCCGCGTTCCGCGCCGAGAAGAGCAAGACGCGCCGGCACCTGATCGAGTTCTGGATGATGGAGCCCGAGTGGGCGTTCGCGACGCTCGAGGACGTGATTGCGCTCGAGGAGCGGCTGCTCGTGGACGTGGTGGCGCGCGTGCTGGACCGCCGCGGCGAGGACCTCAAGACGGTCGAGCGCGACACCTCGAAGCTCGAGAAGGTGCGCGGACCGTTCCCTCGCATCCACTACGACGACGCCGTGCGCATGCTCCACGAGGCGGGCCGCGAGTTCGAGTACGGCGGCGACTTCGGGGCGCCCGACGAGACGGAACTGTCGGGCCGTTACGACACCCCGGTGTTCGTGACGAACTACCCGGCCGCGGTGAAGGCGTTCTACATGGAGCCGGATCCGAAGAACCCTGCGCTCTGCCTGTCCTGCGACTGCCTCGCGCCCGAGGGCTACGGCGAGATCGTCGGTGGCGGCCAGCGCATGGCGTCGCTGGACCTGCTGACCCGCCGGATCGACGAGCACGGCCTGCCGCAGTCGGCCTTCGAGTGGTACAAGGACCTGCGCCGGTACGGCTCGGTCCCGCATGCGGGCTTCGGGATCGGGGTGGAGCGGACGCTCGCCTGGATCGCGGGCCTCGACCACGTGCGCGAGAGCATTCCGTTCCCGCGCATGCTCTACCGGCTGGCGCCGTGACGTGCGCGGCGAGAGCGGTTCGCGGTCCCCGTCCGGGGGGCGGCCGGCCGCACAGAGCTTTGCATTGACATGCGTTACGCCCCCTCCCTACACTCAGGCCACTTCGTGACCCGGAGCGCCGGACGTGTTGCCCACCGTCCGGTCGTGCTCCTGCTGGTGTGCGCCCTCTTCGGCCTCTCCGGGTGCGCGCCGGATCGCTCCCTTCGATCCGTGGAAGATTCCGAGACCAGCGGGCGTATCAAGATCGTCTGCTCGCCCGAGTTGCGGGCGATGATGGACCGGGAACTGGAAGCGTTTCGGAAGCTCTACCCGACCGCCGGCTTCGAGATGACGACCGGCGATTCGCGAGAGGGGGTGGCGGCCCTGATGAGCCAGACCGTGGACCTCGTGGCTGCCGCCCGCGAGTTGGAGCTCGAGGAGCGCGACGTGCGCGTCAAAGGCGGGATGGAGATCGAAGGCTACCGGGTCGGGAAGGACGCCGTGTGCGTGCTCGTGCACCCCGGCAACCCGCTTCTCAGCCTCTCGCTCGAGGACCTTCGCCGCATCTACCTCGGCGAGGCGACGCGCTGGGAGGACGTGCGCGGCGCGGGCGGCGCCATCGTGCCGGTCATCCCGCCCCCCGGCGGCGACCTCATGGCGGCGTTCGTCCAGCGGGTGATGGGCGGGCAGGCGCCGACGGCGCCCGCGCGCCGCGCAGAGTCCGACTCGGCGGTCGCCGCGCTCGTGCTGGCCGACCCGCGCGCGATCGGTTTCACGTCCTCCGTCCACGCCGGGGGGGACGCGAAGGTGCTGCGCCTCTCGGCGCTGACCGGGCTGCCCGACTGGAAGCCGGACGCGCAGCGCGTCCACGACGGCGACTACCCGCTGTCGCGGGTGATCAACCTCTACGTCCGTTCGAAGGGCGCGAAGCTCGCGAACGGGCTCGTGACGTTCGTCTCGAGCCGCGACGGGCAGCAGATCCTCCACGAGTCCGGCTTCGTGCCGACCGCGGTGCCCGTGCGTTTCGTCCGACGCTCCCCGATGCTGGGCACGCACTGACCCTGAGGAGAAGCCAAGCGCAAGCCATGAACAGCCAGATTCGCTACCGGTGGACCGTTCGTTCGCTCCTCCTCCCGGCGGTCGCCTTCCTCGCCCTCGCGCTCGCCCCCGGGGCGGCGCGCGCGGACGACCTCAAGGACGCCCGGGCGGCGCTCGCGGCGGGCCAGAACGAGCAGGCGCTGCGGCTCTTCGAGCGCGTCGCGTCGCAGGGGTTCGCGGAGGGCCGGGCGGGCGTGGGGCAGGTGCACCTGCGCCGGCGCGACTACGTGCAGGCGAAGGCGGCGTTCGAGCAGGCCCAGAAGATGGACCCGAACCTCGCGCTGGCCTGGTACGGCCTCGGCGAGGTCGAGCGCCGCCAGGAGCGGTACGCCGAGGCGGTGCCGTTCTTCCAGAAGGCCGTCGAGATCGACCGCAAGTACCCGGAGGCCCAGCTCGCGCTCGGCGAGTGCCTCACGCAGGTGAAGAAGCACGACGAGGCCATCCGGGCGCTGAGCCCGGGCCTGAACTGGGGCACGAAGTGGAAGCCGCGCTTCCTGGTCGCGCTCGGCAACGTCGAGATGAGCCGCGACTCGCTGCGCGACGCCGGCATCTACTTCACGCAGGCCCAGCAGGCCGCGCCCGAGGACCCGGTCACGAACCGCGCCCTGGGCGACTTCTACCTCCGGCGCGGCATCGGCTCGCTGGCGGTCCCGAACTACGAGCGGGCCGTCGCGCTCGACAGCGGCGACGTGGAGCTTCGCTACGCCCTCGCGAAGGCGCTCGAGTACGACCAGCGCAACAACGACGCCCTCGAGGCCTACCAGGGCGTGGTCGGCCGCGACCCCGAGTTCGGCCCAGGGCAGCTGTCGCTCGGCAGCCTTCTCTACCGCGCCGGGCAGGCGGACCCCAAGCGCTACGCGGAGGCCCGGCCGTACCTCGAGAAGTACACGCAGCTCGCGCCGAACGATCCGCGCGGCTGGAGCCTGCTCGGGCGCGACCTGTACTTCCTCAAGCTCAAGGACGAGGCCGTCGAGGCGATGACGAAGGCGGTCTCGCTGGGCGAGAAGAACAAGGACATGTACACGATCCTCGGCCGGGCCCAGGTGGACCGGAGGGAATGGCAGGCGGCGATCGACGCCTACGCCAAGGGCGAGCCGAACGTGACCGACCAGTTCAAGATCGGGCAGATGCTCGTCATCCTCGGCCGGCTGACGGAGGCCGACTCGATGTACAAGGCGATGATCGCCCGCGACTCGACGTCGAGCGACGCGAAGTTCGCCATGGTGGAACTGGGCAAGCTGGCGTTCCGGCAGCGCGACTACCCGGCCGCCCTGGCGGCCCTGCAGCGCCGAATCCTGCTTGACCCGCCTTCGGACGAGGCTTACTACTACGCCGGGCTGTCCCACAAGGAACTCAAGCAGTTGCCCGAGGCCGTCACGGCGCTCCGCCAGGCGGCGGCGCTGGCCCCGGGCAAGGCCGACCGGCACTTCTGGCTGGGCCTCGTGCTCGCGTCCGCGGATTCCGTCGCGGAGGCGAACGCGGCCCTGTCGCGCATGGTGGAAATCGACTCCACCAGCAAGAATGCCGCGATCGCCTACCAGCAGTTGGGTTACCGTGCGCTCCTCGAGAAGAGCTGGCCGCAGGCCATCGCCCTCCTCGAACGCTCGGCGTCCCTGGACGACAAGAACGTGATGACGCTCACCTGGCTCGCCCAGGGCTACCAGAACTCGGGAAACAAGGCGAAGGCGGTCGAGGTCTACCGGCGCGTCCTGTCCCTGCAGCCGGACAACGCGGACGCCAGGAACGGACTGAAGGTGCTCGGAGCCTGAGCCGGGCGTGCGGGACGCCCCGCACGGCTCGCGGGATCGGCACGGAGGGAAGGATGGCATCTCTGAAGAGTCGGCAGGTGGGAAGCATCACGATCCTGCAGCCCAAGGGCTACCTCACGGGCGGCGAGGAGACCGAGGAGCTCGAGAAGGCCATCTCACAGCTCAATGCCGAGGGCAGCAAGCACCTCGTGATGAACCTGAGCGAGACGCAGCACCTGAACTCGACGGCGCTCGGCGTGTTCATCCGCGCGCGCGACCAGTTCATCCGCCGCGGCGGCCAGGTGAAACTGTGCTCGGTGGACAAGCGCATCGAGAACATCTTCGTGATCACCAAGCTGTCCATGGTGTTCGACGTCTACCCGACCGAGGAGCAGGCGATCGCCAGCTTCGCGGAGCGGGAATCCGTCTAGGTCCCGCGGGGGGGTCGTCATGGCCGTCGGCCGAAAGCAGGTCCGCAGCATCGTCGTCCTCGTTCCGAAGGGGCGCTTCTACGGCGACAAGGAAACGGACGACCTCGACAAGGCGATTCTCAGCGAGGCGACCGCGGGCAACCTGCGGCTCGTCCTCAACATGGCCGAGTGCGAGGCGCTCAACTCGATCGCCATCGGCGTGCTGATGAAGGCGTACACGAGCTACAAGAACCGTGGCGGCGAGATCAAGCTCTGCGGCCTCGGCAAGCGGCTCAAGGACCTCTTCGTCATGACCAAGCTCATCATGGTTTTCGATCACCACGACACCGAAGAGCAGGCGCTCGCGGCGTTCGCGGAGGTCGAGTAGCAGCCCTCGCCTGACCGGGTCGGGGGGACGTTCCGGAAGCAGGTCGCGACCGCGGCCCGGGCGGAGAGAAAGTCTCATCCGCTGAACAGCAACCACCGACGGACGGCGCGATGTCGCCGGCCCGAGGTGACGGAGGAATGACAGAGCAATGGCCAGATTTCTCGTTCCGCTGTATTTCATCCTCGCGACGGTGGTTTCGTTCCTCGCCTGGTGGAACATGCCGGCCCTCGGAGAGCTCGGGAAGCAGATGAAGGAAGCCGGACCGCTGGTGGCCCTGCTCATCCTGCTGCTGATCCTGCAGATCTCGTTCGTTCTGGAGCGCACCTGGAGCCTCAACAAGGCCAAGGGGCGCGGTTCGCTGCCGGAGTTCCTCAACAACGTCCGCAAGAGGATTCAGGCGAACGACGTTGACGGAGCCATCGCGCTGTGCGGCCAGCAGCGCGGCTCGGCGGCCAACGTGATGCGCGCGGGGCTCGAGCGGTACAAGATGCTTCGCGCGGAAGGCGCTCCGAAGGACAAGATCGTCGCCGAGACGCAGGCGGCCATCCAGGAGGCCAATGGCCTCGAGGTGCCGCTGCTCGAACGGAACCTCATCGCCCTCTCGACGATCGCCTCGATCGGCACGATGGTCGGCCTGCTCGGAACGACGATCGGCATGATCCGTTCCTTCGCGGCGCTCGGCCATTCGGGAGCCGTCGATGCCACCAAGCTCGCCGTCGGCATTTCCGAAGCCCTCGTCAACACGGCCGGCGGGCTCGCCGTGGCCATCCTCGGCATCGTCATGTACAACGTCTTCGTCACTCGCGTGGATGGTTTCAACTACATGATGGACGAAGCGTCGTACGAGGCCGTGCAGTTGCTGGCGGCCAACGCCAGCGAAAAGAAGTAGCGGGGGGGTCGGGCACATGCTCAAGAAGATGCGCCGCGTCGGCATCTCCATCGACATGACGCCGATGGTCGACGTGGCGTTCCTCCTGCTGATCTTCTTCATGGCGACAACCCAGTTCAAGCCGCCCGAGCGGGACAAGATCAACCTTCCGGACTCGAACTCGCCGGCCAAGTCTCCCGAATCCGACATCATCACGATCTCGGTGACCGCGCCCAAGCCGGAGAACGACAACGTCTCGGTGGTTCGCATCATCTACCGGCAGGGTGGTCAGGAAGTCGAGCGGACACTCCCGCCCGAGTCCGTGAAGATGGACCTGGGGCCGGCCCTGAGCTCGGCGCGCGCGGCGAACCCGCGGGCCCGCGTCCTCGTGAAGATGGACAAGGACGCCCAGTTCGGGGTGATGGCAGACATGATGGGCGCGTTCCAGGAGTCGAACGCGACCCGGTTCAACGTGCAGACCAACCTTTCCCAGGGGGGCGGCGTGTTCAAGCGGGAAGCTCCCCCTGCCGGTGCGAAATAGCGCGGCTTACGCCTGGAGGTGATTCGCGATGGGTGCCGTAGACACCCCACAACCCCGAAGTAGCGGCAAGAAAGGCGGAACGGGCTTCCATCGTCCCAAGCGCCGTGTCGGCATCCGCATCGACATGACGCCGATGGTGGACGTGGCCTTCCTCCTGCTCATCTTCTTCATGGTGACCACGGTCTTCCGGACGCCGCAGGCGCTGGAGATCAACCTGCCGCCGGACAACGACACGCCGGCCCAGATCGCCGAGTCGAAGGTGCTGCAGCTGAGGGTCCTCGGGGACGACCGGATCTTCTGGAAGCGCGGGTCGAAGGAGGACCCGTGGTCCCGGACGGTCGCCGCGTCCATGAAGGACGTGCTGAAGCCGCTCGCAGGAAACAAGGATCTCGTGGTCCTCATCAAGATCGACCGTGAAGCGCGCTTCGACAACATGGTCACGATCATCGACCAGCTCGACATCGCGAAACTCGGCCGCTTCTCGATCCTCGAGCTGCCGGAGAAGGAGAAAGCCGAGGTGGCGAACCTGTGAGCGCGCGCAAGATCACACTCTATGAGTTCATGCCCTACGGGGCGCCGGAGCTCATGGAGGTCGCCCAGAAGTACATGACCCGGGCCCTGACCGTGTCGATGGCGGGCCTGGTGGTCATCTTCGCGAGCCTGATCGGGCTCGTCTTCTGGCTGGCCAACCGGCCGGTCGAGACGAGCACGATCGTGGTGCCGTATCGCGAGCTGGCGGCCCCGCCGCCGCTCACGGACGCCGCGGCGCCGCCCAAGGTGCAGGTGACGACGCAGGTGGCCCCGCCGGCGGCGGCGGTCCCCGTGCCCGTCCCGGACGCCGAGGCCCCGCAGGAGCAGACGATCGCGTCGCAGGAGGAGCTGTCGGCCGCATCGCCGGGCGTCAGCACCGAGGGCGACGGCGGTGACATCGTGGTGGCGCCTCCGAGCGAGGAGGAACTGCCCCGGTTCGGCGAGTACGTGTACGTCGAGGAACTGCCCGAGGCCGTGACGCGCGTCGCGCCCCAGTACCCGGACATCGCCCGCGAGGCGGGCGTGGACGGCACCGTGCTGGTGCAGGCGCTGGTCGGCAAGGACGGCAGGGTGAAGGACGTGCGGGTCCAGAAGTCGATCCCCATGCTCGACGCGTCGGCGATCGCCGCGGTCAAGCAGTGGGTGTTCAAGCCCGCGCTCTCGAACAACAAGCCGGTCGCGGTGTGGGTCGCCGTGCCGGTCAAGTTCAGCCTGCACTAGCGCTCCCGGCGCCACGCGGATCGGCGGGCGCGCGGAACCTCCGGGCTCCGCGCGCCCGTTCCGCGTTCCGGGCGGGTCGGCCCGCGCCCGGGGGGGCATTTCCCGCGCCGGTCCGTGCCGGGTTTGACCGGGGTCGGGAGGCTGCCTACCGTGGCCGCCGTCTGCCGCATCCCGCCCCTCCGTCCCAGGAGCCCTGCCATGTCGTTGCAGCCCGAGACGCCCGCCCCCGCGGCGCCGGCGCCTTCGCTTTTCGGGCGCGCCGTCGCGATCTTCACCCGCCCCGCGTCCGCATGGGCCGGGCTCGAGGAACGGCCCCAGTGGTGGTTCCCGGCGCTGGTCTGCGCCCTGGCCCAGTTCGCCGTGATGCTGCCGCTCTACGAGCGGGCCTACCTGCCCATGTACTACGAGCAGCTCGACGCCCAGATCGCCTCCGGGGCGATCGACGCCGCCGCCGCCGACCGGGCCCAGCAGATCATGGAGTCGGGCTTCATGGGCGCGATCGTGGCCGGCACGGCCTCGGTGATGGGCGTCCTGATGACGCTGGGACTCGCGCTGCTCGTCTGGTTCGGAGTCGGCTTCATCCTCGGGGCGCGCTTCCGCTACCGGCTCGCGCTCGAGGTGACGGCCTGGTCGGGGCTGGTCTGGCTCCCGCAGAGCCTCGCGTTCTTCGCGCTCGCCTGGTCACAGGAGACCATGAAGGGCATCCACTTCGGCCTCGCCGCCTTCCTTCCGGAGGCCGACCCGCCGTCCAAGGTCCAGGCCATGCTCACGGTCCTGCTCGACGTCGTGAGCCCGTTCAACGTCTGGTTCCTCGCGGTCGCCGTGCTCGGCTGCGCGGCCCTCAGCGGCGCCCCGCGGCGGAACCTCGCCTGGGTGCTCGGGGGACTCGCGGTGGCGCTGGGAGTGGTCTCGGCGCTGCTGACGGGCTGGCTCTCCCCGGGCTCCTGAAGCGGCCGCCGCGAAACCCGTTCGCCGCCCGCCCCGTAGACATCGCGCGCCGTGACACGTCTCGGCGCATCACCGTATCAGCAGCACGAGAGGAGTGAATCGTCGGATGCGCCGAGTCTTCCTGATTGTGACCGCCCTGGCCGCCGTCTCGACCCTTCCCGCTTCGGCCGCGACCCTGACCGCCGATGGTGCGGTCAAGATCGCGCTGCAGCGCAGCGCCAGCCTCGTGCAGGCCAACGCCGCCGTGGACGGCGCCACCGCGGGCCTGTGGGGCGCCTACGCGGGCGTCCTGCCGCGCGTCAGCGGTTCGATGAGCCGCTCCGGCAGCGCGACGGACCCGCCGTACGACTATTCGCACGGCAACGGCGGCGGCCTCTCCGGAAGCTGGTCGGTGCTGAGCCTGTCGAACTGGTCGTCGCTCGCAGGCGCGCGCGCGAACATGAGCGCGGCCAGGCTCGACAGGGCCGCGGCGCGCGCCGACGTGGTGCTCGCGACCAAGCGGCAGTTCTACGAGGTGGTGAAGTCCATGCACCTGGCCCGGGTCTCGTCGCAGGCGCTGCGCCTCGCGCGCGACGACGAGCGCAGGGTGCGGGCTCTCTTCGAGGTCGGGTCCGTCTCGAAGAGTGACCTGCTGAAGGCCCAGGTGCGCACGTCGCAGTCCGAGCTCGACTCGCTGCTCGCCGACCACGCGGTGCTGGCGCAGCGCATCGGCCTCGCGCGGCAGATCGGCGTGAGCGAGGAGAGCCTCGGCGACATCGACTCGACGCTCACGGCGAGCCCGGTGCCGGTGGACGCGGCCGTGGTGCTCGCCGACGCCAGGGAACGCCGCCCCGACGTGCGCGCGGCGCAGGCGGGCCTGCGCTCGGCCGAGTTCGGGATGCGCGCCGCGCAGCTCGCGCGCCTGCCCGAGCTGTCGGCCTCCGGGAGCTGGACGGCCAGCAACCCGGGGTCGCCCGTCGCCGACCCGTCCTTCCCGGGCGCGTTCACGGGGCGCGACTGGTCGCACACCAAGCGCGGCACGATCTCCCTCACGATGCCGGTCTTCGACCTGACCGTGGAGTCGGGCATCGCGAGCGCGCGAGCGAGCCTGCGCAGGGCGCGGGAGGCCCGCGAGGCCGTGCTGCGCGACCTCGACGGCGAGGTCCGGCAGGTCGTGCTGTCGTACCAGGAGGCCGTCGAGCGCGAGGTGCTGGCCCGCCGCACCGTGGAGTCCGCGGGCGAGAACCTCAACCTCGTGCAGCAGAAGTACAACGTCGGCTCCGCGACGATCCTGGACCTGATCGATTCGCAGGTGCAGTACCAGAGCGCGCAGAGCAGCCTCGTCTCCGCCCTGGCCGCGATCCGCGTGGCGGAAGCTTCGCTCGACCGCGTGCGCGGCAAGGCCGAGTGACCCGAAAGGAACGCGTCGCCGCATGAAGAAGAAGGTCTGGCTGTGGGTCGTCCTGGGCGTCGTGGTCGTGGGCGCCCTCGTGGCCGCGAACGTCGCCCGCAACTCGCGGGGCAAGGTCGAGACCGTGCAGATGGCGCTCGTCCGCCGCGAGGACATCACGTCGCGCGTCCGTGCGCCGGGGAAGATCGAGGCGAAGACGCGCGTCCAGGTCAGCGCCGACATCATGGGGCGCATCGTGCTGTTGCGCGTGAAGGAGGGCGACCGCGTCCGCAAGGGCGAGCTGATGCTGCAGCTCGACGACACCCAGTACCGCAGCGCCCACACCCAGGCGCGGGCCGCGTACGCCGCCGCGCAGGCCCGCCAGCGCGAGGCGCAGACGACCCTGCGCATCAACGAGGCCAACTTCGCCCGCCAGCGTTCGCTGTACGACCAGAAGCTGCTGTCGCAGGCGGAGTGGGAGCAGGCCCAGAGCGCGAACGAGAGCGCCCGCGTGGCCGCGGCCACGGCGGCCGAGGACGCGGCGCGCACGAAGGCCGCGCTCGACGCGGCGGCCGACAACCTGTCGAAGTGCCGCTTCCTCGCCCCGTTCGACGGGGTGGTGAGCGCGCTCAACGTCGAGGCCGGCGAGAACGTCATCATGGGCACCATGAACAACGCCGGCACCCAGATCCTCACGGTGTCCGACATGTCGCGCATGCTGGTGCGCGCCGACGTGGACGAGACCGACATCGTGGACCTGAAGATCGGGCAGAAGGTGAAGATCTCCGTGGACGCCGTGCCCGACACGACGTTCCCGGGCACGGTGACCGAGATCGGCAACACCGCGAAGCGGTCGCTGACCTCCACGGTCGAGGGCCAGACGGACTTCGAGGTGAAGGTCGTGTTCGACGACAACGTGCCGCAGGTGCGGCCCGGGATGACCGCGGACGTCAACATCGACACCGGCACGCGCGAGAAGACGCTCGTGGTGCCCATCCAGTCGGTCGTGGTGCGCACGCAGCGCGAGCTGGACCGCGCCGCCCGCAAGCCGGGCGGGCGCGCGAAGCGCTCGAAGGCGGCCACCGTCAGCGCGGACGAGGACACGGTGGGCCGGCGCGACGCCGAGATCACCGGCGTGTTCGTCTCCCGCAACGGGGTGGCGGCCTTCGTGCCGGTCCGCACGGGCCTCTCGAGCGAGACCATGATCGAGATTTTCGGCGAGCTGAAGGAGGGCGACACCGTCGTGTCGGGCCCCTACAAGGCGCTGCGCGACCTCAAGCCGGGCGGCAAGGTGAAGAAGGAAGCCGCCGGCAAGGAGAAGAAGTGAGCCCGGCATGCTGATCCAGATCCGCGACCTGCACCGGCACTACCAGGTGGGCGACCAGGAGGTCCGCGCGCTCGACGGAGTGGACCTCGACATCGCCCCGAACGAGTACGTGGCGATCATGGGTCCGTCGGGCTCCGGCAAGTCGACGCTCATGAACATCCTCGGCTGCCTCGACACGCCGTCGCGCGGCTCCTACCGGCTCAAGGACCAGGAGATCGCGAAGATGTCGGACGACGAGCTGGCCCGGATCCGGAACCAGGAGATCGGGTTCGTCTTCCAGACGTTCAACCTGCTCGCTCGCGCCGACGCGCTGCACAACGTCGAGCTGCCGCTGGTCTACGCGGGGCTCAAGCACGAGGAGCGCCGGCAGCGGGCGCGCGAGAGCCTGGAGCTGGTGGGGCTCGGCGACCGCATGAAGCACAAGCCGAACGAACTCTCCGGCGGCCAGCGGCAGCGCGTGGCGATCGCGCGCGCGCTCGTCAACCGGCCGAGCATCATCCTCGCCGACGAGCCGACCGGAAACCTGGACTCCCGCACGGGCGAGGAGATCATGGTCGCGTTCGAGCGCATCTGGCGGCAGGGAAACACGGTGATCCTCGTGACGCACGAGGCCGACATCGCCGAGCACGCGCGGCGCGTCGTGCGCATGAAGGACGGGCGCATCGAGAGCGACCACCCGAACCCCCATCCGCGCTCGGCGGGCGTCGCGGGGGGCGGCGCGCCCGAATGAACCTGCGCGAGAGCATCGGCATTGCTCTCGGCGGCGTGCGCGCGAACAAGCTGCGGTCGTTCCTCACGCTCCTCGGGACCATCATCGGCGTCTCGTCGGTGATCGCCGTCGTGTCGTTCGTCGAGGGACTCAACCGTTTCGTCACCCAGAAGCTGCTCAACGCGGGCGCGAACGTGTTCGTGGTGGACAAGTACGGGTTCATCACGAGCCGCGAGCAGTTCGAGGAGGCGGTGAAGCGGCCCGACGTCACCCTGGAGGACGCCGAGGCGCTCCGGGACGGCGTCGAGCACGTGACGCTGGTGGTGCCGCAGGCCGGGGCCGCCGCGCCGCTGCGCTACCGCAACCGCACCATGCGGGCGGTGTCGCTGCAGGGGCGGGGCGCCGGCTACGACCTCGTGGACGACGTCGCGATCGGCGAGGGCCGGCACCTGTCGGAGTTCGACGACATCGGCCGGCGGCCGGTGTGCGTCGTCGGGCCGGAGGTGGCCGAGGAGTTGTTCGGTTCGCTGCCCGCCCTGGGCCGCTCGATCCGGGTGGGGGCGTACGAGTTCCAGGTGGTCGGGGTGACGAAGGCGAAGGGCAAGATGTTCGGCCAGTCCCAGGACCGCTTCGTCACCGTGCCGATCCGGACGTTCCAGAAGTACTGGCAGGCGCGCGGGTCGCTGCAGATCGCGCTCAAGAGCGTGGACCAGTCCTCGATGCCGCTGGCCGAGCAGGAGGCGCGCAACATCATGCGCGCCCGGAGGCACCAGCGTCCGGGCCAGCCCGACGCGTTCGGCATCACGAACTCCGAGACCTGGCTGACGCTCTACCGCACGCTGACCGGAGGCATCTTCATCCTCACGATCGGCGTGTCCGCGATCTCGCTCGTGGTCGGCGGCATCGTGATCATGAACATCATGCTCGTGTCGGTGACCGAGCGGACGAAGGAGATCGGCGTGCGCAAGGCGCTCGGCGCGCGCCGCCGCGACATCCTCACCCAGTTCCTGGTCGAGGCCACGACGCTGTCGCTCTCGGGCGGCCTCATCGGCATCGTGCTCGGCGGCGGGCTCGCGCTGCTCGTCGGAGCGGTCAGTCCGCTCCCGGCGGCCCTCAGCCTGCCCGCGGTGCTCCTCGGCATCGTGATGAGCACGGGCGTCGGCGTGTTCTTCGGCTCCTACCCGGCCTTCCGCGCGGCCCGCCTCGACCCGATCGAGGCGCTGCGATACGAGTGACGCGATGAAGCTCGGCTTCCTGGTCCGCGAGACGTTCGCGATGGCGCGCGGCGCCCTGGTGGCGAACCGGATGCGCTCGGTGCTGGCGCTGCTGGGCGTGGTCATCGGCGTCGCGACCGTGATCAGCATGGTGTCGCTCATCAACGGCTTCCAGCGCTCGTTCCAGCAGAGCATCCAGTCGTTCGGCAACAACACGATCTACATCCGCCGCATCCGGCCCGGCATCAGCTTCTCGGACGGCATTCCCGACAGCCTCAAGCAGCGCAAGGCGTTCTCGATGGAGGACGCGCGCGCGATCCTGGAGCAGGCCCCCGCGGTGCGCGCGGTCGCTCCGCTCAAATGGCCGTTCAACGACATCACGCTGAACCACCGCGGCCGGAACACGCGCTCGACGTTCGTCTTCGGCACGAACGAGGCGTACCTCGTGGCCCACAGCTACGACCTCTCGCGCGGCCGGTTCTTCACGCAGGAGGAGGTGCGGAAGAACGCCAACGTCGTCGTGATCGGCAAGGACACGCGCGAGACGCTGTTCGGCACCGCCAGCGGCATCGGCAAGACCATCCGCGTCGGCGGGATCCCGTTCACGGTGATCGGCGAGTTCGAGGAGAAGGGACGTTTCCTCGGGAACAACTTCGACGAGGTGGCGTGCGTCCCGTTCACGGCGGTGGACAAGTACTGGGCGGCGCCTTCCGACGCCCCGCCGTGGGTGCCCCGCAAGGGCGAGCTGTTCCTGGACGCGGTGGCCGTCTCGCCGGAGCAGAGCGAGGAGGCGATGCGGCAGATCTCGGAGGTCCTGCGGGTCCGCCGGCAGGTGCCGAGCAACAAACTGAACGACTTCGTCGTGTTCAGCGACGACGCGTTCCTGTCGCTCTACAACACGGTCACCGGCGGCATCGTGGCCCTCATGACCCTGATCTCGTCCATCTCGCTGCTGGTCGGCGGCATCGGCGTGATGAACATCATGCTCGTGGCCGTGACCGAGCGGACGCGCGAGATCGGCGTGCGCAAGGCGCTCGGCGCCCCGCGGCGGGCCATCCTGCTGCAGTTCCTGCTGGAGTCGGTGCTGCTCACCGCGGGGGGCGGCCTGCTCGGCGTGCTGATCGGCGCGGGCGTGGCGTGGCTCGTGCGCGCCCTGAGCCCGCTGCCGACGTTCGTCTCGCCCTGGTCGGTGGTCACGGGCCTCGTCTTCTCGGCCGGGATCGGCATCTTCTTCGGGCTCTACCCGGCGATGCGCGCCTCCCGGCTCGACCCGGTGGACTCGCTGCGCTACGAGTAGCCGCCGGGGCCGCGCGCCCGCGCGCGATGCTGCTATAGTCGCGCGCCCATGACCCCCCGCGCGCCAGCAGCCGCAGCCCAGGTCCGCGCCCACGCGCGGCCCTCCGCGCTCACCGACATCGTCATCCGCGGCGCGCGCGAGCACAATCTCCAGAACCTCACGCTGCGCCTGCCGCGGCAGAGCCTCGTGGTGATCACCGGGGTCTCGGGCTCGGGCAAGTCCTCTCTCGCCTTCGACACGCTCTATGCCGAGGGCCAGCGCCGCTACGTCGAGTCGCTGTCGGCGTACGCGCGGCAGTTCCTCGGGCAGATGGAGAAGCCCGACGTGGACGCCATCGAGGGGCTCTCGCCGGCCATCGCGATCGAGCAGAAGGGGGCGGGGTCGAACCCGCGCTCGACAGTCGCGACCATCACGGAGATCTACGACTACCTGCGCCTGCTCTTCTCGCGGGTCGGCGCCCGGCACTGTCCCGAGTGCGGCACGCCGCTCGCCCGCCGCAGCGTCCAGCAGATGACCGACCAGCTGCTGGCCGACCTCGCGGGCAGGAAGATCGCGCTCCTGGCGCCGGTGGTGCGGGGCCGCAAGGGCGAGTACCGCAAGGAGCTCGAGGGCTGGGCCCGGCAGGGCTACCTGCGCGCGCGCATCGACGGCGCGTGGTGCGAGCTCGAGGACGCTCCCGCGCTCGCGCGGCATCGGCGCCACGACATCGAGATCGTGGTGGACCGGCTCACCGTGCTCGCCGACCAGCGCGGGCGGCTCGCCGAATCGCTCGAGGCGGCGGTGAAGCTCGGCTCGGGGCTCGTGACGGTGGCGCGCGAGGGAGCGGAGGACGTGCCGCTCAGCATCGGCGCGACGTGCCCGAAGTGCGGCACCGCGGTCGAGGACCTCGAGCCCCGCCACTTCTCCTTCAACTCGCCGTACGGCGCCTGCCGCGGCTGCGACGGCCTCGGGACGCTCCTGCGGGTGGACCCGGCGCGGGTCGTCCCCGATCCCGCGAAGAGCCTCGCCGACGGGGCGATCGACAGCATGGGTGACGCCGACGGCACGTGGACCTCGGGCACGCTCGCGGGGCTGGCGAAGGCGTTCGACTTCTCGCTGCGCACCCCCTGGAAGAAGCTCCCCGCCCGGATCCAGAAGCTGATCCTGCACGGGGCGGGCGAGGAGGAGGTCCGCTTCGAATACCGGACGAAGAAGGGCAGCGCCTTCATCCACCGCTCGAAGTGGCACGGCGTCCTTCCCGACCTCGAGCGGCGCTACCGCCAGACTTCGAGCGAGGCCGTGCGCCGGGCCATCGCCGAGCGCATGAACCCGACGCCGTGCCCCGAGTGCGGCGGGCGGCGGCTGAAGAAGGCCTCGCTGGCGGTCACCGTGGGCGGGCGGAACATCGCCGCGTGGACGGAACTCTCGGTCGCGGCGGCGCGCGAGGCGGTGGCGGCGGTCCGCTTCACGGGCGGCGAGGCGACGATCACCGCCCCGATCCTCAAGGAGGTCTCGGGGAGGCTGGGGTTCCTCGAGGACGTGGGCCTGGGCTACCTGACGCTCGACCGCCCGGCGGGGACGCTGGCCGGCGGCGAAGCCCAGCGCATCCGCCTCGCGACCCAGATCGGCTCCCAGCTGACGGGCGTGCTCTACATCCTCGACGAGCCTTCCATCGGCCTTCACCACCGCGACAACGAGCGGCTGCTGGCGACGCTGCAGCGGCTCCGCGACCTCGGCAACACGGTGGTGGTCGTCGAGCACGACGAGGACACGATGCGCGCCGCCGACTGGCTCGTGGACCTCGGCCCCGGGGCGGGCCGTCACGGCGGGCGCCTGGTGGCCGCCGGCACTCCGGCCCAGGTGCGCGCCGACGCCGGCTCGCTCACGGGCCGATACCTCGCGGGCGCGCGGCGGATCGAGACGCCATCCGCCCGCCGGCCGGGCCACGGGCGCGTCCTGGCGGTGCGCGGCGCGCGCGAGCACAACCTGCGCGACGTGGACGTCGAGATCCCGCTCGGCACGCTGACGTGCGTGACCGGCGTCTCGGGCTCGGGCAAGAGCACGCTCGTCAACGACATCCTTCTCGCGGCGCTGCAGCGCGAACTGGGACTCGCCGCCGCGCGGCCCGGCGCGCACCGGGCGCTCGAGGGCGCGGACCTCGTGGACAAGGTCGTGGACATCGACCAGAGCCCGATCGGGCGCACGCCGCGCTCGAACCCGGCCACCTACACCGGCGCCTTCACGCTGGTCCGCGACCTGTTCGCGCAGCTCCCGGAGGCGAAGGTCCGGGGCTACGGGCCGGGACGCTTCTCGTTCAACGTCAAGGGCGGCCGCTGCGAGGCGTGCGAGGGCGACGGCTCGCGGCGGATCGAGATGCACTTCCTGCCCGACGTGTTCGTGCGCTGCGACGTCTGCCACGGGCGGCGCTACAACCGGGACACGCTCGAGGTGCTCTACCGCGGCCGCTCGATCGCCGACGTGCTCGAGATGACCGTGGAGGAGGCGCTCGAGTTCCTCGGCGCGGTGCCACCCCTCCGGAGAAAGCTCGAGACGCTCGCGGGCGTGGGGCTCGGCTATATTCACCTCGGTCAGTCCGCGACCACGCTCTCGGGAGGGGAGGCGCAGCGGGTCAAGCTCGCGACCGAGCTCTCGCGCGTGGCGACCGGCCGGACGCTGTACATCCTCGACGAGCCCACCACGGGCCTGCACTTCGAGGACGTGCGCGTGCTGCTGGGGGTGCTGCAGGCGCTCGTGGACCGGGGCAACACCGTCCTGGTCATCGAGCACAACCTCGACGTCGTGAAGTGCGCGGACTGGATCGTGGATCTCGGACCTGAAGGAGGCGACCGCGGCGGCAGCGTCGTGGTGGCCGGCACCCCGGAAGCGGTGGCGCGCGCGAAGGGGTCGCACACGGGAGCGGCCCTGCGCCAGGTACTCTCACGATGACGACCACCGCAACCGCTGAGCACGTTCGAACGTCGACGCGGGCCCGGACGATGAAGGCCATCGTCAAGGCCGCGTCCGCACCCGGCATCGAGATTCGCGAGGTGCCGGTGCCCGTCCCCGGACCGGGCGAGATTCTCCTCAAGGTCAAGCGCGCCGGCGTGTGCGGGACCGACCTGCACATCTGGGTGTGGGACCGCTGGTCGCAGGGGCGGGTGAAGCCGCCGGTGACGGTGGGGCACGAGTTCGTCGGCGAAGTGGTCGAGCTCGGCCCGGACGTGACGAACGTGAAGCTCGGGGACCTCGTGTCCTCGGAGAGCCACGTCGTCTGCCACACGTGCACGGCCTGCCGCAACAACCTCGGCCACGTCTGCGAGAACACCCGGATCCTGGGCGTGGACATCAACGGCGGCTTCGCCGAGTACGTGGCGATCCCGGCCGTCAACGCCTGGCACATCCCGCCGGGCATCCCGATCGAGGTCGCCGCGATCATGGAGCCCACGGGCAACGCGGTGCACACCGCGTTCGCCGGGCCGCTGTCCGGCTGCAACATCGGCGTCACGGGCTGCGGGCCGATCGGCCTGTTCTCGATCGGCATCGCGAAGGCGGCCGGCGCCACCCGGGTGATCGCCTCCGACGTCTCGCCGTACCGGCTCGAGCTCGCGCGCCGGATGAACGCGGACGCGGTCATCGACGTCTCGAAGGAGAGCTTCGTGGACCGCGTGCGCGAACTGACGCACGGCCGCGGCCTGGACGGCGTGCTCGAGATGTCGGGCAAGCCCGAGGCGATGCGCGACGGGCTCATGGCGCTCCGCAACGGCGGGCGGCTGTCGCTCCTCGGCCTGCCGTCGGAGCCTTTCGATCTCGACTGGAACCGCCTGCTCATCTTCAAGGGCATCACGCTGCACGGCATCGTCGGCCGCCGGATGTACGAGACCTGGGACCAGCTCGACCAGCTGCTGCGCTCGGGGCGCCTCGACCTGCGGCCGTCCATCACGCACACCATGCCCATGGAGGAGTTCGACGCCGCCATCGCCCTGCTCCGCGAGGGGCGGGCGGGCAAGGTCGTGCTGGTGCCGTGGGGCGAGAAGGCCTAGGGGGGGCGCGAACGTGTACGACACCCTGAAGCCGGCCCTGGCGGCCGAGCTGGCGAAGATCCGCGACGGCGGGCTCTACAAGGGCGAGCGCGTCATCGCCTCCCCGCAGGGGGCGGCGGTGCGGCTCGAGGACGGGCGCGAGGTGCTGGTCTTCTGCGCCAACAACTACCTCGGGCTCTCCAGCCACCCGAAGGTCATCGAGGCGGCGCACCGCGCGCTCGACTCGCACGGTTACGGCATGTCCTCGGTGCGCTTCATCTGCGGCACCCAGGACCTGCACAAGCAGCTCGAGCGCCGGATCTCGGAGTTCCTCGGCACCGAGGACACGATCCTCTACGCGGCCTGCTTCGACGCGAACGGCGGCGTGTTCGAGCCGCTGCTGGGCGAGCACGACGCCGTGATCAGCGACGCGCTCAACCACGCGTCCATCATCGACGGCGTGCGGCTGTGCAAGGCGAAGCGCTGGCGGTTCGAGAACAACGACATGGGCGACCTCGAGCGCTGCCTGAAGGAGGCCGACGCCCAGGGCTGCCCGCAGAAGCTGGTCGTGACGGACGGAGTCTTCAGCATGGACGGAACGATCGCCAACCTGAAGGCGATCGTGGAACTGGCCGAGAGGCACCGGGCGCTGGTCATGATCGACGAGTGCCACTCGATGGGCTTCGTCGGCCGGACCGGACGGGGCACCCCCGAGCTGCACGGGGTGCAGGGCCGCGTGGACATCATCACGGGCACGCTCGGCAAGGCCCTCGGCGGGGCGCTCGGGGGCTTCACCTCGGGGCGGCGGGAGATCGTCGAGATGCTGCGCCAGCGCTCGCGGCCCTACCTGTTCTCGAACGCGCTGCCGCCGGCGGTCGTGGGGGCGAGCATCGCCGTGTTCGACCTGCTGTCGTCCACGACCGAGCTGCGCGACCGGCTCGAAGCGAACACGATCCGCTTCCGCGAGGGGATGACCAGGGCGGGCTTCGAGCTGAAGCCCGGAAGCCACCCGATCGTGCCCATCATGCTGTACGACGAGCGGCTCGCGCACGACATGGCGGCGAAGCTGCTCGAGCGCGGCATCTACGTCATCGGCTTCTCGTTCCCGGTCGTCCCGCGCGGCCAGGCGCGCATCCGCGTGCAGCTCTCGGCGGCGCACACCGACTCGCAGATCGACCGCGCGATCGCCGCGTTCACCGAAGTCGGGCGCGAACTCGGCGTGCTGAAGGCCGCGGCGCGCTGACGGGCGACGGGTTCCGGGCGACGGGCGCTCCGCGCGGGGCGCCCGCCGCCTCACGCGCCCGCCCCGCGCCCGCCGGAAGCTTGACCCGTCCGGGAGCGCGGCCTACCTTCGCCGCGCACGTCCCTCTCACACAGGAGCGACTCGCGTGACACCCGCCACGACACTCAAACAGACTCCGTTCACGGAGTTCCATCGCGCGGCCGGCGCGAAGCTCGTGGAGTTCGCGGGCTTCGAGATGCCGGTCCGGTACACGGGCGACGTCCGGGAGCACCTCGCGGTGCGCAACGCCGCCGGCCTCTTCGACATCACCCACATGGGCGAGTTCGAGGTGCGCGGCGCCGGCGCCTCGGCCTGGCTCGACCGGATGGTCACGAACCACGTCGGCGGCATGGCCGTGGGCCAGGCGATCTACTCGCCGATGTGCCGGCCCGACGGCGGCATCGTGGACGACCTGCTCGTCTACCGCTACGACGACCACTACATGCTGGTCGTGAACGCCTCGAACATGGCGAAGGACTTCGCCTGGCTCGACGCGCACCGGCCGGCGGACGTGACGCTGGTGGACCGCTCCGCCGAGACGGCGCTGCTCGCGCTGCAGGGCCCGAAGGCGGCCGCCGTCCTGGCGGGCGCGGTTCCGCCGGCGGCGCTCGACCTCGGCTTCTACCGGTTCACGACCGGCGCGGTCTTCGGCGCGCCCGCCACGATTTCGCGCACGGGATACACGGGCGAGGACGGCTTCGAGCTCTACTTCGCCCCGGCGCACGGCGCGCAGGTCTGGCAGGGGCTGGTCGCCGCCGGCGCTCCGCACGGCCTCGAGTTCATCGGGCTCGGCGCGCGCGACACGCTGCGCCTCGAGATGGGCTACATGCTCTACGGGAACGACATCGACGACACCACGACGCCGCTCGAAGCGGGGATCGGCTGGACGGTGAAGCTCGCCAAGGGCGATTTCCACGGCCGCGACGTGATGGTGAAGCAGAAGGCCGAGGGCCTGAAGCGCAGGCTCGTCGGCTTCCAGCTCGACGGCCGCCGCGTGCCGCGCCACGGCATGACCATCGTCTCGGCGGGCCGGCCCGTCGGCCGGGTGACCAGCGGGACCTTCAGCCCGACGCTCGAACGGCCCATCGGCATGGGCTACGTCGAGACGCCGCTCGCGGCGCTCGGGACCGACATCGAAATCCAGGCCGGAAACGCCTTGCTGCCCGCGCGGGTCACCGCGCGGCCGTTCCACACGCGCGGCTCGATCCGCTCCTGAGCCGCAGGGAGGATGCACGTGGGTTACCCGGACGACGTCCGCTACACGAAGGATCACGAGTGGGCCCGCGAGGAAGGCGGGCTGATCACGGTCGGCATCACGGGCTGGGCGACCGACCAGCTCGGTGACGTGGTGTTCGTCGAGCTGCCCGAGCCCGGGCGCGCGCTGGAGGCCGGCAAGGCGTTCGGCGTCGTCGAGGCGGTGAAGACGGTGAGCGACCTCTACGCCCCGGTCGCGGGCGAGGTCGTGGAGGTGAACGGCGCGCTGGCGGACAACCCGGCGGTCGTGAACCAGTCGCCCTACGGCGACGGCTGGATGATCCGGATCCGGCCGGCGAACGCCGGCGACTTCGCGACGCTCCTCTCGCACGACGACTACGAGAAGCTGATCGAGGAGCAGCACGCCTGAGCCTCCCGCCCGCCGCGGCCCGCGCGGTGCGCCGGGCGGGGGCGGCCCGCCGCCGGGTGCTCCGCCTCCTGGCGGCGGCCGTGGCCGCGGCGGCCGTTGCGGCCGCGCCTGCGGGCGCGGCCGGCGCTCCGCCGCCGCCGCCGTCGCCGCCTTCGGCGCTGATGTTCCAGGACGTCCCGGGCGACGCCGGGCACGCGCTCGACCTCGACTGGGCGCTCTCGCCGGACGACACCGCCGGCGGGGCGGGCGTGAGCGGGTACCTGCTGCTGCGCGCGAACTCGCCGGGGGGGCCGTGGGCGGTGATCGAGTCCGTGGGCGCGGGCGTGCGGCGCACGCGTGACGGGGCCGCGCACCGCGACTCGGCCTACTTCTACCGCGTCGTCGCCGTGGGCCCCGGGGGGCGGACGCCGGCCGGCGCGGTCGCGGGCCCGGCGATCGCCCGCGCGGCCTGGTACCTCACCGAGTGGGCCGCGCTGGGGGCCGCGCTCCTCGTCGGGGCGATCGGCTGGGGTGTGCTCTCGCGCCGCGCCAGACGCCCCCGGAACGCGGCCGGGGACGCACCCGGCGAGCCGTGAGCGCGGACCTTCCGGTGGTGCTGTGGTGCGATGGGGCGCACCCGGCCCCGGAAAACATGCGCCGCGACGCCGCGCTGCTCGCGGCCGCCGCCGCGGACCCGGAGCGGCCTGCGGTGCTGCGCCTGTTCCGCTTCGCGCCCCCGGGCGTGACGCTGGGCGCGAACCAGCTCCCCGAGCGCGAACTGGACCTGCCGCGCCTCGCCGCGTCGGGGGTGGAGTGGGCGGTGCGCCCGACGGGCGGCCGCGCCATCTGGCACGACGAGGAGTGGACGTTCTCGCTCTCGGCGCGGCTCGGGCCCGGGGGATGGGCGGCGGACGCGCGGGCGGCCTACGCGCGCACCTCCGGGCTGCTCGCGGGCGCGTTCCGGGCTCTGGGCGTGCCGGTGGAACGGTCGGCGGGCTCGCCGCGGGGCGTGGGCGCGCCCCGGGCGCACGGCGGCCCCGCGGCCCCGTGCTTCGCCTCGACGGCGCGCCACGAGCTGACGCTGGAGGGACGCAAGTTCGCGGGCATCGCCCAGCGCGAGAGCGGCGGGGCGCTGCTGCAGCAGGGGAGCCTCCTTCTCGGCGAGTCGCACCTGCGGCTGGCCGCGTGGCTGCGCCTCGGGGACGCGGATCGCACCCGCGTGCGGGAGGCGCTCGCCGCCTCGACCGCGCACGCCGGCCGCTGGCTCCCGCCGGGGACGCCCGTCGGCGTGCTCGCGGACGCGCTGGCCGCGGCGCTGCCCGGCGCCCGGCGCGTGACGGGCCCCGAGGGCGACGTGCTCGCGGAAGCTCCCGGGGCGCGCGGGTGACGGCGCCGGCCTTGCCTCGACCGCGCTCGTTCCTATACTCGCGGCGCGCCGGCGGGCGGCGCGCGACCGGAAGGAGTCGAGGCATGCGGATCGGACCGAGGTCCCGATGGTTCGCGCTGGCGTTCGCGGCCGTCGCGGCGTCCGCGGGCTGCGGTGGCGGCGCGCCGCGCGAGGCGTGGGTGGACCGCGAGCCGCTGCCGGCGGACACGATGGTCACGCCGATGGCCGAGCCCGGCGTCCACGGCGGCCGGTTCCGCGTCGGCGTGTCGTCCCCGCCACGCACCTTCAACCCGGTCGTCGCCAACGAGACGTCGTCGAACGACGTCTGCGGCCGCCTCTACACCTCGCTGACCGACGTGGACTACGCGACGGGCGGCGACCTGCCGCTCGTCGCGAAGTCCTGGGAGTTCAGCGCGGACGAGCGCACGGTGACGTTCCGGCTGCGGCGGGGACTGCGCTTCAGCGACGGCCGTCCGCTCACCGCCGAGGACGTGAAGTTCAGCTTCGACGTCTACATGGACGACTCGCTGCGCTCGGCGGCGCAGGAGGCGCTCACCTGGCGCGACGAGCGGACGGGCGAGCGGCGCAAGTTCGCCTACGCCGCCCCCGACTCGTACACCTTCACGGTCACGGGCCCGCGGCCGTACGCGATGATGCTCGCGGCGACCGGCTCGATCCGGCTGCTGCCGAAGCACGTGCTCGAGGCGCGCTGGCGGGCCGGCGGCCTCGCGTCGGCCTACAACATCGACACGCCGCCCGAGTCGCTGGTCACCAGCGGACCGTGGCGGCTGCGCGAGTTCGTCCCCGGCGAGAAGGTGGAGCTGGAGCGCAATCCGTACTGGTTCGGCGTGGACGCCGCGGGACGCCGCCTGCCGTACCTGGACGCGCTCGTGTTCGTGGTCACCAAGGACCAGGAGAACGCGGCGCTCAGGTTCCAGGCGGGGGAGATCGACGCCCTCGACAACCTGCGGCCGGCGGACTACCCGGACCTGCTGCGCGGCCGCGGCCGCGGCGAGTACCGGCTCCACGAGCTCGGGCCCTCGTTCAACACCAACTTCCTCTGGTTCAACCTCAATCCCGCGCCGCGGGGCGCGCCGGGCGAGCCGGCAGTGGGCGCGGTCAAGTACGCGTGGTTCTCGCGCCGGGAGTTCCGGCAGGCGGTCTCGAAGGCGATCGATCGCGACGCGCTGATCGCGGGGCCGCTGCACGGTTTCGGCTACCGCAACTGGAGCACGATGACCCCCGGCAACCGGCTCTGGCACGACTCGACGCTCGTCGGCGTGGACGACGACCCGGAAGGGGCGGTGCGGCTGCTCGAGGGGCTCGGCATGAAGGACCGGGACGGCGACGGCGTGCGCGAGGACGCGTCCGGGCACCCGGTGGAGTTCGCCCTCACCACGAACGCCGACAACCCGTGGCGCAAGGAGATGGTCAACCTGATCCGCGACGACCTCGCGAAGGTCGGCGTTCGCGTCACGCCGGCGCCGCTCGACTTCAACACCCTGATCACGCGGTACCGGAACGATTTCCAGTACGACGCCATCCTGCTCGGGCAGGGGTCCGCGGTGCCCGCGGACCCCGGCATGGGCCAGAACGTCTGGCGGTCGTCGGGCGCCACGCACTACTGGCGCGTGCGCTCGCCCTCGCCGGCCACCCCCGAGGAGGCGCGCGTGGACGAGCTGATGGCCCGCATCGTCTACACGCGCGACCCGGCCGCCCGCCGGGCCGCGTGGGGCGAACTCATGCGCATCGTCAACGACGAGTGCTGGCTCGTCTGGCTGCCGGTCATGGACCTCAAGCTCCCGGTGCGCTCGAAGTTCGGCAACGTCGCGCCCAGCCCGATGCCGCACCGCGTGCTGTGGAACTCCGACCGCATCTTCGAACGGCCCGGGGCCGCGAAGCCCTGAGTCGCCGATGCGAACCTACGTCCTGCGCCGGCTGCTCCAGGTGGTGCCGCTGCTGCTCGGCGTCTCGGCGCTGACGTTCGTGCTGCTGCAGCTCGCGCCGGGCGACTTTCTCGCCACGGTCGCGGAGAACCCGCAGGTCTCCGCGGAGACGCTCGAGCGGATGCGCCGCGAGTTCGGGCTCGACCGGCCGTGGTACGTGCAGTACGGCCTCTACCTGAAGAACGTCTTCCTGCATTTCGACTTCGGGTACTCCTTCGCCTACCGCCTGCCGGTCTTCGCGGTGCTCGGCAAGGCGGTGCTCAACACGCTGCTGCTGGCCTGCGCCGCGATGCTGGTGACGTGGGGCCTGGCGATCCCGCTCGGGGTCGCCGCCGCGGCGCGCCAGCACGGCTGGACCGACCGCGCGCTGTCGCTGGCCGCGTTCGTGTCCCTGTCGGTCCCCGAGGTGCTGTCGGGCCTGCTCCTGCTCATGCTGGCCGCCAACACCGGCTGGTTCCCGGTGGGCGGGATGCGTTCGGACGACGCGGCCCACCTCGGCCCGCTGGCGCGCGCGTTCGACGTCGCCCATCACCTCGTGCTGCCGGCGCTGGTCGTCGGGCTCGTGCCGGTCGCCGGGCGCATGCGGCAGATGCGGGCCAGCCTGCTGGACGTGCTGCACCTCGATTACGTGACGGTGGCCCGCGCCAAGGGCCTGCCGGAGCGGCGCGTGCTGGTCCACCACGCGCTCCGCAACGCGCTCAACCCGATGATCACGCTGTTCGGATTCACCCTCGGATCGCTGCTTTCGGGATCGTTCGTGGCGGAGACCATCTTCTCGTGGCCGGGCCTGGGCACGATCGTGCTCGACGCGATCCGCGCCGAGGACCAGTACCTGGTGATGGGCGCGGTGACGATGGCCGCGGCCGTCCTCATGCTGGGCAATCTCGTCGCCGACCTGCTGCTCGCGGCGGCCGACCCGAGGATCGCGCGTGAGTGACGGCGTCCGCGACGGCGGGCCCGTCCGGGCGGGAGGCGGGCGATTCCGGGCCCGGCTGCGGCGCAGCCCGCTGGCGCTGGGCGGGCTCGGCCTGCTCGCGCTCCTGTACGGCGCCGCGCTCGGGGCCCCGTTCCTCGCGCCGTACGGCGAGAACGACCTCGACCGGGGCCGGTTCTTCCACCCGCCGACGCCGGTGCGCTGGGTGGACGCCGGCGGCCGCTTCCACCCGGGCGGGTTCGTGTACGCGACCGAGCCGGACGCCGCGGCCCCCGCGGGCTTCCGCGAGGACCGTTCGCGCCCGCTGCCGCTGCGCTGGTTCGCGCGCGGCGGGCCCTACCGCTGGCTGGGCCTCGTGCCCGGGGACCGGCACCTCGTGGGCGTGGACGCGCCGGGCCGGCTGTACCTGCTCGGCGCCGACCGCCAGGGCCGCGACATCCTCTCGCGCGCGCTCTACGGGGCGCAGGTCTCGCTGACGGTCGGGCTCGTCGGCATCCTGGTGTCGTTCGCGCTCGGCATGGTGCTCGGCGCCGTGTCCGGCTACTTCGGGGGCTGGGCGGACGAAACGCTCATGCGCGTCACCGAGCTGCTGCTCACGATCCCGGGCCTGTACCTGATCGTCGCGCTGCGCGCGGTCTTCCCGGCGCAGCTGCCGAGCCGGCAGACGTACCTCGCGATCGTCGTGGTCCTCGCGTTCCTCGGCTGGGCGGGGCTCGCGCGGGTCATCCGCGGGATGGTGCTGTCCATCCGCCGCGCCGAGTTCGTGCTCGCCGCGGAGGCGCTGGGCATGAGCCGGCTGCGCGTGATCGTGCGCCACATCCTGCCGAACACGGCGTCGTTCGTGATCGTCGCCGCCACCGTCGCGGTGCCGGGCTACATCCTGGGCGAGGTGTTCCTGTCGTTCCTCGGCATGGGCGTGCAGGAGCCCGCCGCCTCGTGGGGCAACATGCTCGCCGACGCCCGCTCGCTGAGCGTGTTGCGGAACCAGCCGTGGATGCTGTACACGCCCGCGGTGGCCATCTTCGTCACCGTGATGGCCTTCAACCTGTTCGGGGACGGCCTGCGGGACGCCCTCGATCCGCGCGGCACCACCGGGGGACGCCCGTGAGCGAACCGCTGCTCGAGGTCCGCGACCTGCGGACGCAGTTCCACACCGAGGACGGGGTGGTGCGCGCCGTGGACGGCGTGTCGTTCCGGCTCGACGCGGGCGAGACGCTCGCGGTGGTCGGCGAGTCCGGCAGCGGCAAGAGCGTCACCTCGCTCTCCATCCTGCGGCTGGTCGCCTCGCCGCCCGGGCGCATCGCGGGCGGCCAGGTGCTGCTGCGCGGGCGCGACCTGCTGGCGCTCCCGGAGGCCGCGATGCGGAGCGTGCGCGGCCGCGAGATCTCGATGATCTTCCAGGAGCCGCAGACGTCGCTGAACCCGGTGCACACGTGCGGCGACCAGATCGCCGAGGTCGTCGAGACGCACGAGCGCGCCCCGCGGGGGGCGGCGCGCGCGCGCGCCGTCGAGATGCTGCGCCGGGTGGGCATCCCGGCCCCGGAGCAGCGGGCGCGCGAATACCCGCACCAGCTCTCGGGCGGCATGCGCCAGCGCGTGATGATCGCGATGGCGCTGGCGTGCCGCCCGGCGGTGCTGATCGCGGACGAGCCGACGACGGCGCTCGACGTCACGATCCAGGCGCAGATCCTCGACCTGCTGGCGGAACTGCGGCGCGAGCTGGGCATGGCGGTGCTGCTCATCACGCACGACCTGGGCGTCGTCGCCGGGAGCGCCGACCGCGTGGCCGTGATGTACGCGGGCCAGGTGGTCGAGACGGGCGCGGTGCGCGACGTCTTCCGCCGCCCGCTCCATCCGTACACGGCGGGGCTGCTGGCCTCGCTGCCGCGCCTCGGGCGCCGGGCCGGGCGGCTTTCGGTCATCCCGGGCGGCGTCCCGAACCCGGCCCGGTTCCCGGCCGGCTGCCGCTTCCACCCGCGCTGCCCGCTCGCCGATGCGCGCTGCCGCGAGGCGGCGCCGGATCTGGCGGACTTCGGCGGCGGCCGCTCCTCGCGCTGCTGGCGCTCGGACGAGATCGCCGCGGGCGCGGCGGACCCGGTCGCGCGGCGGGCGGGCACGTGAGCGCGCCGCTGCTCGCGGTGAGCGGGCTCACCAAGCACTTCCCGATCCGGCGGGGGTTGTTCGGCCGCGTGACCGGCCAGGTGAGGGCGGTGGACGGCGTCAGCTTCGAGGTGCGCCGCGGCGAGACGCTGGGGCTCGTGGGCGAGAGCGGCTGCGGCAAGACCACGACGGGGCGCGCCATCCTGCGGCTCGTGGAGCCGACCTCCGGCAGCGTGCGCTTCGACGGCGCGGAGGTGACGCGGCTGCGCCGCCCCGAGTTGCGCGCGCTGCGCCGGCGCATGCAGATCGTCTTCCAGGATCCGTATTCGAGCCTCAACCCGCGGCTCACGGTCGGGGCGATGATCGGCGAGGCGCTCTCCATTCACCGTCTCGCCCGCGGCGCGGCGGCGCGCGAGCGGATCGCCGAACTGCTCTCGCTGGTGGGTCTGTCGCCGGACCACGCCCGGCGCTACCCGCACGAGTTCTCGGGCGGCCAGCGGCAGCGCATCGGCATCGCCCGGGCGCTGGCCGTGGGGCCGGAACTGCTCGTCCTCGACGAGCCCGTGTCGGCGCTCGACGTCTCGATCCAGGCGCAGATCGTGAACCTGCTGCAGGACCTGCAGGAGCGGCTCGGCCTCACGTACGTGTTCGTGGCGCACGACCTGTCCGTGGTCGAGCACATCAGCACGCGCGTCGCGGTCATGTACCTCGGCCGCATCGTGGAGATCGCCGGGCGCGACGAGCTGTACGCGAACCCGCGGCATCCGTACACGCAGTCGCTGCTCTCGGCGGTGCCGGTCCCGGACCCGGAGCGGCCGCGCTCGCGGATCGTGCTCGAGGGCGACGTGCCGAGCCCGGCGCGGCCGCCCTCGGGCTGCGCGTTCCACCCGCGCTGCTTCCTCGCGGCGCGGACGCCCGGCCGGGAGCGCTGCGCCGCCGAGCGGCCGGAACTGCGCGAAGTCGCCCCGGGGCACTTCGTGGCCTGCCACTTCGCCTGACCGCCGGCGGGCGGCGCGCGGCCCCTGCGCGATCCGCCCCGGCCGCCGGGAGAAATCCCCCGAACGGCGCCGCCCCGCGGCGGGGCAGGACGCGACCGCGCAACGCGCCGGCGGGCGGCCTGCAACGCGGGGCCGCCGCCGGAGGCCCGGAATCGCGGGGTTTCGCGCAACGGCGCACCGAGTGACACGCACATGCGCCGGGCCGGGGGGCCTCGCGGCGTCCGGCACCGCCCTTGCAGTGATCGTCCCGTGAAGGCTCGAGCGACGAACGCCGCAACGTCGAAAGAGCGGCGCGAGGCGCGAAGGGCCCACAACCGAACGGGAAGTGTTCCCTGGTCGACTCGTGATTGGCAGTTGGTGGGCTGATCCCCCTATCGCGAGCGAAGGAGTCTACCGGACCGCACACGGTCGTATCGGGGAACTTATTGACGGGCCCTGCTGCCTGCGGCGCCATTGGCCTCCGTGCTCGACTCACGCGACCGTGACGCAGGGCCCATGAAAGGCGAGCCGCGCCCACCCCGGTGGGCGCGGCTCCGGCGTTTGCGGTGCGCGGCCCGCGCCTCGGGCGTTGACCATTGCGCGGCCGGGGTTTAGCTTCCGGCCACCCGCGACGGTTGCCGCCGTCGCGGGCACCGGTACGGAGGCGCATGGAAAGTCCTCGAGCCCGCCGGGCCCTCGGCCTGGTGGAAACGCGCGGTTTCACGGCGGCGGTCGAAGCCGCCGACGCCATGGCGAAGGCGGCCCGCGTGGAGATCGTCCGCTACGAGGTGGTGCGGGCCGCGCTGGTGACGGTGCTCGTCCGGGGACCGCTCGCCGAGGTCGAGGCCGCCGTCGCGGCGGGCTCGGCGCAGGCGGCGCGCGTCGGCGAGGTGTTCCGCGCCCACGTGATCCCGGCCCCGGCGCCCGACATCGAGTTCATCCTGGAGCGGCGCCGCTCCTGAAGGACCGCCGCGCCCGCCCGAGTCCGCAGCACCACACGGAGGTAGCGATGCAGGAAGAGGCCCTGGGTCTGATCGAGACGCGCGGATTCGTCGCGATGGTCGAAGCGTCGGATGCGATGGTGAAGGCCGCGCGCGTGACGCTGGTCCATTACGAGAAGATCGGCGGCGGCTACGTGACGACCGTCGTGCGCGGCGACGTCGCGGCGGTGCGCGCGGCGACCGAGGCCGGCGCGGCCGCGGCCGCGAAGGTGGGCGAGGTGGTCTCCGTGCACGTCATCCCGCGCCCGCACGGCCAGCTCGAGGACGCGCTGCCCATCCGGCAACCCGACGCTCCGGCCAAGAAGTAGCGATGATCCTCGCGCAGGTGCTCGGCACGGTCGTGTCGACGCGCAAGGACCCGGGGCTCTCGGGCCTCAAGCTCATGCTCGCCCGCGAGGTGGACGGCCAGTTCAAGCCGGCCGGGAACTTCGTGGTGGCCGTGGACGCGGTGGGCGCGGGGGCGGGCGAGCTGGTGCTGGTCGCCGCCGGGTCCTCGGCCCGCCTGACCGAGGTCACGAAGGACCGGCCGGTGGACCACGTCATCTGCGGCATCGTGGACGCGGTCGAATCGGGCGGCCGTGACGTCTACCTGAAGAGCGCCGGGCTCCCGGGCTGACCCCGCCATGTCGCTCGACCCCGCGCGCATCGAGTCCATCGTCTCCGAGGTGCTCGCGCGCCTCGACGCGCCCGGGGGCGCGGGGCCCGGCGGCACGCCGGGTCTGCACCGCACGCTCGACGAGGCGGTGGCCGGCGCGAGGCGCGCCTTCGCCGCGTTCCGCGAGGTGCCCGTCGAGGTGCGGGGCCGCATCGTCGCGGCCGTCCGCCAGGCGATGCTCGCGAATCTCGATCTGCTCGCGAAGACGGCCGTGGACGAGACCGGGCTCGGGCGCGTCGCGGACAAGCTCCTCAAGAACCGCCTCGTGGCCGAGAAGACCCCCGGCGTCGAGGACCTCGAGCCGGGCGTTTGGACGGGCGACCACGGGCTGACGCTCTGGGAGCGCGCCCCGTACGGACCCATCGCGGTGATCACGCCGGTCACGAACCCGAGCGAGACCATCATCTGCAACGGCATCGGCATGATCGCCGGCGGCAACACCGCGGTCTTCTGCCCGCACCCGGGCGCGCGCAAGGTCTCGACGCTCACGATCGACCTGTTCAACCGCGCGGCGCGCCGCGCCGGCGCCCCGGAGCCGCTGCTGCACACGGTCGAGGAGCCGACGATCGACGTGGCCAAGGCGCTGCTGCGCTACCCGGGCATCCGGCTCAACGTCGTCACGGGCGGCCCCGGGGTGGTGAAGGAAGCGATGGACTCGGGCAAGAAGTCCATCTGCGCCGGGCCGGGCAACCCGCCGTCGGTGGTGGACGAGACCGCCGACCTCGACCAGGCCGCGCGCGACCTCGTCATGGGCGCCTCGCTCGACAACAACATCATCTGCACCGACGAGAAGGAGATCGTCTGCGTCTCGATCGTCGCCGACCGGCTCAAGGAGCGGATGGCGGCGGCGGGCGCCGTGGTGCTGGCGCCGCACCAGGTCGAGCAGGTGCGCAGGCTCGTGCTCGAGTACGAGAAGGGCCCGCGCCGCCACGCGGGCGTGAACAAGAAGTACGTCGGCCGCGACGTGGACGTGATCCTGCGCGACGCCGGCATCCCGTGCGACCCGGCGAAGCGCCTCGCGCTGTGCGAGGTGGACGGCGACCACCCGTTCCTGTGGACGGAGATGATGATGCCGGTGCTGCCGCTCGTGCGCGTGCGGAACGTGGACGAGGGGATCGACTTCGCTCTCGAGGTCGAGCACGGCTACCGCCACACCGCCTCGATGCACAGCCGCAACATCGACAAGCTCTCGAAGATGGCGCGCGCGTGCGACTGCTCCATCTTCGTGAAGAACGGCCCCAACGCCGCGGGACTGGGCTGGAACGGGGAAGGCCCGACCAGCTTCACGATCGCGAGCCCCACCGGCGAGGGCATGACCACGGCGCGCAGCTTCACGCGGCTGCGCCGCTGCACCCTCGTGGACCGGTTCCGGATCGTATGAACCCCGTCGCCATCGCCGCGGTCGAGACCTCGAGCATCGCCCAGGGCGTCGTCGCCGCCGACGCCATGCTCAAGACGGCCGACGTCGGGCTGCTGCAGGCGGCCACGCTCTCGCCCGGGCGCTACTGGGTGCTGATCGGCGGCGAGGTCGCGCCCGTGCGGGCCTCGCACCGGCGCGGGGTCGAGGTCGCGGCCGACGCGCTGCTCGACCAGCTCTTCATCCCGCAGCTGCACGAGGGCGTGCTGCCGGCGCTGCGCGGCGCCGTGCCGCTGGGGGCCGACGACGCGCTCGGCATCCTCGAGACCCTCACCGCCGCCTCGGCGATCGTCGCCGCGGACGCGGCGGTCAAGGCGGCGAACGTGACCGTGCGCGACGTGCGGCTGGCGAACGGCATCGGGGGCAAGGGAGTCGTGTCGCTCTCCGGCCCGGTGAGCGCCGTGCAGGCCGCCGTGGAGGCGGGCCGCGCGGACGCGCTCCGGCGCGGGCTGCTCGCGCGCTCGGTGGTGATCCCGCGCCTCGACCCGCAGCTGCGCGCCCGGATGGGCTGATGCACTTCGCGCGCGTCATCGGCACGGTCGTCTGCACCGAGAAGGTGCGGCCCTGGCGCGGCGCCCGGCTGCTGCTGATCGAGCCCTGCGACTCGGCGGGCGCGGCGAGCGGGGCGCGGCCGCTCGCCGCCGTGGACCTCGTCTCGGCGGCGCCGGGCCAGCTGGTCTTCTACGTGCGCGGCCGCGAGGCCGCCGTGGCGCTGCGCGACCCCGAGAACCCGGCCGACGCGGCCATCGTCGGGATCGTGGACGCGGTCCGCGAGGCGCCCGGGGCGGTGCGCTGATGTTCCTCGCGCGGGTCGTGGGCGAGGTGGTCGCCACGATCAAGCACCCGCACCTGCACGCGCAGCGGCTGCTGCTCGTGCAGCCCGAACCCACCCCGGGGCGCGCGCGGCCGCAGTCGGTGATCGCGGTGGACAGCGTGGACGCGGGGATCGGCGACCGGGTCCTGGTGGCCGACGAGGGCAACACCGCCGCCCAGGTCCTGCGCATGGCGCGCGGCCCGGTGCGCACCGTGATCGTCGGGGTCGTGGACGAAACGGACCTGCCGGTCTGAACCCCGGCTCGATCCGGACTTTACCGGGGGGCGCGCGGCGATTATTTTCCCCGGGTCACGTGCGGGGGTGGGTGTGCCGCTCTACGACTACCGATGCACCGCGTGCCGACGTAACTTCGAGTCGTTGCTCGACCGCTGGGACTCCCCGGCGCCGCCCTGCCCGCACTGCGGGGCCGCGGCGGTCCAGCGGCAGTTGAGCGTCTTCGCCGTCGGGGCCGCTTCGGAGACCTGCGACTCGCCGCGCCGTGGCAGCGGCGCGGGGCCGTGCGGGTCCTCGGGCTGCGCCTGTCGTCCGTTACCGAACTGATGTCGCCGAGGTTCTTCAGGGGGGAACCCACATGACGAAGGCCGACCTGGTCGACTCGATCGCGCAGGAGAGCGGGATCTCCCGCAACCATGCGGCGATCATCGTCGACGGACTGCTCGACGCGGTGTGCCGCGCGCTGAGCGAAGGCAAGCATCTCGAGATCCGCGGATTCGGCACCTTCAAGGTCCGCGAGCGACGCGCCCGCCGTGCCCGCAACCCCCGGAGCGGCACGGAAGTGCTGGTGCCCGCGAAGCTCGTCCCCGTTTTCAAGCCCAGCCGGGAGCTCAAGGCTCTCGTGCTGGAGCGCGCCAACCAGGAACAGACGGTCGCCGGCTGACGGCCGCGTCGAGAAGGAGCAGGAATGGGTTCTGGAAAGAAGCGGAAGCGCAAGAAGATCGCCACCCACAAGCGTAAGAAGCGCCTCCGGAAGAACCGCCATAAGAAGCGCATCCGCTGACCGGCCCCTTCGGGACGCCGAACCGGCCCGCCGCATCCTCGGCCGCGCGCACTTCGCGCGCGGCCGTTGGACTTTCGACCTCTCGCGGCGCTGGCCGGGCGGCGTCCGCGAACTGACCTGGAAGGGCGCCCACGCCCCGGAGGACGGCGACTACGTGATCGCCGAAGTTCCCTGGGGCGAGCCGGCCCACCTCGTCGAGGTGCTGGGCGCCGACGACCGGCCGGAGTTCGACGCCCTCGCGGTGGCCTCCCAGTTCCGCCTGCGGACCCGCTTCCCGGCCGCGGCGGAGGCGGAGGCCGCCGCGTTCGCGGAGCCCTGCGCCGCCGACTGGCGCGGGCGCGAGGACCTGCGGGAGCGGGTCGCGTTCACGATCGACCCCGCCGACGCCCGCGACCACGACGACGCGCTCTCGGTGCGGGACGCGGGCGACGGCCTCGTGGAGGCCGGCATCCACATCGCCGACGTCTCGCATTACGTCCGCGAGGGCGGCGCGCTCGACGCCGAGGCGCGCGAGCGGGGCACGAGCGTCTACCTGCCGGACGGGGTGGTGCCGATGCTGCCCGAGCGCCTGTCGGCCGGACTGTGCTCGCTGCGGGAGGGGCGCGACCGGCTCGCGCTCAGCGTGTTCGCGACGCTGGACGGGCGCGGCGCGCTGCACCGCTACCGCTTCGCCGAGACCGTGATCCGCAGCCGGGCGAAGCTCGCCTACGAGGAAGTGGAGTCCGCGCTGCACGGCGGGCCGCGGCTGCCGGACGCCCTGCAGGACGCCTGCGAACGCCTGATGGCGCTCGCGCGCGTCCTGCGGCGGCGGCGGCTGGCGGTCGGGGCGCTCGCGATCGAATCGCCCGAGGCGAAGGCGGTGGTGGACGAACGCGGGGCGCCGCTGCGCCTCGAGCGCCGGCCGCACCTCGAGAGCCACGAACTGGTCGAGGAGTTCATGCTGCTGGCCAACCGCTGCGTCGGCGAGGCCGGGAGCGTGCGCGGCGCGGGGCTGCTGTGGCGCGTCCACGAGCCGCCGCTCGAGCGCAAGCTCGAGGAGCTGGACGGCATGCTGCGCGCGCTCGGGCTGCCGCGGCTCGGGCGGACCGACGAGCCCCACCGCGCGCTGCAGGCGCTGCTCGCCGTCCCGCTGGACCCGGCGCGCCGGCGGCTCGTGCACCGGCTCGCGCTGCGCTCGCTGGCGCGCGCGCGCTACCTCGAGCGCGACCTCGGGCATTTCGGGCTCGCCACCCGCGAGTACTGCCACTTCACCTCGCCGATCCGGCGCTACCCGGACCTGCACGTGCACCGGCGCGTGCGCGAGTGGATTCACGGCCGGCGCGACGCGGCGTGGGACCCGCACGCGAACGCCGCGCTCGCCGCGCGCTGCAGCGACGCCGAACAGAACGCGACCGAGGCCGAACGCGAGGCGGTGCGCGTCAAGGGGCTGCGCCACCTCGAGGGGAGACTCGGAGAGCGGGTCTCGGGTAGTATCTCCGGCCTGCTGCCACGGGGGTTCTTCGTGGAGCTCGACGACGCGCCCGTGGACGGATTCGTGCGCGTCGGGATGGACCTGGACGACCGATTCGATCTCGACCCCGCGGGGGTGCGCCTGGTCGGGCGCCGCACGCGCCGGCGCTTCACGCTCGGCGATCCCGTCGAAGTCGTGATCGCTCGCGTGGACGTGCCGGGGCGCGAATGCGACTTCGCGCTCGTACCCACTGGCTCGCGGCGGGGCCGCCGCGGCGAACCGAGGAGGCAAGGATGGCGGTGAAGAAGGCGACGCGGCGGCGGGAGCGCCGCGTGAGCATGCGCGTGGACGCGCGGCTCAGCATGCGGGTGGAGGGGACGCCGGACGGCAGCGCGTCGGCGCAGATCGTCACCGAGAGCCAGAACGTCTCGGCGAGCGGCATCTACTGCCTGAGCTCGCACTTCCTGCCCCCGCTCTCGAAGGTGCAGCTCACGATCGTGCTGCCGAAGCTGCCCGGCCGGACCCACGCGCAGGAGCTCGTGAAGTGCGAGGGGATCGTGGTGCGCTGCGAACTGCTGGCGCAGAAGAAGTCCGACCCGCGCTACCAGCTCGCCTGCATGTTCACGGGGCTGGAACGCTCCCGGCAGGAGCTGCTCGAGGAGTTCGTGGCCTGGCGGAACCTGCAGGCGCTGCGCGCCGCGCTCGCGCCGCGCTCGCGGACCGCGCCGAAGGCGGCGCGCACGGCGCCCGCACGCCGCACCGCGG
>CAZUEM010000008.1:0-49098 GCA_964619155.1 uncultured bacterium
GGCATGAGCGACATGCCGAGGTAACTGCCCTCCTGCCCCGCCGGCGCGACCGCGGCCGTGTACTCCTGCAGCTTCGGCGACCAGACGATCTCGCCGAGCGAGAGGATCACCAGCGCGATCATGGTCATGGTGGTGTAACTGGCCACGAGGTCGCCGCCGAACCAGCGCCACGGCACCGCGAGCGCGAACAGCGACAGCGACGAGATGATCCCGCCGCCCACGAGCATGTTGTAGATGTTGAACTTGTTGGCGAGCGGGATGAACAGGACGAGCCCGACGACGATGAGGATGGGGTTCACCGCCTGGAACATGCCGATCGGCGCGTCGGGACCGATGACGCGCAGCCAGTACTTGGGCGAGAGCAGCGCCATGTAGAGGAACACCGCGCGCACCCCGATGACGCAGCTCACGAGCACGATGAAGCGCCAGAACGCGCTCTGCCGGACGACCTCGCCGAGGATCTGCCAGGGCAGCCGGCGGTCCTTGGGCAGCGCCTCGCCGTCCGGCGCCTCCTCGCCCGCGGTCGTGACCTGCAGCTCGTTGCGCATGAACAGCAGCGTGAGCAGCGTGCAGACGACGGCCGTGCCGACGCCGAGCACGACGATCCAGGTGTTGTCCGCCTTGAACTGCAGCCGCACGACGTCGATGACGATGCCGCCGAGCGCCGCGCCGATGTTCATGACGAGGTACCACATGCTGAAGCCGGCGGCGCGGGCGCGCGAGCTGGTGTAGCGGCGAACCGCGGACTGGAACAGCGTCTGCACCATCGCCGTGCCGGGCGCGAGCAGCAGGAACAGCGGCCACATGATGGCCTCGCGGTTCGCCAGCCCGGGCATGAACCCGACGAGCGCGATGCCGCCGCGCGTCAGCACCAGCAGCGCCATCGCCACGTACACCGAGCGGCGCACCCCCAGCCAGTCGGTCACGAACCCCGAGAAGAAGAGCAGCAGCGTGACGGTCGTCGTGAAGACCGTGAACACGTAGCCGGCCGTGACGTCCGAGAGCCCGACGGTCTCGGACAGGAACACCACGCCGATGTTGAGGAAGGCGAAGTACGCGAGGCAGTCCAGCAGGTTGATGGCCTGGATGATCCAGAACTCGCGCGGGCAGTCCTTGAGGACCTTGAAGTCGAGGAAGTAGCCCTTGATCATCGCCCACGCGGAGGCGGGCCTGGCGGCGGCGGTGGTGGTCGTCACGCGACTCTCCTGCGAAACGTCCGCGGCCGGCGGAACGCGCCGGCCGCGGATCCGGGTGAAGGCTCCGGGGAACGGACTTCCGGACGGCAAACTACCGCTTCACGACCCTCCTGCCCGAACGCTGCTCTCCCGCGGAGAAATCCGCGAAGTAGACGCCCGGGGGCGCCTCGCGTCCGTGGCCGTCCCGGCCGTCCCAGAGCAGCACGTGCTCGCCCGCGCCGAGCCGGCCCGCGAACACGTCGCGGACGAGCTTGCCGGCCGCGTCGAAGACGCGCAGGCGCGCCTCGGCCGCCGCGGGAATGCGGCAGCGGAACGCGGCCACGCGGTGGAACGGGTTCGCGCCGTCCGGCGCGATGCCGAAGGCGAGCGGCTCCCCGCCCTCCACGCCCGCGCCGCCCACGACCGGGATCGCGGGCGCGAACTCGGAGGTGTTGGCGTAGGGCAGGGCGGCCGACCCGTCCACCGCCAGCGCCGTGACCCAGTCCCCGACCATGAGGGCGTTCGTGGTGATGCCCCACATGCCGCCCGGGCCCGGGATCACGCCCGAGAGGAACTGCTCGCCCTCGTAGAAGCCCGCGGGGTTCACCTTCGCCTTGTACACGTACACGGCGCAGCCCGGGCCGACGACGCCGCCGACGGCCGTGGTGCCGCCCACGAAGTAGGTCGCGTTGAGGATCAGCGGAGTGTTGAGTTGTTCGTTCGCGCCCGTGTCGAGGTCGCCGGGGTCGTTGGGCGTCGGCCCGTCGGCGCCGAGGTCCACGCCGAGCGGGACGTTGTCGTGCACCGAGTTCATCGCGAACAGGTTCGAGTCGGCGTTCGTGACCGTCAGCGGGTGCTCCCAGACGACGAAGCCGCTGTTCCCGTTCCACGCGACGACGTTCGCGGCGAAGTCGTTCGCGCGCGCGAAGCCCGCGAGGAACGTCGAGGCCTCGAAGATGCCGAGGCTCACGCCGCGGGCGAGGTTGCCGAGCGGCGTGACGCCGTCCACCGCGACGCCGACGAGGTTCGAGTAGAAGTGGTTGTGCTCCGTGTGCGCCGGGGGCGTCGTGAAGTAGTTCCCGGTGACGTCCACGCCGTTCGCGCCGTTGGCGGAGATCACGTTCTGCTGGATCCAGTTGTCGTGCGTGCCCTCGGCGAGCACCACGCCCGAGCCGGCGTTGGGCAGCGGCGTCATGCCCGTCACGTCGGTGCCGATGAAGTTGTCGGTGACGAAGTTGCCCCAGCAGTCCGAGGGCGGGCAGGACGAGATCTCGACCCCGCAGCGGAAGTTGCCGGAGACGAGGTTGTTGAGCACCCGGTTGTCGGTGCACGTGAGCACGACCGGAAGTGGCGTGGGCGGGCACAGCACGTCCACACCGGCCCACACGCCGCCGGTGGGATTGGTGCCGTTGCCCTTGCCCGCCGTGCCGGCGGGGTTCACGCCGACGAAGTTCGCGTACACGACGTTGGACCGCGTGCCGGTCCCCGGCGTGCCCTCGATGCGGATGCCGTCGTACTGAAAGCCGGTGACCGACAGCCCCTCGATCCTGCAGGACGAAGCCAGAACGACGAGCCCGTGCGAGGCGCCCGCGGTCGCCCCGTCGAGTTGCACGAGGATGGTCGCGGTGGCGGGCGGAAAGGCGCCCGGCGCGGCGCCGGGCTGGCTGAAGCCGTTGATCCACGTCCCGTTCGCCGTCAAAGGCGGCAGCGGCGCCGTGGGCTGGATGAGTTGGACGCCGGGACCCGGGATCGAGAACAGGATCTGGTGAGGTCCCGCGATGGCGTTGGCGGCGGTGATCGCCTGCCTCAGCGTGAGCGTCCCGGTGACGGGCAGCGGGTCGGCGACGTCGTCCACGACGAAGACGGCGGCCGGCACGGCGCTCGGGAGCGCGAGGCAGAGGGCGACGAGGCCGGCACGGGCGAGGCGTGGCCACATGCGGGTCACCCTCCCTTCGGGAAGGGGTGGTTCCGGCCGAGGCCCCTCCGGGGCGGCGGGATCCCTCGGTCGCGAACGACGCTACGCTCGGCGGGCCGCTCCGCCGGTGCGCGCGTGACCCGGCCGGAGAAGGGGCGACCGCGCGAAGGGCCGGGCTAAGCCGCCTTGCGCATGGACGCGCGCGCCACCTCGGCGCGCGACAGCCCCTGCTGCTTGCGCCAGGCGATGCCCTCGGCCCACGCGCTCTCGAAGTCGGCGACGGCCGAGATCACGGCGGCCGGCTTGGGCGGCCGCGCAGGCCGCTCGCGCGCGACCGTCTTCCACAGCGAGGCGACGCTCGAGCCGGGCATGTGCCGGATCGGGTGGCCGGGCCGCTGCGAGAGGCCGGTGTCGGCGACCGTCGTCCAGGTGCAGCTGCCGCCGTCCTGGAAGCGCGCGACGAACTCGAACCAGCACCCGGCCTGCGGGTGCTCGTAGACGACCGCGTAGAGGGCGTCGGCGAAGTTCGCGAACAGCCGCAGCTTCACGCCCGGCAGTTCGCGCACCGCGAACCCGCCGGCGAGCCGGAAGCCGAGACCGAGGATTTCATGGCTCACGCGGTCGCGGTCCGCGGCCCTCGTCCACTCCTCGTCCGCGACCGGGTCGAGGCGGATGCGGTCGGGCTGGTTCGCGAGCACCTGCCGGGCGATGGCGGGCGCGAACACGAACGCGAGCACGGGCCGGAAGAGTCCCCACGCGAGCAGCAGGCCCGCGAGCACGGCGAGCCAGGTCCACGGCAGGTTCATGCGGCACCTCCGGCGTCGGGTCGAACGGGATGAACTGACTGGAGTTATCGGCCCCGGCCCGCCCCGTGTTGACCCCGCCTTCAGGCGATGCGCCCCACCCCCGCGTACACGTTCATGCGCCCGTCGCGCAGGAACCCGGCCAGCGTCAGGCCCGCCGCCTCGGCCAGCTCGATGGCCAGCGTCGTGGGAGCGCCGACGGCGGCGAGCGCGGGCACGCGGGCGCGCGCGGCCTTGAGGACCAGCTCGGCCCCGGCCCGGCCGCTCACCCACAGCAGGCCCTCGCCCGCCCCGTACCGGCCCTCGCGCAGCAGCCAGCCGCACGCCTTGTCGAGCGCGTTGTGCCGTCCCACGTCCTCGCGCAGCACGCGCGGCTCGAGGGCCGCGTCGCACCAGACCGCGGCGTGCAAGCCGCCGGTTTCGGCAAACGCGGCCTGCGACTCGCGGATGCGCGCGGGCAGCGCGAGGATCGCGGCCGCGTCGAAGCGCGCCGCGTCGCCGGCGGGCGCGAGGCCCGCGCGCAGCGACTCGAGGTGCGCGCGGCCGCAGATGCCGCAGGCGGCGGTCGCGGCGAAGTTCCGCTCGAGCTTCGTCCAGTCGAGCGCGACGCCCGGGGCGAGCGTCACGTCGAGCGCGTCCGGCACATCGTCGTTCGCCGCCGCGTGCGCGGCCAGCGCGGCGACGTCGGCAGCCCGGCGCAGCACGCCCTCGCCCGCGAGGAAGCCGAGCGCCAGCTCCTCGTCGTGGCCGGGGGTGCGGAGCGTCACCGACAGCGCGCGGCCGTCCACGCGGATCTCGAGCGCGCGCTCGACCGCCAGGGCGTCGTCGGCCGTCTCGCGCGAACGGCCGGTCACGCGCGTGACCGGCCGCCTCGCCACCATCGCCTCGTTCGCCCGCGCGTCGCCGCTCATCGCGATTCCGCCGTGCGCGCCGCGGGGCCGCTCAGACCTTCACGTGGTCGGTGTGCGTCGCCAGCGAGCCGTCGGGCAGCGGGACCAGCGTGTAGTCCGCGAACATGTTCGGCGCTTCCTTCTGCATGATGCGCAGCACCTCGACCGCGACCTTGCGGATCTCGACCTCGGCGTGCTCGCTGCCGCGCAGCTCGATGAAGTGACGCAGCGCGCGCGCGTTCGCGGTCACGAAGATCTTGGTCTCGGTCGCGTTCGGCAGCACCGAGCGGGCCGCCTGCCGCGCCATCTTGCGGCGCAGCGTCTTGTCGGCGACGTCGGTGAACTTGGCCTCGAGCCCGGCGACCAGCCGGTCGTAAACGGAGCGCGCGGCGTTCACGGACTCGCACCAGACGGCGTGCAGCGCGGGATCCGAGGCGATCACGTCCGGCTCGACGTAGTCGGAGTCCGACTCGTCCACGTAGCGCTGCGAGAGCTGCGAGTACGAGAAGTGGCGGTGGCGGATCAGCTCGTGCGTGAAGGAGCGCGAGACGCCGGTGAAGAGGAAGCTCCACACGCCGTGCTCGAGCACCGAGCCGTGGCCGACGTCGATGATGTGGCCGACGAACTCGGCGTTCGTCTTGCGGCCCTTGCCGTACGACATGTAGCAGACGCGCCCGGCGATCTCGGCCAGCTTCTCGGCGCCGACCTCGGTGTCGGTCTGCCAGGCCAGCTCCTCGTCGGCGAGGAAGCGGGTGATCTCCTCGTCGGCGACCACCTGGCGGCCGACGAGGTAGACCTTCGGCTCGCGGACGATCTTGAGCTCGCGCGTTTCGGCGGGGGCGCTACCCATGGCGACTCCTTCGCAAGGTGCGGGGCGCGGGGCGCCTCGCGCGGGTGGGCCGCCCCGGTCGTGGGACGGCTCGCGCGGACGGCGCAGGACGCTGCGTGTCGTCGCTGCGACGCCGCTCTGCGTGACGAACGGCGCGCAATGTACCGCAGGCGCGGCTCGCTCCGCCACGGCCGCGGCTCGCTCCGCCACGGCCGCGGCCGGGCGCGCCACGGCCGCGGCCGGGCCGCCGGGGGAAGCCCGGGGCCCGCCGCGGCGCGCGTCACTTCACGCGCACGATCTTCGCCACCGACGCCTCCGCCCCCGCGCGCAGCCGCGCGAGGTAGACGCCCGCCGGCAGCGGGCGCCCTTCGTCGTCGCGCCCGTCCCACGCGACGTCGTACGCGCCCGCGCCGCGCCGGCCTGAGGCCAGCGTGCGCACGCGCGCGCCGCGCACGTCGTGCACCTCGAGCGCGACCTCGGACTCGGTCGCCAGTTCGAAGCGCACGAGCGTGGTGCCGCGCGAGGGGTTGGGCGAGACCCAGGCGAGCCGCGTCGCCGCGGGCACGCCGAGGTCGGCCCCGACCGTGCCGCTCGTCACGGCGATCGAGTAGCGGCCGTTGTCGGCCAGGTCGGCCTGGGCGTTCTTCCACACGGCGAGTGCGTGCCGGCCCGGGGTCGAGACCGTCACGGTGAAGCTCTCCGCGGCGCCCTCGGGGGCGGCCCACGCCGAGCCGAGCGAGTCGCCGGCCGAGCGGTTCGAGAAGGGGGCCACGGGGGCGTGCAGCGCCATGCCCCAGTCCACCGCGGGGCCGATGGGCGTCAGGTCGAAGCGGTGAATGCCGGCCGGCAGGTCGAACTCGTGCACATCGAGCACGCGCCCCGGTTCGATCTGACCGAAGTGCGAGCCGTACAGCGACCCCCACGCGGCGGCCACAACGGGCTGCACGACGTAGCTGGCCGTGTCGGCGGACTCGCGCACCAGCCCCAGGTCGAAGGCACGGCGGGACGTGAGGCCGTGGTCCCAGAGCACGTAGTCGAGCGCGCCCGGGCCCCACTCGGAGGTCGCCAGCGGATCGGCGAATCCGCTCTTGGGCCCCGTGGCAAGTTCGTGCAGGTGCAGGTCCACATCGTTGACCGTGGCGCGCGGCATCACCGCCGCGCCGAACCAGCGCGGCGAGGCCGGCGGCGTCGGCGTGCGGACGCCGTCGGCGTTCGCGAACGGCTCCTCGCCGGCCGAGAGGCTGCTCCAGTACGTGCCGCGCCGGCCGTTCGTACCCGCCCGCCAGGCGGCCTCGTCGTAGCCCAGCGAGTCCGGCGTCCACACCCACTGCTCGGCCCACAGGTTGTTGCCCTCGTCGGCCTCGGGCAGCTGCCCACCCGAATCGAGCCACAGCGAGAGCACGTGGCGCCCGCCGGGCAGCGTGTGAGGGCCCTGGTTGTAGGTCGAGGTGCGTTCGCCGGCGGCGAACCCGAACAGGTGCAGGGGCGTGGCGAGCGTCGTCTGGTCGTGACGCACCCGTGCCGAGAGGCTCGTCGTGATGGCCGAGAGCGATTCGTTCACGTACGTCCAGTTGAGGTAGGTGGGCGCGTCGTCACCCTCGAGCGAGGCCGGGACCGGGACGCCGAGGGGATACGAGCCCGACGCGGGGCGCGGCACGAGCGGCGCGTGCCAGAAGCCGGTCGTGCTCGTCACGAGGTCGGGCAGCACCCGCCGCACCTGGAGCGTGAACTGCAGCGTGGAGTCGGGCGGCGAGCTGCCCGGGTTCCGGTAGAACGCGAGAGGCACGACGCTGTTCGACGGGGCGTCGAAGACCATCCGGAGCGTGCCCACGCCGTCCGCTGCGAGCTTCTGCTCGTAGTCGTCGATGTCGCCCTTCTCGAAGTCCGAGGCAAAACGCAGGCCGAAGTAGCTGCGCGATCCCCGGACGAGCCGCGCGAGCACCTCGAACGTGCCCCCTTCCCCGGCGCCCACCGACAGCTCGCGCAGGGTCAGCATGACGTTGGCCCCTTGCGTGACCAGCACCGAATCGCCGAGCGAGACGCTGCCCGCGGTCACGTGCCGCGCCCGGTAGTTGCCCAGCCCGGAGTCGGCGTTCACGACGCCCACGTCCCACTTGTCCGTCGAGTGCGCGCGGCGATTCGAGAACACCGCGTCCAGCAGGCCCTCGTCACGGTTCGAGTTGCCGAGCGGGAAATCGAAGCCGACGCCCGAGAGGTCCGAAGCCTCGAACAGCGAGAGGTCGTAGTCGTCCTGCCCGTTCACCTGGTGAAGCGCCACCGCGCTCCAGTACGAGGAGATCGGGTTCAGCGGGGCCGAGCGGTGCTGGAAGCGCAGGCCGTCGCAGTTCCAGTAGAAGTCCTGGGACGGGTCCATGTCCCGGCGGCCGGCGTCGCGCATCGGCGGCGCGCTCCGGTTGTACGTGGTGATGTTCGACATCACGACCGGCAGCCAGGTGTACTGCGTGGTGTAGAGGTTGTTCTCCTCGTCCCACTCGCTGTAGCGCGCGTCGGAGTCCCACGACACCTGGAGCGCGTGACGCCCGCCGCGCACCGTGTACGGTCCGGCGTTCACGAAGCCGCGTCCCTGGTTCACGAGGAATTGGCCGGCATCCAGGGAATCTAGCGTGCGGCCGTCGAGCAGCAACTCGGCCTCGATGTTCTGCGCCTGCAGTTCGCCGCCGTTGCGCGCGTAGACGTTGAGCCACGTGCCGGAGGTATTCCCGGGCAGCGAGGCCGTCGGCCACACCTGCCCGCCGACCGTGGCGTCGCCCGCGTCGCGCGCGACCAGCGGCCGGTACCAGCTGTTGCCGGGCGTGGTGGCCAGCATGTCCGGCGGCTCGGGATTGCGGATCGGGAACGGCCCCTCCCAGCGGTAGAAGTTCGCGAGGTTGCCCTCCTCGTCCACGGTGCGGATCGCCACGTAGTAGGAGTGTCCGGGCTGGACGTCTCCCGGCGGGGACGTCCACGACGTGGCGTCGGCGCGCACGAAATCGTCCTGACCCGTCGGCTGTTCCTGCGCCTCGCTGAGGCGCACGAAGTAGCCCTTCACCCCGGACTCGGAGTCGGTGGCGGGCTGCCAGTTCACCTCGATGTACCGGTTCGGCGAGAGCACGTTGCTATCGTGCGAGGGGCTCCAGAAGAGCGACGGCAGTCCCGGCGGGGTGGTGTCCGGGATGTGGAAACCGGCGTTGTTCATCGTGTGCCACCAGTCGCCGGCGGGAATCTCGGGGTGCAGCGCCCGGAACGTCTCGATGAACTGCTGCGTGTTCGTCACGCCCGGCAGCGAGAGCACGTCGAGCGCCTCGCCGATCGTCGAGTTCACCTTGTCGAAGTAGTAGCTCTTGCCCGAGCGCTCGTCGTTCTCGAGCGGGGTGTCGTCCACGATGTCCTTGAAGAGAACCTGGAAGAACCCTTCGGTCCTGTAGCGGTCGCAGTCGCAGGGGTTGTCGTTCAGGTCCCGGCAAGGCCGGATGGACTCGGTGTCGCGCACGCGGTTCGCGGCCACCCCGTACTTGGAGCCGTACTCGCTGAGCACGTGATCCGCGTACCAGTTCGGCCAACCCTCGTTGACGGCGTCGTGCCCCGTCTCCTCGCACCACACGCAGTGGCCGGGATCCCCGTTCGGGTTGTTGCAGATGCCGTTGTCGTATTCGGGGTCGATCGTGACCATGTACTGCTGGCGCAGGTGGTGGCCGTACTCGTGGACGTGCGTGTCCGACTCCCAGCGGAACGGCGTGCCGGCCACCGCATACGGGATGTGGATCTCGCCGTTGTAGTTCGGCCAGTCGCCGTCGGGGTACTGGCACTCGAGGTGTTCGACGTCGTTCGAGCGGTTCTGCCCCCACCAGCGCCAGGCGCGCAGCAGGTTCGTGAAGATGTGCAGCACCGGCCGCAGGCCGCCGTCGTTCGGCTCCATCGCGCCGAAGTTCGCGGTCGAGCCCGTGAAGTCCTCGAAGCGGCCGGTCTCGAGGAAGTAGTTGTCCTCCCAGAACGAGCCGTCCTCGACCGTGACCTTGGAGTTCGACGTTTCGAACTCGACGTAGATGTCCGGCTCGTCCTCGTCGAAATAGATCGTGACGTCGAAATCGCCGTTCGTGGCGGTCGTGCCGCTGTACTCCAGTTCGTCCCAGTCCCAGTCCTCGTCGTAGACCCGGAACGTCACGCCGTCGGCGCCGACGATGACGCCGTCGTCGCGCTCGTACTTGAGCGAGCCCATCACCCGCACCGTGCGGCCACCGGTCGCGCGCGGCGCGAGCGACGCCCCTTCCGCCCGCACGGGCTTGCGCCCGGCCGCGCGTTCGGCCGGCGCCGCCGGCTCGGGCGCGAGATGTTCGGGGCGCGGTCGCTCGTCGGCGGCCGGCCCCGACACGGGCCGCAGGGTCCCCGGCCGGAGCCGCCGCTCGCGGTTCTCGCGCGAGAAGTCGAACCGCTTGACCACCGGCCTGCCGTTGGCGGTGAAGCGCAGCACGACCTCGCCCTCGGCGGCCTCACCGGCGGCGGTGAACGAGTAGACGCGATTCTCGCCGCGCGGGATGACGAGCGGCGCCTGCGGGACGCCCGAGGCGACCTCGGCCCGGCGCCCCTCCCCACCCGAAGCGCGGAAACCGGAGATCGTCACCGCCTCGCGCGCTTCGAGCCGCACCTGGAACGTGGCCGGCGCCCCCGGGGCGGCGGGCGCCGTGTAGGACTGGAGGCGCACGCCCACGCGCGGGCCGACCGTCGCGAGCGCCGGCGCGGCGAGGCCGAGCGGGAACGCGAGCGCGAGCGCCGCCGCGAGCGCGGAGAGCCGGGCGCGGGCGGTCATCGCGCACCGCCCGCGAGCGCCGCCAGCCGCGCCTCGAGCCGGCGCGCGAGCGCCGTGTTCCCCGAGCGCAAGGCGAACTCGCGCTGCAGCGTGAGCGCTTCGCCCGCGTGGCGGCGCTTGGCGGCCTCGATCGCGCGCTGGACGCGGCCGGCCTCGGCCGGCGAAGCGGCCGCGAGCGCCGCGAGCGAGTCCAGCTCGGCGCGCTGCGCGCGCTCCAAGGAGCGGGTGCGCGCGACGCGTTCGGACTTGAGGTGGGCCGAGGGACGGCGCGAGACGGACTCGCCGGGGGCCAGTTCGGGCGGCCCGCCACGCTCGGCGCGGGCGGCGTGGGGCGATGCGAGGAGCAGGAACAGGGCGAGCAGGGCCCAGCGGGGTGCGTCGGGTCGCATCGGGTCTCTCGTACGGGTTGCCAGGCAGCGTGGCCTGTCTGGACGCTCATGAGCTGCCGCGCGGCAGCCCGCTCCGGGAGTGTGCCGAGCGAATTACAGCACAGGAGAGGGGAAAGTTGGGCGGGATTTCTAGCGGGCCGCGCCCGCCGCCCGCTCGACCTCGAGCTTCACGCGGCGCATCACCTCGTCCACCTCGTCGTCGCGCGTGTAGTAGTGCGGCGCGAGCCGCAGCCCCACGCCCGGCCGGTGGTCGAGCAGCACGTCCTGCGCGAGCAGCGCCGCGCACACGCGCGGGGCCTCGGGCACGTCGAGGCAGACCGTGCCGCCGCGCGTCGCGTCCTCGCGCGGCGAGACCACCCGGAAGCCGGCCTCGTCGGCGAGCGCGATCATGCGCGCGGTCAGGCGCAGCGATTTCGCCCGGATGGCCGCGGCGCCGATCCCGGCGGCGAGGGCGAAGCCCGCGCGCGCGGCCACGTACGCCGGGATGCACGGGGTGCCGTTCCAGAACCGCCGCTCGCCCGCGTGCAGCCGCGTCGGCCCGGGGTCGAAGGCGAACGGCTCCTCGTGCGCGAACCAGCCGGTCAGCGCCGGCACGAGCCGCGCGGCCAGCGCGGGCCGCACGTGCAGCCAGCCGGTGCCCGGGCCGCCGCAGAGCCACTTGACCGATCCACCGGTGACGAAGTCGGGCTCGAGCGCTCCGAGGTCCATCTCGAGCGTGCCCGCCGCCTGGTAGGCGTCGAGCAGCGTGAGCGCGCCGGCCTCGCGGGCGCGGCGCACGACCGGCGCCGGATCGAGCGCCTGCGCGGTGCGGAACAGCACGGTCGAGAACGCCACCACCGCGGTGCGCTCGTCCACGGCCGCGACCAGGTCCTCCCCGGCGACGCGGCGGCCGTCGCGCGCGCGCACGCGCACGATCTCGGCGCCCCGGCGGGCGAGGCCCTCGTAGAGGTAGAGCACCGAGGGGAAGTCCTCCTCGGTGCACACGAGCTTCGGCCGCGCCGGCGTGAACTCGACGCACGAAAGCGCCACGGCCTGCGCGACCGTGACGTTCGGGTGCAGCGACACCGAGCCGCGCGGGGCGTTCAGCAGCCGTTCGAGCGAGCCCGCGACCTCGGCGGGCACGCCCATCCAGCGCTCCTCCCACGCGCGGATCCCGCGCCCGCCCCACGTGCGGGCGTAGTCGGCGAGGTCGTCGGCCGCCTGCGCGGGCATGGCGCCCAGCGTGTGCGAGGCGAAGTGGAGCGTGCGCTCGAGCGAGGGGAACCGCGGGCGGTGCGCGAGCAGCGGGTCGGCGGGGATCATCGCCCGGCCTCGGCGCCGTTCACCTCGCGGGCGCTCGCGACGGCCGCGGCCACGGCACGCGCGGTCTCGGCCGGCGTGTCGGCCACCTCGACGAACCGGAACAGGTGCCCGGGCACGAACTCCGGGGCGCGGTGAGCCTCGAGCCACTCCCGCCAGTGCGCGCCCATCAGCACCAGCGGCGCCGCCGGGCGCGCGCCGACGCTGAGCAGGGTCCACGACAGGAACAGCTCGGTCAGCGTGCCGATGCTGCCGGTCACGGCCACGAAGGCGTCCGCCTCGTGCACGAGATAGTCCAGGCGCTTGAACAGGTCCGGCGTGTGGACGCGTTCGCGCACCCACGGGTTGACCGGGCCACGACGCTCGAAGAGCTCGACCGTGACGCCGACGACGTGGCCCCCCGCTTCGTGCGCGCCTCGCGAGGCCGCGGCCATGGCGCCGCCGTAGCCCCCGGTCATCACCGTCAGGCCGGCCCTCGCCAGCTCGGCCCCGAGCGCCACCACCTCGGCGAACGCGGGGTCCGACTCCTGGATCGTGCTGCTCCCGAACACCGCGACCACCGGCTGCCGGCTGCTGGGTGCCACTTGTCGCTCTCCCCGTGACGGAATCACCATCGGGCGGCCCGCTTTCTCCAGACCGCACTCCCCTGTGGATACCGGCCGCGCGAGGGACTAGATTCGCCGCGACCGCCCGTAACTGGACCCAACCAATCCACGGACTCCCCCATGCCGAGACGACCATCGATATCGAGTTTTCGCGCGTTCTCGCTCGACCCCGACGCGCCCGAGTCGCTTCACCGGCAACTCTACGAGGAAATGCGCCGCGCCATCCTGAGCGGCCGCCTCGCCCCGGGCTCGCGCCTGCCGGCCAGCCGGGAGTTCGCGAACGTCTCGCACATCTCGCGCAACACCGTTCTCAGCGCCTACAGCCAGTTGCTGGCCGAAGGATACATCGAGAGCCGCGCGGGCTCAGGCACATTCGTGGCGCGAGCGATCCCCGAGACCATGGTGCCGGAATCGCCCGGCTCGGCGGCCGGTGACGGTGCCGCCCCGGCGCCCGCGGCCCGCTCGCTCTCGGCGCGCGGGCGGCGCATCGCCGACGCGCCCATCCTGCGCCACCCGCTGCGCACGGTCGCGAACGCGTTCCGGCCCGGCCTGCCGGCGCTCGACCACTTCCCCATGGACATCTGGCGGCGCCTGAGCGACCGCCGCATGCGCCGCGCCTCGGTGCGGCTGCTCACGTACGACGACCCGCAGGGCCACCTGCCGCTGCGCGAGGCGATCGCCGCGCACCTCGCCGCCGGGCGGGGCGCGCGCTGCGGCCCCGAGAACGTCATCGTGGTCAACGGCTCACAGCACGGCGTGGACCTCGCCGCGCGCGTGCTGCTCGACCGCGGCGACCAGGTCTGGTTCGAGGATCCCGGCTACTTCGCCGCGCGGGCGGCGTTCCAGGCGCACGCCGCGGTGCCCGTTCCGGTGCCGGTGGACGGCGACGGCATGGTGGTCTCGGCCGGCATCGAGCGCGCGCCGGGCGCGCGGCTCGTCTACTGCACGCCCTCCCACCAGAACCCGCTGGGCGTGACCATGACGCTCGGCCGCCGCGTCGCGCTCACGCAGTGGGCCGAGCGCACCGGGGCGTGGATCCTCGAGGACGACAACGCCAGCGAGTACCGCTTCCGGGGCCGCCCGCTGGCGGCGCTGCAGGGGATCGATCCTTCCGGCCGCGTCATCTACGTCGGCACGTTCAGCAAGGTGATGTTCTCCTCGCTGCGCATCGGCTACGTCGTCGCGCCCACGGACCTCGTGCCCGCGTTCGTCGCCGCGCGCGTGCTCACCGACCGCCAGTCCCCCGGCCTCGCGCAGGCCGTGCTCGCGGACTTCATGAACGAGGGCCACTTCGCCCGGCACGTGCGCCGCATGCGCATGCTCTACGCCGACCGGCTCGCGGCCCTGCTCCGCGCGGTGCGCGAGCACGCCGCCGACGTGCTGTCGGTGGACGAGGGCGAGGGCGGGATGAGCCGCGTCGCCTGGCTGCCCGCCGGCGTGGACGACGTCGAGGCCGGGGCCGAGGTGGCGCGCGCCGGCATCCAGTGCCTGCCGCTCTCCGAGTACGCCATGTCGCCGCGCGAGCCGGGCGGCCTCATCCTCGGCTTCACGGGCATCGACGAGGCCGAGATCGCGAGCGGCATCCAGCGCGTCGCCGCCTGCGTGCGCGCCGTGCAGTCCCGCGCGCTCGCCCGCGTGTGAGCGGGGACGTCCGCATCGCCGCCGCGGCGTCGCTCCGCGACGGCGACGGCGTGCGGTTCCGCGTCGAACTCGACGGGCTGCGCCGCGACGCGTTCGCGGTGCGCTGGCGGGGCCGGGTGCACGCCTACGTCAACGCCTGCCGGCACCAGGGCCTGCCGCTCGACTTCGGCGACGCGCGCTTCTTCGACGAGGCGTTCGACGCGCTCGTCTGCTGCCACCACGGCGCGCGTTTCGCGCCCGACACGGGGCGCTGCGTGGAGGGGCCGTGCGAGGGCGCTTCGCTCACGGCGCTCGCGGTCGAGGAGCGCGACGGCGCCCTCTGGTGCACGGGGCGCGCGAAGCGCTGAGGGCCCGCGGGGCGGACGGGCGAGGCCCCGGCGCGGCGCGCCGGGGCCCCTGTCGCGGGTGCGGCCCGCGGAGAAAGCGGATGCGGCGGGGCTAGTAGCGCAGCTTGAGCGATCCCCACGTCGGCTTCGCCGCGGGCGTGGCGGCGTCGCAGTAGGTGATGTAGCCCAGCGAGAGCTGGTAGGGGTTGACCGGCGCGACGTTGCCCGAGCCCGCCCAGCCCGTCAGCGGGGAGGCGGCCCCGGGGCCGTCGGGGGCGCGCTCGGCGAGCGCGCTCGGGTCCCAGATCGCGCCGCCCGCCGACTGCGGGCGCACGCCGTCGTACGCGACCGCGACGTAGTAGGTGCCCGGCGAGGGGAACATCGCGGTCGTCACGGTCTTGAAGCCTCCCTGGCAGATCTGGTTCGTGGCGACGCCGTTGCCGTTCGCGTCGAACACCCACAGGTTCGGCCCCGAGACCACGACGCACTGCAACTGCACCGCCGGGATGCCGAGCACGCGCGGGGTGAGCCCGAGTTCGACGCAGTACATGTCCACGTCGCCCGCGGAGCCCAGCGCGCCGTTGATCGTGGTGAACGGGCCGGCGCCGATGGTGACCTGCGCGGTGGCGATCATGTCGCCGGCGTCGCCCACCTCGTTCCAGGCCTGGGCCCGCGCGGCGGGCGCGAGGGCGAGGACGAGCGCGGCGGCGAGAGCGAGGCGGCGGGCGAACGGGGGGAGGGTGCGGGACATGGCGAAGCTCCGGGCCGGGGTGGAGGGACCGCTGGTGACGAATGCACTTCGGGCGGCCCCGCCGAACCTAACGGGGCCGCCCGAACGAAGGGTCCGCCGGGGCTCAGCCCCGGGGCGTGTTCCGGTTCTTCACCACGCCGGGGTCGGCGACGTCGAGGTAGCCCACGAGCCGGGCGTGCCGCCGGACCGCGTCCGAGAGGTCGCGGGCGGCGCGGTCGCGCGCGGCGGCGCGGGCCAGGCCCGCCGACAGGGCGAGCGGATGCCCCCGGCGGCCCCGGTGCCGGGGCACCAGCGCGTAGGCGAACCCGCCGGGCGTGCGGCCGCCGAAGGCCCCGAGCGCCTCGGTCATCATCGCGCCCAGGTGTCCGACCGTCTCCGGGCGCACCTCCGGGTGGTCCACCGGCAGCACCAGCACCGCCGCGGGCTTCAGGCGCAGCGCCTCGGCGAGCCCGGCCTGGGCGCTCGACAGCATGCCCCGCTTCCAGCCGGCGTTGACCGCGAAGTGCACCTCGAGCCCGCGCGAGCCCTTGCCCCGTGCGGCGTGCACCTGCTCGCTCAGCGCCCCGCTCGCGACCAGCGCCGCGAACTCCTCCTCCGCCGCCTCGCGCACCTCGCGGGCCCTCGAGCCGAGCACGACGACGACGGTGTCGCACGCGGCCCACAGCGCCGTGACGCCGTTCGCGAGGAAGCTCCTCCCCTTCCACTTTACCAGCGCCTTGGGCTCGCCCATGCGGGTGGACGCCCCGGCGGCCAGCAGCACTCCGACGTTCATGCCTCTCCCCCTTCGGTGGACGCGACGGCCGCCGGAGCGTCCGGCGGCGGTACTTCGCCGGCCGCGCGCGCGGCATCGCCCCGCGGGCGCGGCGCCCAGCCGCGCGCGGGCTCGGCGCCCCGGCGCACGGCCACCAGTTCGGCGAGCACGCTGACCGCGATCTCCTCCGGCGTCTGCGCGCCGATCGAGACCCCGAGCGGCGTGCGCAGCCGGGCGATCGCGTCGTCGCCGAAGCCGCGCGCGCGCAGCCGGAGCGCGAACTTCCTCTGCTTGGCGACGCTGCCGATCATGCCCGTGAACTTGAGCGGCTTGCCGAGCAACTGCTGCACGACGCGCTGGTCGAGCGCGTGGTCGTGGGTGACCACGACGGCGTAGTCGCCGGCGGTCGTCTCGAGCGCGCGCGCGGCGTCCTCGGGGTCCTCGCAGCGGACCGTCATGCCGGGGAAGCGCTCCGCGGTCGCCCACTCGGGGCGGCCGTCCACGACCGTGACCTCGAAGCCGCACGCCGAGGCGAGCGCGGCGATGGGGCGCGCGAGGTAGCCGGCGCCGAACACGAACAGGCGCGGCGAGGCGTCCACCGGCTCGAGGAAGATCACCATCTCGCCGCCGCAGCACATGCCGAGGTCCTGCGTCAGGTGTTTCTTCACGGTGCGCGCGGGGCCGCCCGAGCGCAGCATCTCGCGCGCCTCGCGCAGCGCCTCGTGCTCGATCGCGCCGCCGCCGATGGTGCCCGCGGTCTCGCCGTCGGCGGCGAGCAGCATGTGCGTGCCGGGCTTGCGGGGCGTGAAGCCCCGTGACTCGATCACGGTGAGCATCGCGAACCGCCGCCCGGCCGCGCGCCAGCGCGCGAGCGCGCTCCAGACGTCGGGTTCGGGCGACTCGCCGAACGCGGCGAGCGACGCGTGCGCGGCGCCCTCCGGCTCGGCCTCGGCCGCCCCGCGCCCGGGCTCGCCGCCCGGCGGCTCGGGCGCCGGACCGCGGGGCTCGCCGGGCCCGCCGCTCATGCGCCGCCCGTCCCGAACGCGCGCCGCAGCGCGCGCTTCACGAACACGGGCACCATCTCGTGCCGCCAGCCGTCGTCGTAGGGCACGTTCGTGAGCGGTTTGCACTGCTTGTGGGCGGCGGCCGCGACCGCCTCGAAAGTCGCCTCGTCCGCCGGGCGGCCGAGCGCCAGGGCGTCGAGGCCGCCGAGCGTGCGCGGCTTCGCGCCGAGCGCGCTCACGACGATCCGCAGCGCGCTCACCGCGCCCCCCTCGTCGCGTCCGGCGACGGCCACGGACAGCATCGGGAAGTCGATGGCGCCGCGCGGGCGCAGCTTGCCGTACGCCTGGCGCGCGCCGCGCGCGGCGGCGGGCACGGTGACGCGCGTCACCAGCTCGCCGGGCGCGAGCACGTTGTTGTGCACGCCGTCGCCGACGAAGAACTCCTCGACCGGCAGCGCGCGGCGCCCGGCCGCGCCGGCGATCTCCACCTCGGCGCCGAGCGCGATCAGCACCGGCGCCACGTCGGACGAGTGCGCGGCGACGCAGCGCCTGCCCGCCGGGACGACGTGGCAGCGCGTGCCGTCCTTCTTGAGGCAGAAGCCGAGCGCCTCGCGCCAGAAGAAGGTCTGGTTGTAGTAGGTGCAGCGCGTGTCGAGGCACAGGTTGCCGCCGAGCGTGCCCATGTTGCGGATCTGCGGCGAGGCCACCTGGCCCGCGGCCTCGGCGAGCGCCGGGAAGTCGCGGCGCGCTTCGGGCAGCGCCTCGAGCGCGGTGAGCGTGAGCAGCGCCCCGAGGTGGAGGCCCTGCGCGTCGGAGCGCGCGAAGCGCAGCTCGTCCACACCGGCGAGGCTCACCACGACGCGCGGCTCGTGCAGGCGGTGCTTGAGGTTCGGGACCGCGTCGGTGCCGCCCGCGACGAGCAGGCACTCCCCCGGGTGGTCCGCGAGCGCGCGCAGCACCTCGTCCACGGTGCGCGGACGCAGCCAGCGGAAGACGGGCAGGGTGAGCACGTCAGCGCCCCCCCGCCTGCGCGCGCGCGGCGTCCCAGCGCTCGCGCGCGCCGCCCGCGCGCAGCAGGGCGAGCACGCTCGGCGGGTCGAACGGCAGGCGGTCGCAGCGCACGCCGAGCGCGTCGTAGATGGCGTTCGCGATGGCCGGGACGCTCGGGTGCAGCGGGCCCTCGCCCGCCTCCTTCGCGCCGTAGGGGCCCTCGGGGTCCACCGACTCGACGATGATGGAGTGCAGCCGCGGCGTGTCGAGCGAGGTGGGCATGCGGTAGTCGAGCAGGCTCGGGCCGTGGTGCAGGCCGAACGGGTGCCCGGGCGCGGCCGGCTTGTAGAGCTGCGTCTCGAGCAGCGCCTCGGCGAAGCCCATGTAGGCGCTGCCCTCCATCTGCCCCTCGACGGCGACGGGGCTGAGCGCCCGCCCGCAGTCGTGCGCCACCCACAGGTCGGTGACCTTCACCACGCCGGTCTCGGGGTCGCAGTCCACCTCGGCGACGTGCGCGGTGAACGAGTAGGCCGGCGAGGCGCCGATGGTGCCGCCGCGGTAGTCGCCGCCCAGCTTCGGCGACTGGTACCAGCCGACCGAGCCGAGCGTGCCGTGCTTCGCCTCGGCGGCCTGGAACGCCTCCTTCACGCTCATCGCCTTGCCGCGCGGGTCGCTGCTCGCGCAGGCGACGCCCCCGGCGAGCACGATCTCGCCCCTGCCCACGCCCCAGAGCGCGGCGAGCGTTTCGGCGATCTTCCCGCGCAGGTGCCGCGCGGCGTCGAGGCAGGCGTTGCCGACCATGAACGTCTCGCGGCTCGAGTACGAGCCCAGGTCCACCGGCGTCAGGTCGGTGTCGGCGGCGACGACGCGCACGTCGCGCAACTCGAGCCCCAGTTCCTCGCAGACGATGTACGCGAGCACCGAGTCCACGCCCTGGCCGATGTCCGAGCAGCCGCTGAAGACGGTGGCACGGCCGCTGCGGTCGAGCTTGAGCTGCACGGCCGACTGCGGCATCTCATTCGGGTAGATGCAGTAGTTGGTGCCGCTGATGTACATGCTGCCGGCGACGCCGACGCCGCGGCCGTAGGGCAGGCGGCGGAACTTGCCGCGCCAGAGCGACTCGCGCTCGACGCCCTCCAGGCACTGCAGGAAGCCGTTCGAGGTCACGCGCATGCCGTTCACGGTCTTCGTGTCCGAGCCGATGAAGTTCCGGCGGCGCACCTCGATCGGGTCGAGCCCGACCGCCTCGGCCAGCTTGTCGAGCTGGCACTCGAAGGCGAAGCGCGGCTGCACCGAGCCGTGGCCGCGCTTGGGGCCGCAGGCCGGCTTGTTCGTGAACACGCGCGTCGAATCGAAGCGGTAGGCCGGCAGCGCGTAGGGCGCGGTCAGGAGCTGTCCGGAGTAGTAGGTGGTCACCAGCCCGAACGAGCTGTACGCGCCGCCGTCCAGGTGCACGAGCGCGTCCGTGCCGGTCAGCGTGCCGTCGCGCCGGATGCCGGTGCGGTAGCGCAGGCGCATCGGGTGCCGGCCGCGGTGCGCGTAGAACACCTCCTCGCGCGTGTAGAGGATCTTGACCGGGCGGCCCGTCACCATCGCCAGCTTCGCGGCGCAGAACTCGAGCGAGAAGGGCTCCGACTTGCCGCCGAACGCGCCGCCCACCACGGGCTGCACGACGCGCACGCGCTGCGTGGGCAGGCCGAGGATCTTCGCGAGGTCGCGGTGCAGGTAGTGCGCCACCTGGGTGCTCGACCACACCGTCAGGAACCCCGTCGCGTCGTACTCGGCGACGCAGCAGTGCGGCTCGATGGGGGCGTGCGTCGAGCCCTCGTACCAGTACTCGGCCTCGACCACCGCGTCGCTGTTCTCGAGCGCCGCGTCCACGGGCCCGAACTCGAGGCGCACCTGCTTGCTGATGTTGCCCTCGGAGGCCTTCTCGTTGACCTGCCGCTCGGGGTGCGCGAGCGCTTCGTCGATCGAGGTCACCGCGGGGAGCACTTCGTACTCGACCCGGATGGCGCGCAGCGCCTCCTCGGCCAGCCGTTCGGTGTCGGCGGCGACGGCGGCGATCGCGTCGCCGACGTAGCGGGCCTTGTCCTCGCACAGCGCCTGCTCGTCCTCGGTCCACGGGATGATCCCGAAGAACCCGGGCAGGTCCTTCCCCGTGATCACCGCGTGCACGCCCGGCATCGCCAGCGCCGCGCCCGCGTCGATCGAAACGATGCGCGCGTGCGCGTGGATCGAGCGCAGGAGCTTCGCGTGCAGCATGCGCGGCAGCACGAGGTCGTCGGCGTACACCGCGCGGCCCGTCACCTTGGCGAGCCCCTCGACCTTGCGGTTGCGCTTTCCGACCGTCGTGAACGCGTCGCCGTTGGGCGGGCCCGTGCGGCCGCCCTCCCACACCGGCGGCTCGAGCCGGTCCTCGCGGGGCATCGTGCGCCCCTTGGGGACCGCCATGCGGGGCCGCGGCTCGCCGCTCACCGCGCCTCCCGCAGCTCGCGCGCGGCCAGCTCGACCGCCTCGAAGATCTTGGTGTAGCCCGTGCAGCGGCAGAGGTTGCCCGACAGGGCGCGGGCGATCTCCTCGCGCGTCGGGTCGGGATTGCGGGCGAGCAGCGCGACCGCGCTCATCAGCATGCCCGGCGTGCAGAAGCCGCACTGCGCGCCGCCGGTGCGGTCGAACGCGTCCTGCAGCGGGTGCGGGCGGCCGCGCTCGGCGAGCCCCTCGACCGTGCGCACGTCGGCGCCCTCGGCGGCGAGCGCGAGCGTGAGGCAGGCGAGCACCGGGCGCCCGTCGAGCAGCACCGTGCAGGCCCCGCAGTCGCCCTTGTCGCAGCCCTGCTTGCTGCCCGTGAGCCCCAGCCGGTAGCGCAGCGCCTCGAGCAGCGTGGTGCCCGCGGTCACCGCGCACTCGCGGAGGTCGCCGTTCACGCGCAGCCGGCAGACGATGGTCTCGGGAGTCTCCAAGCGGGCGGTTCCTCGGGAACGGACGGCGGGACGCGCGGCGGCGAACCGCGCGATTGAAGCCGCTTTCGCCCGAGGGTGTCAACGACGGCGCGCGGCCTTGCCGCGTCCCGGGGCCCCGTGCATCATGCCGCCATGTCCGTCACGACCCCTCGCCCGTCCTCGATCTGGTGGACCGACCCGGTCCCCGAGTTCACGCCGCTCGCCCAGGACCTCGACGCCGACGTGCTGATCGTCGGCGGCGGCATCGCCGGCATCACGCTCGCGTACACGCTCGCCGAGCAGGGCGCGGCCGTCGGCCTGCTCGACGCCGGCTGGCTGGCCGGCGAGGCCAGCGGCCGCAACGTCGGCTTCCTGCTCGCCGCCCCCGCCGAGCCCTACTCGGAGCGCATCGCGCTCTGGGGTCGCGAGGGCGCGCGGGCCGTGCTGCACATCGGCCGGCGCAACCACCAGCGCGTGCGCCAGCTCGTGCAGACGCTCGGCATCGAGTGCGACTACCAGCAGACGGGCTCGCTGCGCCTCACGCGCACGCACGAGGAGACCGAGGACCTGCGCGGCTCGCTGCCCGAACTGCGCCACGACGGCTTCCCGATGCGCGAGATCCCGGTCGCCGACGCGGTGCCCGCGCACGCGGCGGACGGCTTCGACGCCGCGTTCGAGGTGCCCGAGGACGGCATGATCCACCCCGTGAAGTTCCTGCACGGGGTCGCGCTCGCCGCCGCCGCGAAGGGCGCGCGGCTGTACGCGCACTCGCGCGTCGAGTCGGCGAAGTGGCAGGCCGGGCTGTGGGAGGCGCGCAGCGGCCGGCACGTCGCGCGCGCGCGCACGCTGGTGCTGGCGATGAACGCGTTCACGCCGCGCCTCGTCCCGCACCTGGCGGCCGTCCTCGCGCCGCGCCGCGGCCAGGTGGTGGCGACCGCCCCGCTGCCCGAGATGGTGTTCACGCGCCCGGCCTACGCGCACTACGGCTACCAGTACTGGCGGCAGACACCCGACCGGCGGCTCCTCGTCGGCGGCTGGCGCGACACGGACTTCGAGACCGAGGCCACCGACGTCGACGCGACCACGGCGAAGATCCAGGCGGCCATCGAGGGCGGGCTCGCGCACCTCGTCCCCGGCGGGGCGCCGATCGAGCACCGGTGGGCGGGCATCATGGGCTTCGCGCGCGACGGCCGGCCGCTCGTGGGCTGGCTCGACGCGGCGCACCACCTGGCGATCGTGGGCGGCTTCACCGGTCACGGCATGGGCATGGCGGCCTCGTGCACGCAGGATCTCGCCGAGCTGCTCGCCTGGCGCCGCGCCACGGGCATCTCGACGTTCGACCCGCAGCGTTTCCCCGAGGTGCGGCAGGCCCGCGAGGGCATCGTGGCCCTCGGCGCCGCGACGGCCTGACCCGCCGGGGCCCCGCCGGGCCCGAACCGCCGTCGTTTACCGGCGTTACGGGGGCGGTCTATACTGCCCCCGCTTTTCGTCGGCCGCACCGCCTCCGTCTTCCATCCGCGCCCCGCGCGGACGGGGCGCCCCGCCCCGTCACCCGCGCGCGCGGCGCCCACCAGGGAATGGCCATGAATCTCGAACTGCGAAACCTCGACGAAGTGCGCCAGGCCACCGCCGTGCTCGCCACCGGCAACGGCGACGCGCTCGACCGGCTCGTCTGGACCGGCGTCTTCGGCTCCGGCGACGTGCGCGACGCCGCGCGCCAGGCCGTGTTCGACCAGTGCCGCAGCGCCGGCATCTACCCCGCCTCGATCCACGGGCTGTACATGGCCCGCGGCCGCGGCGAGGTGGCGCCGACGTTCACGGTGCCGGCGATCAACATCCGCGGCATCGCCTACGACACGGCGCGGGCCCTGTTCCGCGCGCGCAAGGCGCTCGACGCCGGCGCGGTGCTGCTCGAGATCGCGCGTTCGGAGATCAGCTACACCGACCAGCGCCCGGCCGAGTACACGTTCGTGATGCTCGCCGCCGCTCTGCGCGAGGACTGGAAGGGCCCGGTGTTCATCCAGGGCGACCACTTCCAGATCAACGCGAAGAAGTACGCCGCCGGCCCGGCCGCCGAGCTCCAGACCGTGCTCGACATCGCCGACGAGGCCATGAAGGCCGGCTTCTACAACATCGACGTGGACACCTCCACGCTCGTGGACCTCGACAAGCCCACGCACGCCGAGCAGCAGAAGCTCAACGGCTCGCTGTGCGCGCAGATCACCGCGTTCATCCGCGCGCACGAGCCGGCCGGCGTGACGGTGTCCATCGGCGGCGAGATCGGCGAGGTCGGCGGCAAGAACTCGACCGCCGAGGAACTCGAGGCGTTCGTCGGGGTGTTCAACGCCGAACTCGCGAAGCTCGCGCCCGGCAAGCCGGGGATGAGCAAGATCTCGATCCAGACCGGCACCAGCCACGGCGGAGTGCCCCTGCCCGACGGCACGATCGCCAAGGTCAAGCTCGACTTCGACACGCTCGAGAAGCTCTCGAAGCTCTCGCGCGAGAAGTACGGCTTCGCCGGCGCGGTGCAGCACGGCGCCTCGACGCTGCCGAGCGAACTGTTCGGCGAGTTCCCCAAGCGCGGCGCCTGCGAGATCCACCTCGCCACCGAGTTCCAGAACATGATCTTCGACCACCCGTCCTTCCCGGCCGACCTCAAGGCCACGATCTACGCGAAGCTGCGCGAGACCGAGGCGGGCGAGCGCAAGGCCACCGACACCGACGAGCAGTTCTTCTACAAGACCCGCAAGAAGGCGCTCGGCGGCTTCAAGAGGGAGCTGTGGTCCATGCCCGCGCCGGTGCGCGAGGCGATCGGCCGCTCGCTCGAGGAGCGCTTCGGCTTCCTGCTCCGTTCGCTCAACGCGGGCGGCACGCGCGCGGTCGCCGAGAAGCACGCCCCCTTCGTCCCCGGCTCCTTCCCCGCCGCCGCGCACGCGGTCGGCGCGGGCAAGGGCCCCGAAGACGTGACCGGGCTGTCGGACTGAGCGAGGAGCGCATGATCGGACGCGCCGTGACGCTGTCGCAGTTCGTGCTGCAGCAGGAGCGGGACCACCCGGAGGCGAGCGGCGAGTTCACCAGCGTGCTGCTCGACATCGCGCTGGCCGCCAAGATGATCAACAAGGCGGTGATCCGGGCCGGCCTCGTGGACGTGCTCGGCGCGACCGGCACGACGAACGTCCAGGGCGAGCGCGTGCAGAAGCTGGACGTGTTCGCCCACGAGACGATCATGAACGTGCTCGGCTCGACCGGGCAGCTCGCGGTCGTCGCGTCCGAGGAGGACGAGGGCATCGTGCCGATGCCCGAGGGCGCCCCGATCGGCAAGTACGTCGTCAACTTCGACCCGCTCGACGGCTCGTCGAACATCGACGCGAACGTCAACATCGGGACGATCTTCTCGATCCTGCCGCGCATCTCCCGCAAGGGCCACGGCACCGTCGAGGACTGCCTGCAGGCCGGGCGCCGGCAGCTGTGCGCCGGCTACGTGCTCTACGGCACGACGACCATGCTCGTCTACACGACCGGCGACGGCGTGCACGGGTTCACTTACGAGCCCAGCATCGGCGAGTTCCTGCTCTCGCACCCGAACATCCGCACCCCCGAGCGCGGCCGGATCTACAGCGTGAACGAGGGCAACTACGCCAAGTGGCCGGTGGGCGTGCGGCGCTACGTGGACTGGCTCAAGGCCGAGGACAAGGTCACGGGCCGGCCCTACAGCGCGCGCTACGTCGGTTCGCTGGTCGCGGACTTCCATCGCAACCTGCTCTACGGCGGGATCTACCTCTACCCCGGCGACGCGAAGAACCCGAACGGCAAGCTGCGGCTGCTCTACGAGGGGGCGCCGCTGGCGTTCATCGCCGAGCAGGCCGGCGGCGCGGCGAGCAACGGCTCGCAGCGCATCATGGACCTCGCCCCGACGTCGCTCCACCAGCGCAGCCCGCTGTTCCTCGGCAGCCCGGTGGACGTGCGCGAGTGCGAGGAGTTCATCTCGGGGCGTCACGAGGCGCTGTCGGCCGAGCGCCGCGGCTGAGCCTCCGGAACGAACGCGAACGGCCCGGCCGGGGCGACCCGGCCGGGCCGCCTCGTTCGTCCCCGGGACGCCTCAGGCCGCGGCCCGCGACTCCGCAGCCGCGTCGCCCGCGGGCAGGATCACGGTGAAGGTGCTGCCCGCGCCCTTGCGGCTGGCGATCTCGATGCGGCCCGCGTGCGCGGCGACGATGCCGCGCGCGAGCGTGAAGCCGAGGCCGAGGCCGCCGGAGCCGAACTCGAGCCCGACGGTCGAGCGGTGGTGCGCGGCGTCGCGCTCCGCGGCGCCGTGCATGCGCAGCGACTCGACCTCGGACTCGCTCATGCCGACGCCGGTGTCGGCGACCGTGATGGTCAGCAGGCCGTCGCGCACGTCCGCGCTCACGTCCACGCGGCCGCCGTCGGGCGTGAAGCGGATGCCGTTGGTGACGAGGTGCGTGAGCGCCTGCGCGAGCGCCTGGTGGTCCACGAACACCGGTTCCTCGGGCGCTTCCAGGTGGGTCTCGACGGCGACGGCGCGGCCGCCGGCCGTGGCCCGGGCGGACTCCACCGCGAGCTGCACCACCGACCCCACCGGCACCGCCCGGCGGTCGAGCGAGCGGCGCTCGTCGCGCATCTCCGCGATCATCGCGGCGTCCTCGGCCACCCGGCCCAGCCGCGACAGGTACTCACCCATCGAGTCCACGACCTTCGCCTGCCGTTCGGTGAGGGGGCCGAGGCTGCCCTCGGCGAGCAGGTCGCGGTAGCCCGAGAGCACGCTGATGGGCGTGCGCAGCTCGTGCGACGCGATGCTGATGAACTCGCTCTTGAGCCTCGCCGCGCCCTCGAGGCTGCGCACGTAGGCCTGCTCGCGCGCCCGCATGCGCGTGAACTGCTCGGCGAGGAAGCCCAGCTCGTCCCCGCGCCGGACGTCGATCGGGTGGTCGTAGTTGCCGGCCTCCATCTCGCGGGCGCCGCGGACCAGCTTCTGGAGCGGGCGCAGGATCTGCTCGCCGAAGGCGAAGCTGGTCACGATCGCGAGGATGAGCGCGACGGCGGCGATGGCCAGCAGGTCGCTGCGGATCGTGCGCTGGAAGTGCGTCTCGGATTCGAAGCTGCGCTGCAGGACGTAGAACTGCGCGGCGTTCACCGACGTGCCCGGCAGGCGGCGCACGAGCGTCAGGAGCTCGCCCGCTCCCCGCACGCGCATCGGGCCGGCCCGCGCCGCGGCCGCCTCGGGGCCGCGGGCGCCGAGGGCGAGCGCCTGCAGGAGCGCCTCGAGGTCCCGGCCGTTCGTCAGCGTCGTGCCCGTCACGGACCGGCCGGCGAGGAACGTCACCTCGCACTGCATCTGGCGCCGGAGGTCCGCCGCGAGCGTGGGCCCGATCTCCGAGCCCAGCAGCAGCACGCCCACGAGGCGGCCGTCCGCGTGGACGGGCACGGCGGCGGCCTGGAAGTGCGCGCGGCCCTCGGTGAGCACGCCGGTGGCGTGGTCGCCGCCGAGCGCGCGCCGGACCATCGCCGCGCGCGCGTCCGGCGTGGTGCGGGCTTCGCCGACGGAGGCGAGGATGCGCCCGTGGCGGTCGAAGACCTCGAACAGGTCGGTGCGGGTGATGCCGTTGAAGTCGCGCGCCATGCCGCGCACCGTCGCGTCGAAGCGCGCGTCGCGCTGCGAGAGGCCGAGCATGAGCAGCGAGAAGAACCGCGGGTCGCGTGCGACGACCAGCGCGCCGCCCTCGAGCGCGCGCGAGCGCGTCGCGAGCATGCCCTCGAAGACGGCCGCCGAGTGCGAGAGGTCCTCGTGCAGGCTCGACGCGTTGGCGTGCTCGGCGACGTCGCGGTTGACGATCACGAGCGTCGCGACCGCGAGCGACACGGGCGCGAGCACGGTCATCAGCAGGATTCTCCAGCGAAGCCCGAAGCGCACGTCGTCCCTCCTAGAAAGCGGGGTTCAGTTCCACCGCGCCGCGCCGGGGGACCTCGAACGGCAGTTTCAGTTCGCCCTTCGCGGGGTGCCACGCGCGCAGCACGTAGCGCCCCGGCGGGAGCTTGGGCAGCTCGAAGCGGCCCGAACGGTCGGGCCGCGCGAAGGCGCGATTGGGCGTCACCACCACGTAGCCCACCGCCTTCGGGTGGATCTCGCAGTGCAGGTTGACCACGCCCGCCTTCGGGAACGCGAGCGTGTCACGGCGGCCCGGACGGAGTTTGCCGAGGTCGAAGCGGCGGGCGCCCGAGACGCTGAAGGCGCTGTGGTAGAGCCGGTCGGGGTTCGCGAGCTCGAGGTCCCCGCCCGCGGGAAGCACCACGACGCGCGGCGTGAAGCGGTCGCCCTTCTGCGACACGGAGGGCATCGCCTCCGGCTTGTCGCGGCGCAGCCCGAACCACCTGCGGCGCGGCTGGCCGAGGCGCTCCTGCACGCGGTCGGGGATCTTCGCCACCCAGACGACGCCCTCCTCCACACCGGGCTGCACGACGGGGGCGCCGGGCACGGCCTTCGCGGCGGCCCTGCGGCCGGCGGCCGAGAGCCACAGCGTCCCGGTGACGGGCGAATCGGCCGAGGCGGGCGCGGCGCAGCACATCGCGACGACGATCAGGCCGAGGAGTGCGCGGGCCATGCGGGTTCCTTCCCGGAGGGGGCGGCGGGTCACGCCTCCTCCCGGAGAGGAGGCATTCCCGTTTTCGGAAGGAAGCGGCCGGGGGTTGAGCGCGGATTCGGGCCCGGCTATTCCCCGCCCGGCCAGAGCGACGCGACCCGCCAGCGGATCTCGTCGCGGACCTCGCGGAACACCTCGAGCGCCCGTTCCGGCGGAGCCTGGGACGGGTCGGGCAGCGGCCAGTGGACCCGCCGCACGTCCCCCGCCACGACCGGGCAGACCTCGGCGCCCTCGCCGCACAGCGTCACGACGGTGTCGGCGTCGCGCCAGGGCACCTGGTCGAGGTGGCGCGAAGCCTGCCCGGAGATGTCCACCCCGGCCTCGCGCATGACCTCGATCGCGTTCGGGTTCACGCCCCGCGGCTCGGTGCCCGCGCTCATGACCGTCACGCCGGCGGGCGCGAGAGCGCGCGCGAAGCCCTCGGCGATCTGGCTGCGCGAGGAGTTGTGCAGGCACAGGAACAGCACCGCCTGCGGGGGCTTCGTGATGAACGCGGCGGGGCGCGGGCCCCCGGGGTTCCGGGCGGGGCTCATGGGCGCATCACCACCTGCTTGTAGACGCGCGCCGCGGCCGCGCCGCCGAGCAGCGGCCCCAGCCAGTACAGCCAGTGCGACGTCCACACGCCCGACGCGCACGCGGCCCCGAAGGCGCGCGCGGGATTGAGCGCCCCGCCCGAGAGCGGCCCGGCGACCAGGATCGCCATGACCAGCGTGAAGCCGACGCCGAAGCCGCCGAGGCGCGGCGCCTTCTCGTCCACGAGCGTGCCCCAGACGGCGGTGACGAGCAGGAACGTGCAGACGAACTCGAGCATCAGGGCCATGCTCGCCGAGACGCCCCCCCCCGGCACGGGCACGCCCCAGTGCGTGGCCTGGCCCGCCTCGCCGGGCAGCACCGAGCGGAGCAGGAAGCTGGCCGCCAGCGCCCCGAGCAGCTGCGAGATCCAGTAGGTGATCGCCGAGGTCCACGACTGCCGCCCGGTGACGACGAAGCCGAAGGTGACGGCGGGGTTGAAGTGGCCGCCCGAGGTCGCACCGAGCGCCGAGATCATGACCGCGAGCGCGAGGCCGTGCGCCATCGCCACGGACAGCAGCCCGGCGGGGCCGGCGCCGGTGAGGTGCTGGACGACGATGGCGCCCTGGCCGGCGAAGCACAGCGTGAACGTGCCGAGGAACTCGGCCCAGTAGGACTTGGGACCCTGGTCCATGCGGATCTCCGGGACGGAGGGGCGCGGCGCGCGCGCGGACGGAGCCGGACCCTAGTGGGGCCGGCGCGCACCCGTCAACGCGGCCCGTCCGGGAGGCGCGGGGGCCGCGGCCCGCGGCCCCCGCGGACGGCCCTCAGACGGGCAGCTTCTGCCGGCGCAACAGCTCCTCCATGAGCTTCGCGTTCCGGGCCGCCTGCCCGGCGTGGCAGTTGTTGAAGAACAGGTAGGTCTCCCTCGACTTCGCGGCCAGCGCGCGAATGCGCTCCACCCACTCCGCGAGCTCGCGCTCGGCGTAGTCGTAGTCGTAGCGGTCGCCGCCGGAGCGCCCCCACCAGGTCCGTTCGTTGCGGCCGTGGAAGCGCACGTAGCCCGCGTCGGTCGTCAGGTGCGCGACCGGGGGCACCAGCCCGGGCAGGCGCGGCTCGTCCACCGCGCAGTAGCCGAGCGAGCGCTCGCGCAGCCAGTCCGGGAGCCCCGGGTGCATCCACGAGTCGTGGCGGAACTCCACCCACAGCGGCTCGCCCGGGAACCGCTCGCGCAGCGCCTCGAGGTGCGCCTTCGCGGCCTCCGACTTCTTGAACCCCCACGGGAACTGCGCCAGCAGGCCATGGTGCTTGCCCGCGTCCTTGAGCGGCTGGATCGCGGCGAGGAACTCGCGGCAGAGCGCGGGGTCGGACGAGCCTTCGTGCGTCATCGCCTGGTTGAGCTTGACGACGAAGCGGAAGCCTTCGGGCGTCTTGCGCTCCATGAGTTCCATCACCCGGGGCGCCGGGATGCGGTAGTAGGTCGAGTTCACCTCGACGCAGCCGAAGTGGCGCGCGTAGTAGCCGAGGAAGTCGCCGCTCGGAGTGCCCTTCGGGTAGAAGGGCCCGACCCAGTCGGCGAACGAGTAGCCGGACGTGCCGACGTGGATGCGCGCCGCCTCGCTCACGCGCCGCCCTTCTTGAGGCGCTTCTTCATGTCGACGGTCGCCCCCTCGCGGCTGAGCGCCCCCCCGGCGGGGCCCTTCGCCGTGCGCTTCGCCGCGCCGAACGGAACGTGCCCGAGTTCGCGCTGGTGCGTGAGCGAGCCGGCCGGCACGACCGAGGCCTCGCCCAGCTTGTCGCGCACGCGGTCGAGCGCCTCCTGCAGCGCCTTCGCGCGCTCGTCCCTGGCGAACAGCTCGACCTGGCCGCCGCCCTCGCGCTTCTCGAGGGCGCTCGCGCTCACGCCGAGCAGGCGCAGCGGCTCGCCCCGCCAGTTCGCCCGCCACAGCGCGCGCGCCACCTCGAACAGGCTGAGGTGGTCGTCCACCGCCGCGCCGAGCGCGCGCTGGCGCGTGATCGTGCGGAAGCGGAAGTCGCGGAGCTTGAGCGTCACGGTGCGCGCCGCGAACCCGTCCCCGCGCAGGCGGCGCGCCACCTGGTCCGAGAGCCGCAGCAGCGTCCCCTCGAGGAACTCCGGGTCGCGCGAGTCCTCGGGCAGCGTCACCTCGTGGCCCATGGACTTGGGATCCACGCCCTCGTGGTAGGGCACGACGGGCGTGCGGTCGCGCCCCCAGGCGGCCTCGCGCAGGTGCGGGCCGACGACGCCGAAGGCCTGCTCCAGCATCGGCGCGCCCGCCCGTCCGAGGTCGCCCACCGTGCGGATGCCGAGCGTGGCCAGGTGCTGCGCGGTCTTGGCGCCGACGCCCCAGAGCTCCTGCACCGGCATCGGCCAGAAGAGCCTGCGGAAGCCCTCCTCGTCGAGCGCCGTGAGCCCGCGCGGCTTCTGCACGCCCGAGGCCATCTTGGCGACGAGCTTGTTGGGGCCGACGCCGATCGAGGCGCCGAGCCCGTGCTCGCGGTCGATGCGCGCCTGGATCTCGCGGCCGAGCGCGATCGCCGCCTCCATCGTCGCGCCGCGCGCGCCGAGCCCGCGGAGGTCGAGGAACGCCTCGTCCACGCTGAAGGGCTCCACGTCGGGCGTGTACGAGAGGAAGATCTCGAGCAGCTCGAGCGACTTCTCGACGTACTTGCGCGGGCTGCCCTCGACGTACTCGGCGTGCGGGCAGAGCCGCTTCGCCTCGGCGAGCGGCATGCCGGCGCGCACCCCGAACGGGCGGGCTTCGTACGAGGCCGCGGTCACGACGCCGCGCCGGTCGGGATCGCCGCAGACGATCACGGCGCGCCCGCGCAGGTGCGGGTGATGGGCCTGCTCGACCGACGCGAAGAACGCGTCCATGTCCACGAGCAGGATCACCCGTCCGCCTCCCTCGCGGCGCGCGGCGCGGCGCTCACGCGCCCTCCCGCCACGCGCGGTTCAGCGTCCAGCGCGGGCCGCGCGCGTCGTAGCAGAGCTCGTAGCTCTCGTCCTTCGGTCCCAGCACGGCGAAGTAGCGCAGCACGGCCTGGCCCTCGCGTCGGTTCCACTGCCCCGTCACACGGCGCACGCGCACGACCCGTCCCTGCCAGCGGAAGCGGATCGGGCGCATCGCGCCGTCCACGAAGGCGGTGAGCACGTCCACCGGATCGTTGAGCGATTCGAACATGTCCTGCGACCGGCACCGCGGGTGAAGCTACTGCACGCATGGGCAGCGCGGCAAGGGCGCACCCGCGGGCCCGGCCGGGGCGCCGGGCGCGGCCGCGCGGCCACGCGCGGAATCGAACCGGGCGCCCCCCCCGCGAGGGGAAGGCGCCCGTCCGGGAGGCTCGCCGGCGGTCCGCTCAAGCCAGCTGCTTCTCGCGGAACATGTCCAGCGCGCGCCGCACCATGACCATGAACGTCGCCAGCAGCGAGATCACCGAGCCGAGCCAGACGAGGCCGATGAACGGCTTCGTGCTGACCTCGACCGCGAGCACCTCGCCCGCGGCGGCGCCCTTGTCCATGCCCGGCAGCGAGAGCTGCACGCTGCCGTCGTTCGGGTTCGCGCTCAGGATGTTCACCTGCCCGCCGCCCGGGATGTAGTCCGGCGTCCGGTTCGGCTCGCCCCCGCCCATGGACATCTCGACGGCGGGCTTGAGCGGCACGGTGCGCCCCCCGATCTCGGCCGTGAGGTTGGCGATCAGCTTCATGGTGTTCTCGCCGGGGATGGGCGTGAAGTTCTCGAACGTGTAGGTCACCTCGCCCATCTGCTTCGATTCGCCCGGCTTCAGCGTCACGCCGCCGCCGCTCTGCCCTCCGCCCACCAGGTCGAGCGGGGCGATGTAGATGTCGTAGGTGAGGAACGGCTGGACGTGCGGGTTCTTCATGTAGCTCTGGTTGTAGTCGCTCCAGTAGAAGTGCGCGTTGGCGACGTACTTGCGGCCCGCCGCGTTCACCGCGATCACCGCCTGGTCCTTGCCGTCCTTGCCCCGCTCGAAGCCCTGGAACGTCAGCTGGTAGCCGAGCGCCGTGCGGGCCTCGCCCTTGGGCAGCTGCACCTGCTGCGACTTCCCGTAGCCCGACGAGGAGACCGCGCCGATGAGCAGGATCGCGACGCCCATGTGGCCCATGTACGCCATGCCGTGCTTCCAGCTCGCGCGGAAGCCGCGCACCGTGACGCCCCAGTTGGCGGCGAGCGCGAAGGCCATCGCGAAGACGATCGCCGCGGGCATCGGGTCGCGGACGCCCCAGATGACGGCCAGCGCGGTGAAGATCACGGCCACGCCCACCGCGACCATGGTGACCGGCGCGTACACCAGCATGGCCGTGACCAGCCAGCCGAGCAGGCCGATCCCGAACCACGGGAAGGCGGCCGCCGCGAGCGAACTGGCGTTCGAGAGCACGAACGTCAGCGCCAGCCCCGCGACGATGACGGCCGCGGACCACGTCAGCACCGGGCCCAGCGTCTTCGCGTTCTCCGGCGGCTCCTGCTTGCGCCAGCGCATGAGCGGCGAGAGGCCGAGCAGCAGTCCCATCGCGATCGCGAGCGGCGCGTTGACCAGGTTGTAGTACGACGTCTGCACGTTCGCCGGCGGGCCGAACAGCCGCGTGATGAGCGGCGCGCTCATGCCCAGCGCGATGAGCAGGCACATGAGCATGAACACGAGCTGGCCGAGCCACAGGAACGACTCGCGCGAGAAGGCGCCGAGCGGCTCGGGCGCCTTCGGGATGTCGTTCAGCCGCCAGAGCAGCAGGCCGAAGCCGCCGATGCCGGCGACCGCGATGAACGACAGCAGGAAGCCCGAGAGCCCGAGGTTCGCGAACGAGTGCACCGAGAAGTCCGCGAGCACGCCGCTGCGCGTCAGGAACGACGCGTAGAGCACGAGCACGTACGAGGTGATCGCGAGGAAGAAGTTGGTCTTCCGCAGCGAGCCGGTCACCCGCTGCACGAGCAGGCCGTGCAGCAGCGCCGTGTTGCTCAGCCACGGGATCAGCGAACCGTTCTCGACCGGGTCCCAGCCCCAGTAGCCGCCCCAGCCGAGCACCTTGTAGGCCCACACGCCGCCCATGATGAAGCCGGTGGCCTGGATCGCGGTCGAGAACACCACCCACGGCAGCACGGGCTTGACCCAGCCGTCGTACTCGCGGCGCACCAGCGCCGCGCAGGCGATCGCGAACGGAACCACGAACGACGAGAAGCCGATGAACAGCACCGGCGGATGGATCGTCATCCAGTAGTCCTGGAGCAGCGGGTTCAGGCCGACGCCGTCGGTGTACGCCTGCGTCGCACGCAGGAACGGACCGCGCATCACCGTCACCAGCCCCAGCATGATGTTCGGAGCGTTCAGGAAGAACATCGTCGGCGCCATCATCGGGTGCCGCCAGCGCAGCACGAACAGTCCGAGCGTCGTGCTGAGGAACGCCCAGAGCAGGAACGTGCCCTCCTGCCCGCCCCAGAACGCCGCGAACACGAAGTGGCCCGGCATCGAGCGAGACGAGTAGTCGTGCACGTACTGGAACGCGAACTGGTGGTCGAACAGGATCCACCACAGGAACGCGCAGGCGGCGAGGAACGCCGCCCACTGCACCAGGTAGGACGCGCGCGCCGCGGGCTCGGCCCCGGCGCGGCCGGTCGTGGCGAGGAGCCACGACGTGCCCGAGACGAGCGAGGCGAAGAACGCGAGCCAGCACAGGACCTGGCCGAGGTTCAGCGTTCCGGCCTGCATCAGCATGCCGCCGAGAGCGAACGCGGGCACCAGCAGCGCGCCCGCGGTCAGCAGCGAGGATCGCGAGGCGGCGGTCACGACGGCACGCCCTCGGGGTGCTGGCCCTCCGCCGCCTGGTACTTGGACGGGCACTTGACGAGGAGCTGGTTCGCCTCGAAGTGATCGCCCCGGTAGCGGCCGATCGCGACGATGCTGACGGCCTGGTCGAAGTTGCCCGGGATGACGCCCCGGTACACGACCGGCATCACGTCGCCGTTGGGGTCCTTGAGGGAGAAGCGCAGGTACTGCTCCTCCTTCTTGAGCACGTAGTCCTTGTCCGCGAGCTTGCCGTTGACCTGGACCTGCCCGCTCGCCTGCCGCGCCTCCTTGAAGCCGATGTAGGGCGTCATCGTCTGCTTGAAGCTCGTGACGCCGATCACGACGGCCGAGGCCAGCAGGCCCACCGCCAGGAGCACCTTGGTGTTCATCGCTTCTCCAGTTCCCGAACCCGCTTCTCGACCCTCAGGAGCCACACGAACAGCAGCCCCCAGACGAGCAGCGAGACGCCCAACACGACGAAGTTGCGATCCATCGAACCGATCCTCTCAAGCGGCCTGGGCGGCCCTTTCGAGCCGCGACACCCGGACTCGAAGCGCTTGCAGCCAGACGTACAGCCCCGTGAACCCGACGAGCATCGCGAGGAAGCACCAGCGGATCATGGGGTCCATGTCCACCTTGCCCCGCGGGTTGATGATCGGGTCGGGGTGGAGCGTTTCGTACATGCGCGGCACCACGAAGATCAGGAAGGGCACCGCGACGAACGCCGCGACCGAGTAGATCGCGGACAACCGGGCGCGCTTCTCCTCGTCCTCGATGCTGCCGCGGAGGGCGAGGTAGGCGGTGTAGAGCAGCAGCAGGAAGAAGATCGAGGTCTCGCGCGGGTCCCAGTTCCAGTAGGAGCCCCACATGGACTTGGCCCACAGCGCGCCGCTGACGGTGGCGCCGACGCAGAAGAGCAGGCCCAGCTCGGCGGCCGCCGCGGCGTGATCGTCGTGGCGCAGGTCGCGCTTCGCGAGGTAGAGGATGCTGTGGATCATGGACCAGCCGAGGGCGACGACGGTCAGCCACGCGGCCGGGATGTGGAAGTAGAGCACGCGCGTGGTCTCCTCGAGCACGGGCACGAGCGGCGCCCGCAGCAGCGCCACGGCCATCGCCACCGCGATCCAGACGAAGAGCAGCACTCGAAGCACCATACGCGCGGTCAGTCCTCCCAGAGATGGTCGTACAGTAGCAGGCTCGCCGCGAGGAGCGCCACGGCGTAGGACGCGAGCAGGCGCAGCGATCCGTCCACGGGATTTGACGCCCACATGTCACGCGTGCCCCCCACCGCGGCGGCGAGCACCGGCAGCAACAGCGGCAACGAGACGCCCGCGAACAGCGCCCCGCGACCACGCGTTTGCGCAATCACCGCGCCGACGAGCGTGGACGAGGCCGCGAGCGAGACCGTGCCCAGGCCGAGGATGCCGAGGAACGTGCCCCAGCGCACGGGCGGCGCGCCGGTCAGGACCAGGAAAAGCGGGACCGTGACCGCCTCGACCACCGCGAGGAACAACAGGTTGAAGAGCAGCTTGCCGGTGGCGATCTCGGTCGGCGACGCGACGAGCCGGAGCAGCAGCATCGTGCGCGCCTCCATCTCGCGCACGAACGCGTGGCTCATCGAGGTGAGCGTCGCGAACAGCAGCACGATCCAGAACAGCGCCGCGAGCAGGTCGGTGCGGTCGCTCAGCCGGCCGGCCGCGAAGCTCACCGCGGTCAGGCTGGCGACGGCGAACAGCAGCGCGGCGTTGAGCCCGTAGCGGGTCCGCCACTCGCTGCGGCACTCCTTACGCAGGATGGTCCAGACCGCGGCCGCTGAGCGGGATCCGGCTCTCGGCAAGTTCGATCTCCCGGGGGTCGTTGGTGGCGAGGACGACGAGGCCATTCGCGGCGTGACCATGCACGAGGCGTTCCACGACCGCCCGGCCCTCCTCGTCGAGGTGGGAGCCGGGCTCGTCCAGCATCAGCACTTCGGGGCCGTGGAGCACCGCAAACGCAAGGCGCAGGCGCTGCTTCATGCCGGAGGAAAAAGCCGAGACCCGGTCACCGGCCCGCGGTGTCAGGCCGGTCTTTACAAGTGCATCCTGAACCGCCGCCTGCACGTTTGGCAGGCCGCGTGCCTCGGCGGCGAAGCGGAGGTTCTCCTCGGCCGTGAACTCCTCGTAGAAGGACAGCTCGGGAGTGGCCAGCCCGACGCGGTTCCGCCGCTCCCGCGGGGCGACGGCCCGGCCGCCGACCTCGATACCGGCCCGGCCGCGCGTCGGCCGCAGCAGCCCGGCGAGGATGCGCAGCAGCGTGCTCTTGCCCGAGCCGTTCTCGCCCGTCACCGCGACGACGCCCGGGCCCGCGACGTCGAACGACACGGGCCGCAGCGCCACGCGCGGCCCGTAGCGGTGCGAGACGTCCTCGCCCCGGATGCGGGCGGCGGCGCCGGCCGGAGCGCTCAAGCGGCCCCGCCCCCGGCGGCCGTCTCGGCGTGGGCGGCGAGCAGCTTCACGATCTCGGGCAGGATCCTCGCCTTCGCGTCCTCGCGCGAACCGCGCATCTGCACCCCGGCCGCGTGCGGGTGGCCGCCGCCGCCGAAGCGCGAGCACACCTGGTCGATCGTGACGTTGCCGGTCGAGCGCAGCGACACCTTCACCTTTCCGGGCTCGACCTCGGAGAAGAGCGCGACGACCTCGACGCCGGCGATCGCGCGCGGCATGTCCACGAGGCCCTCGGTGTCGGCGCCGGCGAGTCCGTGCCTCGCGAACTGCTCGGGCCCGGCCTCCACGAGGGCCAGCCGTCCGCCCTCGAGCATCTGCAGCGCGGCGAGCGCCTCGCCGAAGAAGCGCAGCCGCCCCGCCGGGGCGGTCGCGTGCACGCGGCTCGTGACGTCGGACGGGTCCACCCCGGCCTCGACGAGCGCCGCGGCCATTCGGTGCGCGCGGGCGTCGGTGTTCGAATAGCGGAAGTTGCCGGTGTCGGTGAAGAGCCCGACGTAGAGCGCCTCGGCCGCGAGCAGGTCGAGCGGCGCGCCGGCCTCGGCCATCAGCTCGAACACGAGGCTCGCCGTCGAAGCCAGTTCGGGCTCGATCACGTTCACCTGCCCGAAGCCGTCGTGCGTGACGTGGTGGTCCACGACCGCGACCGGCAGCACGTGGCGGTCGAGGTGCTTCGCGAGCCGGCCGATGCGCTGCCGGTTGCCGGTGTCGAGCACGAGCAGCGCGTCGGCCTCCTCGAAGCGCTTCTCGCAGAGCGCCTCCTCGTAGGTGTCGACCGCCTCGTCCGCGACCAGCCAGCCGAAGGCGGCCGGGGTGGGCGAGTCGTTGAGGATGCGCACCGACTTGCCGCGCGCGCGCAGCCAGCGCGACATCGCCACCTCGCTGCCGATCGCGTCGCCGTCCGGGTTGACGTGCGTCGTCAGCACGAACGAGCGGTGGCGCTCGAGGAACTCGTGCAGCGCGGCGCGGTCGGGCGACGCCGGCTTCATCGCGCGCCTCCCGCGGCGGCGAACCCCGCCACCTCTCGCAGGAACCAGCCGTGCAGCCCGCCGTCGGCGGTCAGCTCGGGATGGAACGTGAACGCCGCGATGCGCCCCTGGCGCACGCCCACGGGCTCCCCGTCGAGGGTCGCCACGACCTCGACACCGCGCCCGACGCGCGTGATGCGCGGCGCGCGGATGAACACACCCTCGACGCGGCGGCCGAGCGGCGCGAACTCCACCGGGCCGGTGAACGAGTGCACCTGGCGCCCCCACGCGTTGCGCGCCGCGGCGACGTCCAGCACGCCGAGCGTCGGCGCGGGCAGCCGGTCGGCCTGCTTCGCGAGCAGGATGAGTCCGGCGCACGTGCCGAGCACCGGCTTCTCGCGCACGAAGCGCTCGACGCCCGCGCGCAGCCCCGTCGCGTCGAGCAGCCGCAGCATGGTCGTGGACTCGCCGCCGGGCAGCACGAGCGCGTCCAGCCCCGCGAGGTGCTCGGGCAGCGAGACGCGGACGGAAGAGGCGCCGTGGGCGGCCAGCGCCTCGCGGTGCTTCTCGTAGTCGCCCTGCAGCGAGAGCAGCCCGACGCGGGGCGCCCCGGGAGCGCGCCCCGCGCGCGGCCGGCTCACCTCGGCGACCTCACCAGCCGCGACGCGCAAGCCGCTCTTCCTCGGACAGCGTCTCGAGCGAGAGGCCGCGCATCGCCTGCGGCAGCCCCTTGCTGACCTCGAGGAGCACGTCCGGGCGGTTCCAGTTCGCGACCGCCTGGACGATGGCCTTCGCCATGCGGAGCTGGTCGCGGTGCGCGTCCCTGGGCTTCGACGCGTCGCCGACCTCGAAGATGCCCGAGCCGACGAACACGGCCTCGGCCCCGAGCTTCATCATGAGCGCGGCGTCGGCCGGGGTGGCCACGCCGCCCGCGGCGAAGTTGGGCACCGGCAGCCGGCCGGTCTTCGCGACCTGCTGCACCAGCTCGAACGGCGCGCCGAGGCCCTTCGCCTCGGCCATCAGCTCGTCGGCGGTCAGCGTGGTCAGCTTCTTCATGTGCGAGACGACCGCGCGCATGTGGCGCACGGCCTCGACGACGTTGCCGGTGCCGGCCTCGCCCTTGGTGCGGATCATGGCCGCGCCTTCGCCGATGCGGCGCAGCGCCTCGCCGAGATCGCGGCAGCCGCACACGAACGGCGCCTTGAAGTCGTGCTTCCAGACGTGGTTCGCCTCGTCGGCGGGGGTCAGCACCTCGCTCTCGTCGATGAAGTCGATCTCGAGCGCCTCGAGGATCTGCGCCTCGACGATGTGGCCGATGCGGCACTTGGCCATGACCGGGATGTCCACCGAGGCCTGGATCTTCCGGATCATCGTCGGATCGCTCATGCGGGCGACGCCGCCGTCCTTGCGGATCCGCGACGGGATGCGCTCGAGCGCCATGACCGCGGCGGCGCCCGACTCCTGCGCGATCTCGGCCTGCTCGGCGTTCATCACGTCCATGATCACGCCGCCCTTGAGCATCTCGGCGAGACCGACCTTGAGGCGGAACAGGTCGGCCTGCGACATCGGGCCCCCGTCGCGGGCCCCGTCCCGGTGGCCGTTGCGCTGCGGCTTCGCCGCACCGCGGGTGTTGGAACGCTTCACGGCAGTCCCCCTCCTCTTGCGCGCGCTCACGCGCTTCGCTCCGCCGGCCCCGCGAGCGCGCGCAGGCGCTCGACGATGGACGGCACGACCCGGCAGATGTGTTCGACGTCGTCTTCGGTGTTGTCCCCGCCGAGCGAGAACCGCACGCTCGCGTGCGCGTCCTCCGGCGAAAGTCCCATCGCGACCAGCACGTGGCTCGGTCCGGGGTCGGCGGCGCTGCACGCCGAGCCGGTCGAGACCTCGACGCCCGCGCGGTCCAGTTCGTGAAGCACGGCCTCGCCGTCCACGCCGGCGAAGCACACGTTGACGGTGCCGCCGACGCGCTGGTTGAGATCGCCGTTCAGGCGCGTGTCCGGCACGCCCGCGAGCAGGCCCGCCAGCAGCCGCTCGCCGAGCGACGCGACGCGGTTCGCCGAGCCGGAGGCCAGCGACGCGCGCGCGCGCGCCGCCGCCGCGCCCAGGCCCACGATCGCGGCCACGTTCTCGGTTCCGGCGCGCCGCCCGCGCTCCTGGTGGCCGCCGTGCAGCTGCGGCACGAGCTTCACGCGCCGCCGCACGAACAGCGCCGCCGCGCCGGGCGGCCCGTGGAACTTGTGCCCCGCGAGGCTCAGCAGGTCGCAGTGCCAGGCGTCCACCGCCAGCGGGAGCTTGCCAGCCGCCTGCACGGCGTCCACGTGGAAGAGCGCCCCGCACTGCTTCGCGTGCAGCCCCAGTTCCGCGACCGGGTTCACGACCCCGGTTTCGTTGTTCACGGCCATCACCGAGACCAGCGCCACGTCGGGCCCGAGCGCGTCCGCCAGCGCTTCCGGGTCCGCCTGGCCGTTCGCGCGCACGGGCAGCACGGTCAGTGCGAAGCCGCGGCTCTCGAGGAAGCGCGCGGTCTCGAGCACCGAGTTGTGCTCGACCGCGCTCACCACGAGCCGCCGCCGCGACGGGTCGGGCAGCGCCGCGAGCGCGCCCTTCAAGGCGAGGTTGTTGGCCTCCGAACCGCTGGCGGTGAAGACGATCTCCTCGGGCTGCGCGCCGGCGAGCCGGGCCACCTCGACCCGCGCGGCCTCGACCGCCTCGCGCGCCGCCTCGCCGCGCGCGTGCACGCTCGAGGCGTTGCCGAAGCGCTCCGCCGTCCAGGGCGCCATCGCCTCGAGCACCTCGGGCGCGGGCCGCGTGGTCGCGGCGTGGTCGGCGTAGACGCGCGTCACGCCCGCGCCTCCTGCGCCGAAAGCGTGTGGATGCTGACGCGCTGCGCGAGCACGCCGGCGATCTTGCGCAGCTCGCGCGCGTACGGGCTGTCGGGCTGCGCCGCCACGACCGGCTGCCCGGTGTCGCCGCCCGCGCGCACCTCGGGGTGCAGCGGGATCGAGCCGAGGAACGGCAGGCCCATCGCCAGCGCGCGCTCCTGCCCGGTGCCGCTCGCGAAGATCTCGTGGCGCTCGTGGCAGCTCGGGCACAGGAAGTAGCTCATGTTCTCGATCACGCCCAGCACCGGCACCTGCAGCTTGTCGAACATGGCGATGGCCTTGACCGCGTCCTCGATCGCGACCATGGACGGCGTGGTCACGACGATCGCGCCGGTCACCACGGTCTGCTGGATGAGCGAGAGCTGCACGTCGCCCGTGCCGGGCGGCAGGTCCACGAGCAGGTAGTCGCAGCCGTCCCAGTCCACGTCGTGCAGGAAGCTCTTGATCGCACCGTGCAGCATCGGCCCGCGCCAGACGACGGCCTCGCCGGCGTCCACGAGCAGCCCCATGGACATGAAGCGCACGCCGTGCGCCTCGAGCGGGACGATCTTGCCGCCCTGGTGCTGCGGCTGGCGGCTCACGCCCATCATGCGCGGCAGGTTGGGGCCGTAGATGTCGCCGTCGAGCAGCCCGACCGTGGCGCCCGTCTGCGCGAGGGCGATGGCGAGGTTCGCGGCCACGGTGCTCTTGCCGACGCCGCCCTTGCCCGAGCCCACCGCGAGGACGTGCGCGACACCGGGCAGCGCCTTGCGGTCGGCCGACGGGTCCTTCGGCTTGCGGACGCGGCTCGTCGTGTTCAGGTGCACCTCGGAGACGCCGGGGATCGCGCTCACGGCGCGGCGGCAGTCGTCCTCGATCTGGCCCTTGAGCGGGCAGGCCGAGGTCGTGAGCACCAGCGTGAACGACACGCGTCCGCCCTCCACGGCGACGTCCTCGATCATGCCCAGCGACACCAGGTCGCGGTGCAGATCGGGGTCGTTCACCGTGCCGAGCGCGGCGAGGACCTGCTCCTTCGTGATCGTGGACATGGCTCCCCTGCGGCAAGCGCGAATCCCGCGTCGTCAGTGCCCGCGGCGGCGCTCGCGCGCCTCCCACCACTCGCGCAGCCGGTTGAAGCCCATCGCCGCCAGCACCGTGAGCACGATGAGGATGGTGGCGTTGACGAGCCCGTAGAAGTACACCGTTACTCCGCGACGACCTGCGTGACCTGCGGCAGCTTGGCGCGCAGGTAGCGTTCGATGCCGTTGCGCAGGGTCGTCGTCGAGCTCGAGCAGCCGACGCACGCGCCGTGCAGCTTGATGCGCACCACCCCGTCCTCGCTCACGTCCAGGAGTTCGAGGTCGCCGCCGTCCGGCTGGACGACGTGGATGCGCAGTTGCTCGATGACTTTCTCGACCTGCTCTCGCATGATGCCTCCCGGCGGTGGGCGGTCCCGCCGATCCGGATGCCGGGCAGCACCCGGCCGGGGCCCCGGGATGAAGGATGCGCTCCGGCGCCCCACGCCCTTGTTGGAGAACGGCCTACATTATGAAGACCCCCGCCCCCCGTCAAAGCCGGGGCGGGGCTCTCGCGGAGAGATTTGGCGGCCCCGTGACCTTCGGGACCCGCACCGGCGAACGCCCTTCGGAAGGAGGCCCGCACTGAGCGCAGACGCGTGCCGCACCGCCCCGGGAGCCCTGCCCGCGGACGCGGCCCTTCCCGCTCCCCCTGGAGCGCGCCGATGACCGCGGAACTCCCCCTCGCGCTGCTCATCTTCGCGGCGGCGGTGCTCTACTCCTCGGTCGGGCACGCGGGCGCCTCGGGGTACCTGGCGGCGATGGCGCTGTTCGGCGTCGCGCCCGCCGAGATGAAGCCCACGGCCCTCGTGCTCAACATCCTCGTCGCGACGATCGCCACGGTTCGCTTCTACACGGCCGGCAGCTTCTCGTGGCGGGTCTTCCTGCTCTTCGCCTGCACCTCCGTCCCGCTCGCCTTCGTCGGCGGCCAGATGGCGCTGCCGAACCCGGTCTACCGCCAGCTCGTCGCGCTCACGCTGCTCGTCGCGGCGTTCCGCCTCGTCACGCACGCGAACCCGCCGGCCGGGACCCCGCCGCGCGTGCTGCATCCGGCCGTGGGCGTGCCGTGCGGAGCGGCCATCGGCCTGCTCTCGGGGATGACCGGCGTGGGCGGCGGCATCTACCTCACTCCGCTGCTGCTCTTCACGCGCTGGGCGGACACGCGGCAGGCGGCCGGCATCTCGGCCGCGTTCATCCTCGTCAACTCGATCGCCGGCCTGGCCGGGCACTCGGTGGCCTCGGGCACCCTGCCCCGCGCCCTGCCGCTGTTCGCGGCGGCCGCGGTGGGCGGCGGGCTCATCGGCTCGACACTCGGCAGCCGCCGCCTCGGCAGCCCGGCGTTCCGCCGGCTGCTCGGCGTGGTGCTGCTCATCGCGGCCGTGAAGCTGTTCTGGGTGAGGTAGTCCGCTGCGGCGCGTCGTTCCGCATCGGGAATTCCGGAGGCGTTGCATGACCGACACCCGCGAAGCCGTCCGCCACCTGCTCGCCGTGATCGCCTACCGCGTCTCCAAGTCCGTGCGCGGCGCGCCCGGGGAATACGCGACGTTCAAGGCCTCGCCCACCACCCGCACGCCGGTCGAGATCCTCGCGCACATGGGCGACCTCATGGACTGGGGCCTGACGATGACCCGCGAGAAGGCGAAGTGGAACGACGCCGTGCCGCTGCCGTGGGACGACGAGGTGAAGCGCTTCTTCGCCGCGGTCACGGCGTGGGACGAGTACCTCGCGAGCGGCGCGCCCATCGCCACCGAGGTGGAGAGGATCCTGGCGGGCCCGATCGCGGACGCCCTGAACCACACCGGGCAGCTGAACCTGCTGCGCCGCATGGCCGGATCGCCGGTGCGCGGCGAGTCGTACGCGCGGGCCGACATCCGCGCCGGCCGCACCGGGCTCGAGCAGGCGCCGGCGGACCCGCGGTACGAGTTCGACTGAGGCGGAGCGGGCCCGCGGCCCGGCCTCAGGGCACGAGCACCAGCTTGCGCACGCGCACCTGCGTCCAGGCGCCTTCCGTCGCTTCGAGCCGCGCGAAGTAGACGCCGGCCGGGCGGCCGGCGGCGCCCCAGCGGGCGGCGTGCGCGCCCGCGGCGAGCGCGCCTCGGGCGAGCACCGCGACCTCGCGGCCCAGCAGGTCGTGCACGGAGAGGCGGACGCGGGCGTCCGCTGCGAGCGTGAAGGCCAGCGCCGCGCTCCCGCGGATGGGATTCGGTCCCGCGACCGCGAGCGTGGCGCCCGCGCCGCCCGCGGGTGCGGCGGGCACCCCGACCGTCCCGGCCGCGTCGTACATCCAGCCCTCGCCGCCGTAGAGCGACTGCCAGTCGGCGACCAGCGTGGTGAAGTCCGTCAGCTCCACGAGTCCGCTGTCGCGCCACGCCAGTATCGGCGTGAACACCGTGTCCACGAGCGAGGCGAGCCCCCCGGGCGCGAGCAGCACCGCGGGGCGCAGGTTGGTCGTGAACGTCAGCATCCGGTTCGGGGGCACCGTGCCGTCGCGGTAGAGCCCGATCAGCTCCGCGACGTCGGACACGAGCCGGCCGTAGCTGCCCACCGCGACGATGTTGGAGTCGGCCGCGTGCGTGAAGTAGTGGTCGCGGTCCATCGGCCGCCAGACACCGCTCACCTTCGGGTCGTTGACGTGGTTCGGGGTGCCCGCGCCGATCAGGATGTCACCGCGCCACTCCGCGTTCGGGTGACGCTGGCCCCGCACCGGGACGCGGAAGCGGTCCCACTCCTGGAACTCCGGCAGCGACGGGTCCCAGATGTGACCGCCGATCACCGTGCTGCCCCCCACTCCGAGCGAATCGAGCAGGTGCGCGACGTCGGTGTAGTTGCGGCCGCCGTTCTCGTGCGAGTGCGGGTCGATGGCCACGCCGAGGTCCTCGGCGAGCCGGCGCAGGAAGTTCTTGCCGCCGGTGGTGGCCCGGGTCGCGGAGTCCTCGTAGACGAGCGCCGCCTCGAGCAGCCGCCAGTCGGGCTGCAGCGTCCACTTCACCCCGAGCGAGTCGCACAGCTCCGCCATGTCGATGAGCGCGCGCCGGTTGTTCAGGTAGCTGTTGCGGTACTGGACCGTCCACGGCGTCCCCGCCGGGGTGTTGTCCTCGATGTGCGTCATGAGCACGACGCGCACCGGCGCGGCGGCGGCGGGCGGAACGAACGCGAAGGCGCAGGCGGCGAGCAGCAGGGCGGAGAGCGGACGGGACGTCACGGGGCGGATCAAGGTCGGTCCTCCGGGCGGCGTTGGCCCGCGGCGGCCCGGGGGGCGGCCGCGGGTCCGGCGGGATCGGCAGCAGGGGTTCGCAACGAACGTACCCGCGGGCGCGGACCCGGTTGGCGCGGGGTTCGCGCGGGCCCCGCGCCCGCGGCCGTCCCGGGCCGGGCAACCGGCCACCTCCCCTGTCCCGCCCCGTACGCGCCGGGCGTCCGGCGCTAGGGCAGTCCCGCCCCGCGGGCGGCGACCAGGATCGTGTACCAGTCCTCGCGCGAGAGCTCGAGGTCGTCGGCCGTCGCGGCGTCGCGGATGCGCGCGGGGTTCACGCTGCCGACGACGGGCACGATGCGGGCCGGGTGCCGGAGCAGCCACGCGAGCACGAGCACGGTGCGCGAGACGCCGAGCCGGGCGGCGACCGCGTCGAGCGTCGCGAGCAGGCCCTGCATCGCCTCGGCGCGCGGGTGGCCATCCGGCACGCCGCCGCCGTCGCCCAGCCAGCCGCCCGCGAGCGGGCCCCACGAGACGGGCGTGACGCCGAGTTCGAGGCACTGGTCGAGCGTGCCGTCCTCGAAGGCGTCGAGCCGGGCGAGGTGGATCTCCACCTGGTTCACGGCCAGCGGCATCGGGCAGGCGCTCCGGACCGCCGCCAGAAGCGAGGGCCGGAAGTTGCTGACGCCGAACTCGAGCACCTTCCCCGCGCGCTTCAGCTCGTCGAACGCCGCGGCGATCTCGGCCGGGTCGGCGAGGAAGTCGGGCCGGTGCAGCATGAAGAGGTCCACGCGGTCGGTGCCGAGGCGGCGCAGCGACTGCTCGCAGGACCACACGATGTGGCGCCGCGAGAAGTCCCAGCGGTGCGGCGCGGACGGCGACGGGTCGCCCGCCCAGCGGATGCCGCACTTGGTCGCGACCAGCAGCCGCTCCCGCAGCCCGGCCACGTCGCGCAGCACGCGCCCGAAGATCTCCTCGCAGACGCCGTTGCCGTAGATGTCCGCGTGGTCGAAGTGCGTGTAGCCCGCCTCGACGGCGGCGAGGATCGCCGCGCGGCCCTCCTCCTCGTGGGCGGGCGCGAAACGCTCGCGCTCCCAGACGCGGCTCACGCGCATGCAGCCGTACGCGAGCCGGCTCGAGACGAGCGCTCCGCGGCCGAGCACCTGCGACTTCATGGCGGACCTCCCGGGCGGCCCCGGCGCCCCGTCAGGGACGCACGAGCCGCAGCACGCCGGTCGTCATCGCCTCGATGTAGGTGATGAGGATCACGCCGACGCCGAGGATGACGAGGAACGGCACCACGTGTCGGTAGAGCTGCGGCAGCGGCTTCTCGAAGCGTGACGAGGAGAGCAGCAGGTTCAGCCCGACCGGCGGGAACAGGAAGCCCAGCTCGAGGTTCGCGAGGAACACGACCCCGAGGTGCACCGGGTCGATGCCGAACGCCATGCCGATGGGCGCCACGAGCGGCGCGAGGATGACGATCGCGGAGTAGATCTCGAGCACGCTGCCGAGCACGAGCAGCACCACGTTCAGCGCGAGCAGGAACACCCACGGCTCGTGGATGTGGGTCTTGACCATCTCGAGCAGCGCGGCGGGGATCTGCGCGTCCACGAGCCAGCCGGTCAGGCCGAGCGCGCTCGCGAGCAGGATGAGCACCGCGCCGCACAGGCCCGCCGCCTTGACGAGCACGCCCGGCAGGGCGCGGAAGACGTGGATGTCGCGGGTGATGAAGCACTCGATGACGATGGCGTAGGCGAACGCGAACGCCGAGGCCTCGACGATGGTGGCGCGCCCGGTCGCGAACAGCAGCACGACCAGCGCCGGCACCGACAGCTCCCACTTCGCCTCCCACGTCGCCGCGAGCGCCTCCTTCGCCGAGAACGGGTAGCGGCGCGCCTGCGCCCGGCCGCCCACGCGCACGCCGTAGAGCGCGACGATCAGGATGAGCAGCAGGCCCGGGAGCAGGCCGGCGATGAAGAGCGAGTCCGCCGGCACGTTGGCGACGACCGCGTAGAGGATGACCGGAAGGCTCGGCGGCAGCAGCAGCCCGAGGCTGCCCGAGGCGGTGATGAGTCCGAGCGAGAAGCCCTCGGAGTAGTTCTCCTCGCGCAGGATCGGGTAGAGCAGCCCGCCCAACGCGATGATCGTGACGCCCGAGCCGCCCGTGAACGTGGTGAAGAGCGCGCAGACCGCGGCGACCAGGATCGCGATGCCGCCGGGCATCCAGCCGAACAGCGCCCGGAAGCAGCGCACGAGCCGTTCGGCGGCGTGCGACTCGGCGAGCACGTAGCCGCAGGCGGTGAGCAGCGGGATCGCGGGCAGGGTCGGCGAGACCATGAGCCGGTAGATGTCGGCGGTGACCGCCGAGACCGGCACGCCGTCGCGGAAGAAGAGCAGCAGCGCGATGCCGCCCATCGCGAGGAACACCGGCGAGCCGAGCAGCGTGGCGAGCACGATGAGCGCGAGGATCGGCACCCAGGTGGCCTGTGCGACGGCGGGCGAGAGGCCGAGCAGGAACGCGAGCCCGATGCAGGCGAAGGCGATCGCCCGGCCCCACCAGTGGCGCGAGGCGCCGAGCGCGAAGCGCAGCGCGATGAGCGCGAGCGCCCCCGGCATGACCGCCTGGCTCACCCACACCGGGATACCGATCGGCAGCATCAGGGCCTGCTCGCGCTCGACGACCAGCACGCCCCAGGCCGAGTAGGCGAGGATGGCGCAGACGGCCGCCGCCACGGACGACGAGAGCAGCCGGGCGACCTCGCGCATGCGCGTGTGACCGAGCGCCTCGGCGGTCGAGAGCGTCAGGTGCTTGCCCTCGCGCGTCGCCAGCAGGCCGCCCAGGAACGCGAGCCACAGCGTCAGCTGCGCCCGGTAGGCCTCGCCGCCCGGCAGGAAGAAGCCGTTGATGGGCCGCCCGATCGCCTCGACGAGCGGAAGCACCATCGAGAGCAGGAAGGCGACGACGAGCGCGCCGCCTTCGAGGCGGTGGAGGAAGGCGACGAAGCGGTTCGGCGCGGAGGCGGTGACTTCGGCGGCGTGAGTCATGGTCGCGCGGCAAGTTACCACGCTCCCCCGCGCCGCGCCCGCGTCCGCCGGTCCGGCGCGGCCCGCCGGACCGGGCGTCGCGGCTACCGGCCGAGCGCCTCCACGACCAGCTTCGCGGCGGCGCGCCCGGAGTACTGCTGCTGCCCGGTCACGAGCCGCCCGTCGCGCACCGCGAAGGCGCGGAACGCCGGGGCGGTGACGAAGTTCGCGCCCTGCGCGCGCGCTTCGTCCTCGATGCGCCAGGGCATGACCTTCGAGCCCACGACCTGGTCGGCGAAGTCCTCCTCGGAGTTCGCGAATCCGGTCAGTTGCCGGCCGGCGACGAACGGCCGGCCGTCCGCGCCCGGCAGGTCCACCAGCGCCGCGACGCCGTGGCACACGGCGCACACGACGCGGCCCGCGTCCCAGAACGCGCGGATCAACTCCTGCAGCCCGGGGTGGCCGCGAAAGGTGAACATCGGCGACTGGCCGCCGGCCACGTAGAGGGCGTCGAAGGACTGCGGCCCGAAGCCCTCGAGGGACGGCGTGTCCTCGAGCAGCGCCGCCAACTTCGGCGTGGCGAGGAAACCCATGGACAGCACGTCGTGCGCCGAGTAGCCGCTCGGATCGCGCGGATCGCTGAGCGCGTCGATCTCCACGCGGCCGCCCGCGGGGCTGGCGATCGTGACTTCGTAGCCGGCCTCGGCGAACTCGTACCAGGCGTGCGTGAGTTCCGCCGCCCAGAAGCCCACGGGCCAGCCGAGGGTGGTGGAGACGGAGGGGTTGGCGACGACCATCAGGACCCGGCGCGGCGCGCCGGCGGGGTTGGGATTCGCGGACATGTGCGGGGATCTCCTTTCGGGAATGGGGGACGTGCCGCGCCTCGCGCGCGGCAGCGCCCGCTTGTAGCATGCGCGCACACCCCGCGTGCAGTATGCACTTCAGGGTGCCATACGCACCGAAAGGAGAGTGTCCATGCCGCCCTTCGAGTTCCGCGGCCGCAGTTACCAGAACCCCGTCGAACTCGCGCAGGACGTGATCGGCGGCAAGTGGAAGATGCCGATCCTGTGGCGGCTCAAGGACCGCACCTGGCGCTACAACGAGCTGCGCCGCGGGCTGGGGCGCGTCACGCACAAGATGCTCACGCAGCAGTTGCGCGAACTGGAGCGGGACGGCCTGCTGACGCGCACGGTCTTCCCGGTGGTGCCGCCGCGCGTCGAGTACACGATCACGCCGCTCGGCCGCTCGGCGGTGCCCGTGATCGAGGCGCTCCGGGACTGGGGCTCGGCATACCGGCGGAAGCAGCCGGGCTGACGGCCGTCGCGCCGCCGCCGCGCTCGTGCGGCCGGGCCGCGCGCTCGTCGCGCGCCCGCCCGGAGGCGCCGGGCGCGGGGCG
>CAZUEM010000009.1:0-44660 GCA_964619155.1 uncultured bacterium
GCACCTCGATGTCGGCTCATCGCATCCTGGGGCTGGAGAAGGTCCCAAGGGTTGGGCTGTTCGCCCATTAAAGCGGTACGTGAGCTGGGTTCAGAACGTCGTGAGACAGTTCGGTCCCTATCCATCGTGGGCGTAGGATCCTTGCGGGGAGTTGCTCCTAGTACGAGAGGACCGGAGCGAACGAACCTCTAGTGTGCCGGCTGTTCTGCCAAGGGCACTGCCGGGTAGCTATGTTCGGATGTGATAAGCGCTGAAAGCCTCTAAGCGCGAAACACACCCCAAGATTAGGGATCCCGTGGCGCATGCCACCTGAAGGCTCGTTGGAGATTACGACGTCGATAGGCGGAAGGTGTAAGGCCCGAGAGGGTTTCAGCCGATCCGTACTAATCAGCCGAGAGGCTTGGCCGGTATTTCTTAGGCGCTTCGCTGTGTACCCGCGTCTCGTTCGATTGTCGACCTCATTGGGGTGGCTATGGCGGAGGGGAAACACCTCTTCCCATTCCGAACAGAGAAGTTAAGCCCTCCAGCGCCGATGGTACTGCCGGGGAGACCCGGTGGGAGAGTAGGTCGCCGCCCCTTAATCATTCATCGAGAGCCCCGCCCGGTTGTACGGGCGGGGCTTTCGTGTTTTCGGGCCGGGTCCCGGCCCTTGTGTCCCTGCGGACACCGCGGGGCGCCCGGGCGTACCCGTGGGGCCAGCCTGGGTCCCGTGAACGGGCGGCGATCCGGGCCGCTTCCGTGCAACGGGTTGCATTGCATGGGTTTCTCCGCGAGGCGCATGGCGTTGCCTTCGGGGCATGAGGGCTGCATCTTCCGTCTCTGTCACCACCGTCACGGGGTGCCGAGGAGGTGCTCGCCATGAATGCGAGACAACTGGGTTGGGTCGCCCTCTTTGCCGCGGCCGCGACGCTCGCGCCGCTGGACCAGGCCTGCGCCCAGGGATCGGGCCGGGTGGAGGACGCCCTCGAGCTGACGGACCGCCGAATCGAACTCGCGGAGTCGCTCGTGCCCGCCGGCGAAGCGTCGACGGCGGCCGCCGAACTGGCGCTGGCGAAGCAGGTGCAGGGGCGCGCGCGGTCGGCGTTCCAGGCCGGCCAGTACGGCATCGCCGAGCGTTCCACGCTGGAGGCCCGCGGGCATGCCGATCGTGCCATCGCCATCGTGCGCGGGCTTCCGGACCCGGACCGCGTGCTCGTGCAGGTCGAGCGCACGCGCGAGCTCGCCGAACGCGCGCGCGAGCGGCTCGCCGACTGCACGGAGACCCGGGCGCGGGCGCTGCTGCGTGTCGGGCTCGACATGCAGTCGCGTGCCGAGGGCGCCGTTCGCGAGAGTCGCCACCTCGCCGCGCTGCAGCTCACGCTGAGCGCCCGCGAGCGGATACTCAAGGCCATGCGGCTCTGCAAAGTCAGCGAGTCGGCGGAGGAACTCGCGCGACGTGCGCTGCAACGCACCGACGAGCGGATCTCGCGGGCCCGTGAAATCCTGGACGGCCCGGCGCCCCCGGAGGCCCGCCGTGAGTTCGAGCGCGCCGTCGGGCTCCAGAACGAGGCGCAGTCGGAGTTCCGCGCCGGGCGCCACGAGGCCGCGCTCCGGCTGACGCACGCCGCCCGTCTCGCCGCCGACCGCGTCCTCCGCCCCGGGCGGGAGGGGCGCCAGCGTCGAGGAGCGGACGGCTCGCCACCCCCCGGCCGCGGCGGCGGCCCGCCACGCGGGGCGGGCAGCGATCGCCCCGGCGGCGTGCCCAACTGATCGCGCCGCGGAGCGGACACCGCGCGGCGATGCCGGAACCCAGCCTGCCGACGCCGGGAGTTCTCCGCTCGGACGATTCGTGCGCCGTCGCTCGCGATGCGCGGGGGCCGCGCCTCCGCCCCGCCGGCCCCGCCCGGAGCGCGAGGTGGTGGGTCGCCCTGCTGGCCGCACTCCCGGGCGTCGCGCTCGCCGCGGACAGCACCTCGGTTCGCGTCGAGGTCGGCACGGCGACGGAGGTGTCGAACGAGCAGTACTACGAGTCGTCCATCGACGACACGACGTTCCTCGGTCGTCGCCTCCTCGACGCACCGGAGACGCGCCTCGCGGCGGTGGCGCTCCTGGACCTGCACCGCACCTTCGGGGACGGGCGCTGGCTCGTCCGGTTCGCCCCGGACGTGTCGGTCGGCGACCAGGCCGTGCGGACCGCGGCTTCGGCGACGATTCGCGGGCAGGCGGGCGACCGGCTCCGCGTCTCCCTGGAACCCCGTGCCGAATACCGCAGGGACGACGCCTTCGGCCTCGCGCGTCGCGACTGGAGGGCTTCGCTGGTGGCGCGGGCGCGCCGCCTGGACCTCGACGAGTCCGGCGCCCTGAGGGTCACGGCGGGGTCCGAGATCGTCCGCTCGCTCGAGGGGGCGGACGGGTTCGTGCTCTCGGGCCACTCGGCGCGTGCGGCGGTCGGCTACTCGCGCACGCCGCTCTTCGGATCGGACTGGGACCTCGAGTACGGCCTGGTGGCGCGTGCGTATCGCGACTCCACGGACCGCGATCACCTGGAGCACCGGCTCCTCGCGGCGCTGCGCGGCGGCGCGGGCGGCCCGTTCGATTACCAGCTCGTCGCGGAGGGCGAACGGCGCCAGGCGACGCGGAACGTGACCGGCAGCCGCGATCGCTACCTGCGGCTCGACGGCGAGGCGGGGGCGGGAATCGCGCTGGGCGAGGCCTGGGCCCTGCGCCCCGCCGCCCGGATCGAATGGGTGCGGCACGACGAGCCCGACAGCGTCGTGGACTTCGACTACGCCGTCGCGCGCGCGCAGCTGGCGCTCGCCCGCGAGATCGGCGCGGGCTGGCGCGTGAGCGGTGGCGTCCGCGCGGAATGGCTGGCCGCCCCGTGGAGCTCCGCCGAGGAGTACGGCGAAGTCGCGGCGATGGCCGAGCTCGACCGCTTCACGGGCGGGTCGATGTGGAGCCTCGCGCCCGCGGCCGGCCGCCGCGCCTACGCCCGCTCGGCCACCGCCGCGACTTCCGGCGGCCTGCTCGCGCCGCTGCTGCACTCCGACTTCCGCTTCGTGGACGTGACCGCGCTCCTCGACCAGCCGCTGCCGGCGAGGCTGCGCCTCCGGGTGACCGGCGCCGCGCGCGCCGAGTGGCACGACCTCGACGCTCACGACGCCCGCAGCCTTTACTTCTCGTGCGACGTTCGTAGACTGTTCTGACCACCACGTCACCACGGAGGGTCGGATGGCCTCGCGTCGCAGGGTCCTCGGGCTGGTCGTCTTGCTGATCGTGCTCGGCGCCGTCGCGCTCGCGGCCGTGAGCCGAGCGCGCCGGCCGCTGCGCGTCGCGGCCGAGCCCCAGGTCCTCGTCTACGACGTCCCGGTCGAGATCGACGAGGCCCCGGTCTCGTACCTGCCGTTCTCGTTCGCGTCGTTCCGGCGCGACCAGCCGAGCCTGCGGGAGGCCTGCAGCGCCATCGAGCGCGCCGCCGGCGACGGCGCGATCGACGCCCTCGTGCTGCACGTCGGCGAAGTGGAATGGGGCTGGGCCCGCGTGGCGGAGTTCCGGGAGGCCGTGCGCGCCTTCCGCGACGCCGGGAAGCCGGTCTACGCGAGCCTGGCCGGCGGAGGCGAGCAGTCGTTCCTGCTCGCCTCGGCGGGGGACGTCGTGTCGATGCCCGAGACGGCGGTCCTGCAACTCGACGGCCTGACACTGTCGGCGATGTTCCTGCGCGGCACCTACGACAAGCTCGGCGTCACGCCGAACTTCGCCAGCGTCGGCGAGTTCAAGTCCGCGGTCGAGACCTACACCCGGACCGGTTTCAGCCCTCCGGCGCGCGAGGCCCTGGAGTCGCTTCTCGACGACCAGTTCACGCTGCTCGTGGACTCGCTCGCCGCGGCGCGCGGGCTGGCGCCGGACTCGATGCGGAAGCTGGTGGACGAGGGGCCTTTCACCGCGCCGGCGGCGATGCGCGCGGGCCTGCTCGACACCCTGCTCGACGAGCCCGGCCTGGACGCCCTGGCGTCGGAGGGCGAGGAACGCAGGCGCACCGTTCCGCTCGCGCGTTACGCGCGCACCGGCGGCGAGGGCGCGCTCGGCGACGCGGAGATCGCCCTGGTCGTCGCGAGCGGCGCCATCGTGCCGGGGCGTTCACAGTCCAGCCCGTGGTCCGGCGACCTGTGCGGGGCCGAGACCGTGGTGGGCGCGCTGCGCGACGCGCGCCGGCGGCGGTCGGTCAAGGCCATCGTCCTGCGCGTGGACAGCCCCGGCGGCTCGGGGCAGGCCTCGGACGACATCTGGCAGGAGGTCCGGCGCGCCCGCGCGCGGAAGCCGGTCGTGGTCAGCATGTCCAACCTCGCGGCCTCGGGGGGCTACTACATCGCCTGCGGCGCCGATCGCATCGTCGCCGAGCCCGCCACGGTCACCGGCTCGATCGGCGTCTTCGGCGGCAAGCTCAACCTGCTCGGCCTCTACCGCAAGCTCGGGCTCAACGTCGAGACCGCCTCGCGCGGCCGCAACGCCGAGATGCTGTCCCCGTTCCGCGACTTCACCGCCGACGAGCAGCGCCGGTACCAGGCGCAGCTCGACGACTTCTACCGGGTCTTCCTCGAGCGGGTCGCCGGGGGGCGGGGGATGTCCACGGCGCGCGCCGACTCGCTCGGCCGCGGCCGCGTCTGGTCGGGCGTCGCCGCCCGCCGCCTCGGGCTCGTGGACACGCTGGGTGGGCTCGGCACCGCCGTCGCCGTCGCCCGCGAGCGCGCGGGGCTCAGCGAGCACGAGGCGGTGCGCGTCGAGCTTTACCCGCGCCCGCGCCGCACGTTCCTGCGAACCCTCGCCGAGGGGCTCGTGGAGGACAACGACGAGGAGTCGCGCGAAGCCGTGCTCTCGCCGGTCTTCGCCGCCTGGCTCGCCGCGTCCCGCTTCCCGGCGGGGGCGACGCTCGCGCTCCTGCCGTACACGCTCGACGTCCGCTGAGCCGACCGGAAACGCTCGAGGCGCGCCCCGCGGGGGGCGCGCCTCGTCGCTTTCCGAACCGCCTCGGGCCGCGCTACTTCTTCGTGGCGAGGACGTGGATGTAGGCGATCAGGTCCTCGATCTGGGCCGGCTTGAGCTGGCCGGTCTTGCCCCAGGCGACCATGCCCGACTTGACCTTGCCGTTGACGATGCAGTCGCGAAGGAAGTCGTCGCCGCCCTTCACGCGGGCGGGATCCTTCCAGACCTTGGGATCCTTCCAGTTCGGCGTGACGTTGCCGGTCAGCTTGATGCCGCCCGAACCGTCGGCCTTGTGGCAGGCGACGCACTTGCTCGCGTAGATGGCCTTGCCGGCGGCCGCGTTGCCCTTGCTGGGGCCGGCCTGGGCGGTGAGCGTGAAGGTGAAGGCGAGGACCGCCAGCGCGACGAGGCCGAGGCTCAGGGCGCGCAGGGACTTCGTGAACGACATTGCGAACGACTCCTTTCGGGGTTCAGTGCGCGGGAGGGGAGATCCCGCAGGCGGCAGGTCGCGGAAGAAACTAGCGAGCGTCCCCGGCGGGGGTCAATCGGTTCCGCGCCCGCGATGTTCCAGCCGCGTCAATGTTGGGCCGGGAAGGGCCGGAGGCCGCGCGGGCGGCGCCCTCGCCGGGTTCTTGACCCTTCTCAAATCGCGGTGCTAGTTTCCGACTTTGCTTGCAGTTACGTCCTTCCATGCCCGCCCGTTCCCGCGGGCATTCGTGCCGTCTTTCGTTTCCGCTCGTCGTGCTCGGGAGGTGTCGGGTGAAAGAGATCCCCACTGCTCATATCCGGAACGTCGCACTGGTGGCGCACCACGGGGTCGGCAAGACGTCCCTCGCCGAGGCGATGCTCTTCAACGCGAAGGCGACGACCCGGCTGGGACGCATCGCGGACGGCACGACGCTGCTCGACCACGCCCCCGACGAGGTCTCGCGCCAGATCACGATCGACCTCGGGCTCGCCCAGTTCGAGTGGTCCGGACACAAGGTCAACCTGCTCGACACGCCCGGGTACCCGGACTTCGTGGGGGACGTCTACAGCGCCCTGCGGGTCGCGGACGCCGCGCTGCTCGTCATCCGGGCGAGCGCGGGCGTCGAAGTCGGCACCGAGGTCGTCTGGGAGGTGCTCAAGCAGGAGCAGAACCCCATCCTCGTCGTCGTCAACATGATGGACAAGGAGCACGCGAACTTCGACGCCGCGGTCCGCTCCTGCCACGACCGGCTCGGCCTGAACGCGGTCGCCGCCCAGCTCCCGATCGGCGAGGCGGAGAACTTCCACGGCATCGTCGACCTCATCGAGAACAAGGCCTACCAGTTCACCGGGCGCGGCATGGAGGAGAAGAGCCAGGAGGTGCCCATCCCGGCCGAACTGAAGGACAAGGCCGCCGCCGCCCGCGCGGCGCTGATGGAGGAGGCGGCCACCGGCGACGAGTCGCTCATGGAGAAGTTCCTCTCCACTGGCGACCTCACCGTCGAGGAGATCCGCAAGGGCCTGTGCGAGCGCGTCGTCGCGTGCGATCTCGCCCCGGTCTTCTGCTGCTCCGCCTTCCACAACCTCGGCGTCAAGGAGGTGCTCGACGAGGTGGTGGACGTGCTGCCCTCGCCGCTCGACGTGCATCCGCAGAAGGGCGCCAACGGCGGCGGCGACGCCGAGGTCGTGATCCGGCCCGAAGGCTCGGACCCGGTCGCGGCGACGGTCTTCAAGACCCTGGCCGAGGCGCACCTCGGCGAGCTGTCGCTCATCCGCCTGTGGTCGGGGCACCTCGAGCCCGGCAAGGAACTGCTGAACACGTCGCGGGGCCGCGCCGAGAAGATGGGCACGCTCTACCACCTGTGCGGCAAGGAGCGTTCGGACTGCAAGGGCGCCGCCGCCGGCGACATCGTCGCGGCCGTCAAGCTGCGCGAGACGCACACGGGCGACACGCTGGCCGAGAAGTCGCGGCCGGTGAAGCTCGCGCCGCCCGACTTCCCCGACCCCGTGACCGCCGAGTGCATCCGCTCGAAGAACAAGGGCGACGAGGAGAAGATGGCCCAGGGCATCTCGCGGCTGCACGAGGAGGACCCGACCCTCGGCCGCGCCTACGAGGAGAGCACGAAGGAGCACCTCGTCTACGGCATGGGCGACCTGCACCTCGAGATCCTGGTCGAGCGCCTCAAGAAGCGCTTCAACGTGGACGTGGCGCTGACGAAACCCCACGTTCCGTACCGCGAGACCATCCGCGGCAAGGCGCAGGACGAGTACCGCCACAAGAAGCAGTCGGGCGGCCGCGGCCAGTTCGGCGAGGTGCACCTCAAGGTCGAACCGCTGCCGCGCGGCGGGAAGTTCGAGTTCGTGGACGAGATCAAGGGCGGCGTCATCCCCGGCCAGTACATCCCGGCCGTGGAGAAGGGCGTCGTGGCCGGCATGGAGAAGGGTCCGCTCGCCGGCTACCCGGTCGTGGACGTCCGCGTGGCCGTGTTCTTCGGCAAGTACCACGACGTGGACTCGTCGGAAATGGCCTTCAAGATCGCGGCCGAGACCTGCTTCCACCAGGTCGTGCTCAAGGCCCAGCCCGTGCTGCTCGAGCCCTTCAACGACCTCGAGGTGCGCGTGCCCGAGGAGTTCCTCGGCGACGTGATGGGCGACCTCTCGTCGCGCCGGGGCAAGATCCTCGGCACCGAGGCGAGCGGCCACTACCAGGTCATCAAGGCCAAGGTGCCCGCCGCCGAGCTCTACAAGTACGCGTCGCACCTGCGCTCGATCACGCAGGGCCGCGGCATGCACCACGCGAAGATGTCCCACTACGAAGAAGTGCCCCGCGAGATCGCCGAGAAGGTGATCGCCGCGGCGAAGGCCGAGAAGGAGGCGGGCGCGGCCCACTCGTAGGCGCGCCCGAACCCCATGTCGGGCCACTCCAAGTGGTCGACGATCAAGCGCAAGAAGGCCGCCACGGACGCCGCCCGCGGCAAGGTCTTCACGAAGTACATCAAGGAGATCACGATCGCCGCCCGCGCCGGGGGCGGGGACCCGGACGCGAACCCGCGGCTGCGGACGGCGATCGCGGCGGCCAAGTCGGTGAACATGCCGGCGGCCAACATCGAGCGCGCCCTCAAGAAGGGCACGGGTGAACTCGAGGGCGTGGCCATCGAAGAGGTGCACTACGAGGGTTACGGGCCGCACGGGGTGGCGATCCTCGTCGAGTGCGCGACCGACAACCGCAACCGCGCCGCGAACGACATCCGCCACGTCTTCACCAAGTACGGCGGCAGCATGGCGGCCGCCGGCGCGGTCTCGTACCTCTTCAGGTCGCGGGGGCTGATCGTCGTCGAGAAGTCGGCGGTCGCCGAGGACGCGCTGCTCGAGATCGTGCTCGAGGCGGGCGCCGACGACGTGCAGACCGGCGGTGAGGTCTTCGAGGTGCTGACGCCCCCGCAGGCCCTCGAGGCCGTGCGCGAGGCGCTCGCGGCGCGCGACGTCCCGGTCCAGAGCGCCGAGGTCACGAAGCTCGCCTCGGTCCAGGTCCCGCTCGGCGAGCACGACGCCGGCGGCGTGCTCAAGCTCGTCGAGATGCTCGAGGACAACGACGACGTGCAGAAGGTGTACGCGAACTTCGCGATCCCCGACGAAGTCCTTGCGAAGCTCTCGCAATAGCCCCAGCATGCGGGCCATGCGCGTCCTGGGATTGGACCCCGGCAGCCGACGGACCGGCTGGGGCGCGGTGGAACGCTCGGGCAACCGCTTCCACTGCGTCGGGCACGGCTGCATCGCGCCCGGTGCGACGCTCGACCTCCCGCACCGGCTGCATCACCTCGCGCGCGAGACCGGCGCGATCCTCGACCGTCTGGCGCCGGACGTGGTCGTGGTCGAGGAGGCCTTCTACCGCGAGAACGTGCGCTCCACGCTGGTGCTCGGCCACGTGCGCGGCGCGCTCATCGTCGCCGCCGTCGAGCGGGGCATCGAGGTCGCCGAGTACGCGCCCCGCGAGATCAAGATGGCCGTGACCGGCAACGGCGCCGCCGCCAAGGAGCAGGTCGCCTTCATGGTGCGCCGCCTGCTCGCGCTGCCCGAGGAAGTGAAGGCGGACGCGGCCGACGCGCTGGCCGGGGCGATCTGCCACCTGAACCGCCCGGGCCACGCCCCGCGCCGCGCCGGCGCCCGCTCGGCGCGCGCGGCGCTCGAGGCGCTCGTGGCGAGGAGCGCGCGGTGATCGCGTCGCTGCGCGGCACGCTGCTCGAGCGCGGCGACGGCTGGTGCGTGCTCGAAGCCGGCGGGGTGGGCTACCTGGTGCAGGTCTCGTCGCACACGCTCGCCGGGCTGCCCGCGCCGGGAGGCGAGGCGCGGCTGCGCACGCGCCAGATCGTGCGCGAGGACGCGCTGCTGCTGTTCGGCTTCGCCGACCCGGACGAGCTGCGGCTCTTCGACCTGCTGATCGGCGTGAGCGGCGTGGGGCCGAAGCTCGCCCTGACGGCGCTCTCCGGGCTCGCGCCGGCCGCGCTCGTCCGGGCGATCCGCGAGGAGCAGGTCGGCGCGCTCGTGGCGGTGCCGGGAATCGGCCGCAAGACCGCCGAGCGGCTCGTGGTCGAGTTGCGCGACAAGCTGGACTTCCTGCCCGTCTCGGGTGCGTCTTCGGCGCCCTCGGCCCGCGGGCGCGAGTCCGCCCTGCTGCCCCGTGCGGAGCGCTTCGACGACGCCGTCGCGGCGCTGGTCACGCTCGGCTATTCTGCGACGCAGGCGCAGGACGCCGTGCGGCGGGCCGGTGGCGAGCAGCCGGACCTCTCGCTCGAGGACATCGTGAAGCGCGCGCTGGCCCGGCTCGCGAAGCCCGCCGTGCTGTCGCGCTGAAGGCACCGGAGACCCCGATGAGCGGCAAGCCCGGCAGGATTCCCCGTGAACGTCCCGGCCGACTCGCGGACCCCGCGCCGCTCCCCGAGGACGCGCGCGAGGAGAAGCGGCTGCGGCCGCTCGCCCTCGCCGACTTCGTGGGCCAGCCGCAGATCCGGGACCAGCTCGAGATCTTTCTCGAGGCCGCGCGGCGCCGCGGCGAGGCGCTGGACCACGTGCTCTTCCACGGGCCTCCGGGGCTCGGCAAGACCACGCTGGCGAGCATCCTCGCGCACGAGCTCGGGGTCGAGATCACGCACACGTCGGGGCCGGTCATCGAGCGGCCCGGCGACCTCGCCGGCCTGCTGACCAACCTCGGGCCGCGCGGGATCCTGTTCGTGGACGAGATCCACCGGCTGAGCCCGGTCGTCGAGGAGTACCTCTACAGCGCGCTCGAGGACTTCACGCTCGACATCCTCCTCGACCGCGGGCCCAGCGCCCGGTCGCTCAAGATCAACCTCGAGCCGTTCACGCTCGTCGGCGCCACGACGCGTTCGGGTCTGCTCTCCTCGCCCATGCGCGCCCGCTTCGGCGTCACGCTGCGCATGGACTTCTACGCCCCGGGCGACCTGCGGCACATCGTCGAGCGCTCGGCCCGCATCCTCGAGACCCCGGTCGAGGGCGAGGCGGCGCACGAGATCGCGCGCCGCTCGCGCGGCACGCCGCGTGTCGCCAACCGGCTGCTGCGGCGCGTGCGCGACTTCGCGCTCATCAAGTCGGACGGCCGCATCGACCTCGGCGTCACCCGCGAGGCGCTGCGGCTGCTCGAGGTGGACGAGCGCGGGCTCGACGAGATGGACCGCCGCATGCTCGACGCGCTGATCCAGCGCTACGACGGCGGCCCGGTGGGCCTGCAGTCCCTCGCGGTGGTGCTGGGCGAGGACCCGGGGACGCTGGAGGACGTCTACGAGCCCTTCCTCGTGCAGGAGGGCTTCGTGCGGCGGACGGCGCGGGGGCGCGAGGCGACGCGGCTGGCGTACGAGCACCTCGGGCTCGCGCCGCCGGCGCGGCTCCGCGACGGGGCCGGACCGGCCGACCCGGCGGACCAGCCCGAGCTGCCGCTCGCCTGAGCGGCCCACCCGCCGTGCGCCTGGAAGACCTCGACTACGACCTCCCCGAGTCGCTGATCGCGCAGCACCCGGCCGACCGGCGCGAGGACGCCCGGCTGCTCGTCGTCGAGCGCGCGAGCGGCGCGCTGCACGACGGGCGCGTCGCCGACCTGCCGCGCTGGCTGCGCGCCGGCGACGTGCTGGCGCTCAACGAGACGCGCGTGCGGCCGGCGCGGCTGTTCGTCCGGCGCGAAACCGGCGGCCGCGTCGAACTGCTGTTCGTGCGCCCCGAGGCCGGCGGGGGCGAGCGCTGGCGCGTGCTGGCGCGGCCGGCGAAGCACGCCCGCGCGGGCGCGGTGCTCGCGCACGACGGCGCGGGCGCCGGCGGGCCGCTCGAGCTCGAGGTGACGGCCGAGGGCGATTCGGGCGAGCGCGTCGTGCGCGTGCGCCGCGGCGGGCTCGACGCCGTGCTGCGCGCGCACGGCGAGATCCCGCTTCCGCCCTACATCCGCCGGCACCCGGAGGCGAGCGACCTCGAGCGTTACCAGACCGTGTACGCGCGCGTGGAGGGCGCGGTCGCCTCGCCGACGGCGGGACTGCACTTCACGCCGGGGCTGCTCGCGGAGCTGGCCGGCATGGGCGTCGGCGCGGCTCGCGTGCTGCTGCACGTGGGGCCGGGGACGTTCCGCCCGGTCACCGCCGCGGACCCCTCGCGGCACCGCATGGACGAGGAGTGGTACGAGGTGACCGCGGAGGCCGCCGCCGCGCTCGCCGCCGGGCGCGCCGCCGGGGGCCGCATCGTCGTGGTCGGCACGACCAGCGTGCGCGCGCTCGAGAGCGCCTGCGACGCGTGCGGCGGGCGCCCGGGCGCGAGTTCGGGCTGGACCTCCAAGTTCATCCACCCGCCCTACCGCTTCCGGGCCGCGGACGCGCTGATGACCAACTTCCACCTGCCGCGCACCACGCTGCTGCTGCTGGTCGCGGCGTTCGCCGGGGAGGACCTGCTGCGGGCGGCCTACGCGCACGCGGTCCGGGAGCGCTACCGCTTCTACTCCTACGGCGACGCGATGCTGGTGGTCTGATCCCCCGGCGGCCCGCTCCGCGGGCGCCCGCGGCGGCCGGAAATCCGGGTGGAATCGCCCGCCCGAAGTGCCGAATCACCCTTTGAGTCTGGCGCCGGGCCGTTGCTACGCTTTTCCTCGTCTCCTGCCGCCCCCACGCTTCGGGCCTCCCCGGCCCGCGGCTCCCCGCCCGATATCCTGAGGAACCGCACCGCTACAGCGGGGGATTCCCGTGCTTCTTGGCCGGAAGGCTCTGGCGCTTGTTGCGCAGCATCTCGAGGGCGGCGATCAGCTTCGGTCGCGTGTCCTGGGGCTCGATCACGTCGTCGAGGTAGCCCAGGGCCGCCGCGATGTACGGCGAGGCGAACTTGTCGTTGTACTCGGCGACCCGCCGGCGGCGCTCGGCGGCGGGGTCGGCCGCCCGAGCGATCTCGTCGCGGTAGAGGATGTTGACCGCCCCCTCGGCGCCCATCACGGCCATCTCGGCGCTCGGCCAGCCGACGTTGTAGTCGCCGCGGATGTGCTTGCTCGACATGACGTCGTAGGCGCCGCCGTACGCCTTGCGCACGACCACGGTCAGCTTGGGCACCGTGGCCTCGCAGTAGGCGTAGAGCAGCTTGGCGCCGTGGCGGATGATGCCGCCCCATTCCTGGCGCGTTCCCGGCAGGAACCCGGGCACGTCCTCGAACGTGACGAGCGGGATGTTGAAGGCGTCGCAGAAGCGCACGAAGCGCGCGCCCTTCACGGACGAGTCGATGTCGAGCACGCCGGCGAGCACGCGCGGCTGGTTGCCGACGATGCCCACCGGCCGGCCGTTCAGGCGCGCGAAGCCGACGACGATGTTGCCGGCGAAGTGCTCGTGCACCTCGAAGAAGTCGCCGTCGTCCACGATCCGGCGGACCAGGTCCTTCATGTCGTACGGCCGGTCCGGGGACTCGGGGACGAGCGTGGCCAGTTCGGGGTCGCGGCGGTCCACCGGATCCGTGCACGCGCGCCGCGGCGCGTCCTCGGCGTTGTTCGCGGGCAGGAAGGACAGCAGGCGCTTCACGTGGCGGACGGCGTCCGCGTCGTCGGCGGCCGCGAAGTGGGCCACGCCGCTCTTGGTGTTGTGCGTCATCGCGCCGCCGAGGTCCTCGAAGCTCACGTCCTCGGCGGTCACGGCCTTGATGACCTCGGGGCCGGTCACGAACATGTGGCTCGTGCCCTGGACCATGATCGTGAAGTCGGTGATGGCGGGGGAGTACACCGCGCCGCCCGCGCACGGGCCCATGATCGCCGAGATCTGCGGCACGACGCCGGAGGCGAGCGTGTTGCGCAGGAAGACGTCCGCGTAGGCGCCGAGCGAGAGCACGCCCTCCTGGATGCGCGCCCCGCCCGAGTCGTTCAGGCCCACCACGGGCGCGCCGTTCTCCATGGCGAGGTCCATGATCGCGCAGATCTTCTTCGCGTTCGCCTCGCTCATGGTGCCGCCGAAGACCGTGAAGTCCTGCGCGAACACGTACACCAGCCGGCCGTCCACGTGCCCGAATCCCGCCACGACGCCGTCGCCGGTGATGCGCTTGCCGGCCATGCCGAAGTCCGCGCAGCGGTGGGTCACGAACGCGCCGATCTCGGTGAACGAGCCCGGATCGAGCAGCAGCTCGAGGCGTTCCCGGGCCGTGAGACGTCCCCGGGAGTGGATCTTCGCGATGCGCTCGGCGCCGCCGCCGGCCAGCGCCTCCTCGCGCCGGCGGCGCAGCTCGGCCAGTCGTTGCTCGCGGTTCAAGCGTGCCTCCTGCGTGGGGGGAACGAACGGTCGCGCGGCAGCCTAGGCAGCGGCCCGGGGGCGGTCAAGCACCGCCGCGCGCGGAAGGAGGCGGAGTCCCGATGAACCTCTGGTCGCTGCTCGCGCCCGGTTTCGTGTCCCCGCTCGACGGGGCGACGACGGCGTCCGGCTGGTCCGGCCACCTGCTGTTCGTCGTGCTGTTCTGCGCGCTCGTGGACTTCGTGAAGCTGCTGATCGAGCTGCTCGGGCGCGCGGAGCCGCGCAGCTTCGAACAGGACGCGAGCCGGGTGAGCGCGGTGATCGCATGCCGCAACGGCGCCTCGGTGCTGCCCGTCACGATCGCCGAGCTGGTGAAGATCCTCCCGCCCGGGCGCATCCACGTCGTGGACGACGCCAGCACCGACGGCACCGCCGAGGTGGCGCGCGGGCTCGGCTGCATCGTCCACCGCTTCGAGCGCTCGAAGGGCAAGGCCTCGGCGATCAACTACGCGATCCACCGCGTCACCACGCCGCTCGTGCTGCTGCTCGACGACGACACGCGCCTGGGCGGCGCGCTGATCCCGACGTCGCTCGTGACCGGCGGCGAGTGCGACGCCGTGGCGTTCCAGGTGCTGCCCGACCGGCGCAACCGCGACGGCGCCCGCGGCAACACGTTCCTCGGCGCCGTGCAGCGCTACGAGTACGCCAAGTCCATGGAGATCGGGAAGCGCTTTCACGACGTCACGCAGTCGGTGAGCTGCGTCTCGGGCGCGGTGGGGCTCTTCCGCAAGGAGGACCTGCAGGCGCTGCACCATCAGCACACCGGCGTCTTCCAGGGCGAGGACCTGCAGCGCACCATGATCCACCTGCTCAACGGCCGCCGCATCGCCTTCGCGAGCGAGCCGGTGTGGACCGTGACGCCCTACCGCTGGGGGCAGTGGCTTCGCCAGCGGCTGTTCGGCTGGTACCCGGGCAACTACCACCAGCTCGCCAACGTGCTGCGCCTCGCGTTCCGGCGCGGCGTGAGCTGGCGGCTCCGCTACGAGATGGCGTACAACGTCTTCACGGTCGTCACCGACCCGCTCAAGACGTGGTCCATCTTCGTGCTCGCGCTGACGCCCGGCCTGCGCTGGTGGGCGCTCGTCATCTACCTGCTCTACCTGGTGTTCGAGATGTTCCCCTGGATCGTCATCCGCGATCCCGGCTCGAACCGCCGCGCCCCGATCGGCGTGCTGCTCTTCTACCCGGTGTACGGCATGATCAACACGCTGCTGCGCACCGCCGCGATCCTGACCTGGTTCTGGATGCGGCACGTGGACAAGACCATGAAACCGCGGCACGGGCCGCAGGACCGGATCCCGGCATGAGACGCCTGCTCTCCACGTTCGCTCTCGCGGTGGTCGCCTTCGCGGCCGCCCCCGCCGCGGCCGCGCCGGTCGCGGGCGCGCAGTTCCGCTACTGGGACTTCTCCGACGGCGAGGTGATGGCCGACGTGCTGGCCTACGTCGCGCCGGGGCCGTTCCACGTCCAGCTCGAGTACTGGGACTTCGAGCGCGGCGAGGACCAGTTTCGTCCGGAGGCCGGCCTGCACGTGCGCGACCGCCGGCGCTCCTCGTACGACATGACCTGGCGCCACGAACGCGGCGCCGAGCGGCTGTTCTTCGAGACCGGGCAGGTGGTCGGCAGCCGGTGGGTCGTGCGCGCCGGCGTGAGCCCGATCGTGCGCCCGGAGCAGACGCTCGTCGTCTTCGAGGCGGGCGCCGACGTGTACTGGCACTCGTACTCGTTCGCCGGCTTCACCGTGATCCGCGACCCGCGCGAGGATGGCCTGTGGGTCGTGCCGGTGCGGGCCCGGTTCGCGAACGAGTCGAACGACTGGTTCCAGCTCACCGTGGCCCCGGCGAGCGAGCGCACGATCGGCTGGGCGGCGGACGCGAAGATCCGGGTCGTCCGCCTGGGCGTCGAGCGCAACAGCCGCTTCGACTTCACGACGCGGGACAACGTCATCTACACCGCCGGCCTCGAGTTCCCCCTGCCCGCGAAGCCGTGACGGTGCCGGGCTCCCGCGCGCCGCGCCGCCTTCGGGGCCGCGCGGCGCGCGTGCTAAGGTGCCGGCCGCCCCGCCGCGCGGGGCGCGAACCGGAGGACGACCGATGAGCCCGAGCGACAGCCCGAGCATCCTGGAGCGCCTGCAGGCCGACATGGTGCGGGCGATGAAGGAAAAGGACGCCGACACCCTGAGCACGCTGCGCATGCTCAAGGCCGCGCTGATGGAAGCGAAGACCGCGAAGCCGAAGGACGCGACCCTGAGCGCGGACGAGGAGATCGAGGTCCTGCAGCGCTACGTGAAGAAGCGCCGCGAGACCATCGAGATCAACGCGAAGCACGGCCGCGCCGACCTGAACGCGGCCGAGGAGCGCGAGATCGCGGTCACGCAGCGTTTCCTGCCCGAGGCGCTCTCCGAGGAGGCGCTCGCCGCGATCGTGAAGCAGGCGGTCGAGTCGACCGGCGCGGCCGGCCCGAAGGACATGGGCAAGGTGATCGGCGCCGTGATGGCCCGGGTCCGGGGCCGCGCCGAAGGCAGCGCGGTGTCCCGGCTCGTCAAGCAGGCCCTCGGCGGCTGACGCCGCGTCAGGCCGGGACGCTGTCGGGCGGCGCCGCCTCCGCGGGAGGCGGCGCCGCCGAGCTGTCCGGCCCCGGCGCCGGCGCGCCGCCCGCGGGCAGCGAATCCGCGGGGGCGGGCAGGCCGAGCACCGACCGCCAGTCCGCCTCGGACAGGTCGCCGCGCCGCCGGAGTCGCGAGGCGATCATGCGCACGCGCCGCTCGATGCGGCGCGGGGGTTCGGTGGGCGAGTAGCGCCGCGGGTTGATGACGACCGCCGCGAGCCGCACCGCCTGGCGGGCGTCGAGCGCCGCGGCGCTGGTGCCGAACCAGTGCCGCGCGGCCGCCTCGCAGCCGTAGACGCCGTCGCCCCACTCGATGAGGTTCAGGTACAGCTCGAAGATCCGCTTCTTGCCCAGCGCGCGTTCGAGGCGGATCGCGAGCAGGACTTCCTCGAGCTTGCGCAGCGGCGTGCGGGCGGTTCCCAGCCACAGGTTCTTCGCCAGCTGCTGCGTGATCGTGCTGCCGCCGCGGGCGAGCCGGCCGGTGCGCAGGTCGTGCTTCGCGCTCTCGCGGATCTCGTTCCAGTCGAGGCCGTCGTGCGAGAAGAAGGCGTCGTCCTCGGCGATCAGGACCGCGCGGCGCAGGTGCGGCGAGATGCGCGCGTAGGGCGCCCACGTCCGGCGCTCGCGGTAACGGCGCCCCGCGGCGGCCGCCTCGCGCTCTCGCTGACGCATCAGCGCCGTGCGCCCCGGCTCGCCGCGGGCGAGGCGCTCCACGTCGATGGCCGCCGTGCGCGCCCACGCCCACGCGAGCAGCGCGGCGAAGGCGAGGAGGCCGGCGAGCGCGAAGCGGCCGAGCCAGCCGGCCACGCCGATGCGGCCCCGGCGGCGCGCCAGCGTCAGGCCTCCGGCCGCCGCCCGACGACGACGATCGTCATGTCGTCGCTCTGCGCGGCGCCGCCGCGGAACTCCGATACGTCCTTCACGAGCCGCTCGATGAACCGGCCCGGCGCCTCGCCGGCGTGCGCCGACCACAGCGCGGCGAGCCGTTCGTCGCCGTACTCGGCGAGGAACAGGTCCATCGCCTCGGGAATGCCGTCGCTGAAGAGCAGCAGGTTGTCGAGGTCGCCGAACGGGGTCACGCCCTCCTCGTACTCCGCCTCGTCCATGAGCCCGAGGAACACCCCGCCGGCCACCAGCGGCTCCACCTCGCCGTTCGAGCGGCGCAGCAGCGGGTAGTTGTGGCCCGCGTTGACGTAGCGCATCTCCCAGGTCCGCGGGTCGAGCTCGGCGTAGAACATGGTCACGAACCGCCCCGCGCCGGCGTGGCGCGCGACGACGCGGTTCATCTCGCGCATGATCTCGCGCGGCGGCCGCCGGCCGTCGCTGAACGCGCGCAGCGTGCCCTGCACGGTGCTGACGAGCAGCGCCGCGGGCACGCCCTTGCCCGAGACGTCGGCGAGCGCGACCGCGAGCCGGCCCCCCGCGGTCGTGAAGTAGTCGTAGTAGTCCCCGCCCACGTGCCGGGCGGGCTCGACGTGCCCCTCGGCCCGCCACGGGCCGCACTCGAGCGGCCGGTCGGGCACGAGCTTCATCTGGATGTCGCGGGCGAGGAGCAGTTCCTTCTCCATCTTGTCGCGCTCGAGCTGGAGCCGTCGCTTCTCCTCCGCCTCGGCGCGAAGGCGCGCCTTCTCGAGCACGCCGGCCGAATGCGAGGCCACGATCGAGAGCAGCTGGGCGTCGCCGCGGTCCCACTCCCGGCCCGGCTCCCGGTGGCTGACCGCGAGCATCCCGGTCGCGTTCCCGTCCACGACGAGCGGCACCGCGAGCAGCGCGCGCACCGGGGAAGCGACGTTCTTCAGGCCCGGGAAGCGCGGGTCGGCGAGGATGTCCGGCGTCGCCAGCTCGCCGCGGCGGAGCATGAGGAAGCCCATCACCGAGTTCTTGAGTGGCACCGGCCACGAAGTCGTCCCGCCCTCGAAGCCCCGGCGGTCGCTGATGATGATCGTCTGGGTCGTGGACTGGTCGGCGCTCAGGAGGCGGATGCTGCACTCGTCGGCGCGGAGCAGGCTCGCGGTCTTGCCGGAGACCCAGTCGAGAATGGGCTGCAGTTCGGACGAGCCGGCGACGACGGTGCTCAGCTCGGAGATGAACTCCATCTCGGCCTGGAGCCGGCGAAGGTCGATCGGGGCCTCGGGTGGGTTCGGCTCGGGCATGGCGGCTCCGGTGGGGAAGGAAACGGACGCGCAGTGTAGCCGCTGCACGCGCGCCCGGCCACGCGTGTTTGCCGCCCTTTCCGGGCCGCGCCTATACTCGCGCGCCTTTCGCACGACCCCTTCCTCCACGAGGTGACGCGATGAGCACGCCGACCCCGGCCTTCCGCTCGATCCTGCTCGAACGCCGCGGCGCCGTCACGATCCTGACGGTGAACCGCCCCGAGAAGCTCAACGCCATCGACCGCGCCACGCTCGGCGAGATCGCCGCCGCGGCGCGCGCGTTCGCCGCCGATCCCGCGCAGGGCGCGCTCGTCGTCACCGGCGCGGGCCCCAAGGCGTTCGTCGCGGGGGCGGACATCGCCGAGCTCGAGCCGCTCGGGCCCGCCGGGGCGGAGGACCTCTCCCGGTTCGGGCAGTCGGTCATGGACCTGCTCGAACGCGGCGCCAAGCCCGTGATCGCAGCCGTCAACGGCTTCGCGCTCGGTGGCGGCTGCGAGCTCGCGCTGGCCTGCCACGTGCGCCTCGCGTCGGAGAACGCGGTGTTCGGCCTGCCCGAGGTGAAGCTCGGCATCATCCCGGGCTACGGCGGCACCCAGCGGCTGCCGAGGCTCGTCGGCCAGGGCCGCGCGCTCGAGCTGATCCTCTCGGGGCGGAACGTGAAGGCCGACGAGGCCGAACGGCTCGGGCTCGTGAACCGCGTCGTCCCGCTGGACCAGCTCGTGGACGAGGCCGTGAAGCTCGCCGAGGCCATGCTGCGGAACGGCCCGCTGGCGGTGGAGGCCGCGATCGAGAGCGTCGTGCGCGGCCTGAGCCTGCCGCTCGACGAGGGCCTGCGGTTCGAGAGCGGGCGTTTCGGCATGATGGCCGCGACCGCCGACATGCACGAGGGCATGAAGGCCTTCCTCGAGAAGCGCGCGGCCGCGTTCGAGCGCCGCTGAGCGTCGTCCCCCCGCCCGGGCTTTGGCGTTGCCCCGGCGCGGCCATCTTGCCGATAATGCGCGCCACGCAAGGAGGCGTCATGCGCGAGTTCTTCCAGGATTTCCTGCCGATGTCCGTCTCGCTCCTGCTCGGCACGCTCGTCGGGCTCGAGCGGCAGATGGGACGCAAGCCCGCCGGCCTGAGGACGCACGTTCTCGTGTGCCTCGGCTCGACGATGTTCTGCCTGACCACGTCCCACGCGTTCCAGGCCTTCGGGGGACAGAGCCTCGACGCCACGCGGGTCGTGCACGGCGTCGTCACCGGCGTCGGCTTCCTCGGCGCCGGCAGCATCCTGCGCCAGGAGGGCTACGTCGCGGGCCTGACGACCGCGGCGAGCATCTGGATGGTCGCCGCGATCGGCACCGCGGTCGGCGTGCACGCCTACGGTCTCGCGGTCTCGGGCACCGTGCTCGCGCTCATCGTGCTCGAGGGCTACCGGTGGGCCGAGCGGTTCCTCTCGCCGTCCGCGGAGCACAACGACTGACCGCCCCGCGGCGCGGGCGGGCGCGACTCAGGAGAGCGCGACGATCCGCGACGTGAGCAGCCGGCCGCCGGTCTCGAGCCGCAGGACGTAGTCGCCCGCCTCGCAGCGGCGCCCGGCGTCGTCGAGGCCGTCCCAGCCGCACGCGTGCTCGCCGGCTTCCAGGTCCCCGTGGAGCAGCGTCCGCACGCGCCGGCCCTCGGGGCCGAGCACGTGCAGGTCCGCGGGGCACGGCCTCGGCAACGCGAAGCGCAGGCTCGCGACGTGCGGGAAGCCCACCGCCCTGGGCCTCGGACCGGAGGGGCCGGGTGAGAAACGGGGAACGACGAAACTGAGCGCGCGGGGTGTGGTGCGTGCCATGGATGGACCTTGCACGGGCGCGATCGCCACGCGATGCGAGTCTGCGGACTTGCCCGGCAGAGCGGGGGGGACCCGGGAGGACGCGGGACGGGACGGATCCGGAGCGGCCCCGCGGATGCGGACTCCGTCGAACGCGCTTGGCGCACTATGCGCCCGGGCGAGGGCGCCACCCAAGGCCTTTCTCGGGGCCGCCGGGAGCGCGGAGGGGCCGCCCGGCGCCGGCGGCGCATTGTGGTCCGATCCGGATCCGCCGCGGCGCCCCGGCGGCCGCGCCACTTGGCGCGGAGCCGCCGACATCCGGGACTCCCGGAGGGATGCCGATTCAGGAGCGCGCGGCGCTCTCGAGCCGTTCGAGCACCAGGTCCCCGACGCGGTCGGTGCCGTAACCGGAGTCCATCCCGAGGTTCGGCAGCACGCGGGCGCGCAGCAGGTCCACGGCCGCGTTCTCGACGCGCGCGGCCGCGGCGCGCTCGCCGAGGTAGTCGAGCATCATCGAAACCGCCATGATCGTGGCGAGCGGGTTGGCGCGGTTCTGCCCCGCGAACGGCGGCGCCGAGCCGTGGATGCTCTCGAACAGGCTCACCCGGCCCGGGTGCAGGTTGCCGCTCGCCGCGATGCCCAGACCCCCGACCAGCGCCGCGCCGAGGTCGGTGAAGATGTCGCCGAACATGTTGCTCGTCACGACCGTGTCGTACTGCTCGGGCGCCGTGACGACGTACATGCACGCGGCGTCGATGTACTGGTGGTCGCGCTGGATGTCCGGGTACTCGGCGCCGACCTCGGCGAACGTGCGCGTCCACAGTTCCATCGCGCGGATGGCGTTCGCCTTGGTGAGCAGCGTGAGCTTCCGGCGCCGGTCGCGGGCGCGGCACAGCTCGAACGCGTAGCGGATCACGCGCTCGACGCCCTTGCGCGTGAACAGGATCTCCTGCGTCGCCACCTCGTCGGGCGTGCCCTTCTTGAACTGTCCCCACATCCCCGCGTAGGCATCCTCGGTGTTCTCGCGCACGACGACGAAGTCGAGATGCTCCGGGCCCTTGCCCTTCAGCGGGCAGAGCGCCTCGTCGTAGAGCTTCACCGGGCGCAGGTTCGCGAACAGGTCGAGGCCGAACCGCAGCCGGGCGACGATGCCGAACTCGAGGAAGCCGGGCGCCATGCGCGGGTCGCCGATGGCGCCGAGCAGCACGGCGTGCTTGCCGCGGATCTCCTCGAACGCGGCGTCGGGGAGCACCTCCTGCGTCTTCAGGAAGTGCTCGGCGCCGAACGGGTAGCGCTCGAGCGAGAGCGTGAAGCCCTCGAGCGCCGCGACGCGCTCGAGCACGCGCAGGCCCTCGCGGACCACCTCGGGGCCGATGCCGTCGCCGGGGATCACGGCGATCTCGTAGTGGCGGGACACGGGTCTTCCTCTCGTCGCGCGCGGCCGCGCCGCGCTCAGGGGGTCAGTTCGTACTCGACGGTCGCGTAGGCGGGACGCGTCCGGCCGAGCTTGACGGCGGGTCGGAAGCGCCAGCGCGACGCGTCGCCGAGCACGTCGTCGAGCAGCGGTTCCGGAAAGCGCTCCGGCGGCAGCCAGGGCAGGTCGTTGAGGACGGCCCGCCCGGCCTCGTCCACGAGCACGGTGACGTACAGCCGGATCGGCTTCGTCATGCCCATCGCGCGGCTGAGGGACTCCGGCACGGCGCGCACCGGCCGGCCGACGAGCGTCGGCAGTTGGTCGAGCGCGACGTACTCCTCGAGCTTGGGGCGCGCGCGCGACGTGAGCTCGCCGGCGCGGCGGATCCCGGCGAGGAAGCGCTCCGGCAACGGGCCGGGGGCGAGCCCGGGCACGAGCAGCCGCGAGAGCGCGAGCGCCGGGGCCCGCCAGAGCGAATCGCGCCGCTGGGCCTCGCGAAACGCCGCGCGCGCCGCGCGCCGGTCTCCGGCGCGCCACGCGAGCAGCCCGGAAAGGTAGCGGGCCTCGGGCAGCATGGGGTCGAGCGCCGCCGCGCGCGCGGCCGCCCGCGCCGCGCCGGCCTCGTCGCCCGCGTGCGCGAGGGCGAGCGCGAGCAACAGGTGCTCCTTGCCGGCGAGCGGTCGCGCGCCCACCGCGGCGCGCGCGGCCGCGACCGCGTCGTCCCAGCGTCCGAGCCGCAGCGCCACCTCGGCGCGCGCGCGCGCCACGTACCAGTACCAGCCGTCGTAGCTCCCGTTCAGCCAGAACGGCTCGCGCTGGAACGGGTAATCGCGCCACCGGCCGGGGCCGCCGGTGTCGGCCAGGGCGGCGGTGAGCGCCGGGCCCGTCAGGCGCACCCAGGCGCTGTCGAGCAGGTCCGAGCGCGCCTCGTCGAGCGCGATCGCCAGCTCGAGGTCGCCGTCCTCGGGCACGCGTGCGCGCAGCGCGCGCAGCCGCTCGAGCGCGAGGCCGTACGCCCCGGCGTCCTCGTGCGTGCGGGCCGCCGAGGCGAGCGCGGCGGGCGATTCCTCGGGCGCCGGGGCGGGCTTTTCCGCGGGCGGCTTCACCGGGGCCGGCCGGGCCGCCGGGGCCGTCGCCGCCGGTTTCGCGGGAGCGGCCGTCCCCGGGGCGGCCGCGGCGCCGGGCGGCGGCGCGATCGTGGCGGCGGCCAGCGCGGCGGCCAGCAGGGCCGATGCGGGGCCGCGCCGGATCACCGCGCGTGCGTCTCGGCCAGCGCCGCCAGCACCGCGTGGATCTCGTCGTCGGTGAGCACCCGGTCCACGCTCTTGGCGCGCTGGAAGACCGCCTGCACGCGCTCCGGCGTCGGCTCGATGCGGCGCGACTCGAGCCAGAAGATCACGTTGCTCTCGCCACTCATCGGCCCGACCTCGATCTCCTGGCGGCGGCCGATGATGCTGGCGGGCACGCCCGAGTACACGCGGTCGGCGAGCCAGTCCTGGCCCTTGCGGTAGGCCTTGATGACGGCCGCGGCGTGCACGCCGGTGCCGGTGCGGAACGCGTCCGCGCCCACCATCGGGTAGTTCACGGGCAGCGGCACCTTCGTGTAGGCGGAGGCCTTCTCGCAGTACTCCATGAGCGCGGTGAGGTCGTTGTCGATCCAGCCGAGCAGCCGCAGGTTCACGAGCAGCTGGTCCATCGGCGTGTTGCCGACGCGCTCGCCGATGCCGACGGCGCAGCCGTGCACGCGGCTCGCGCCCGCGCGGACGGCCGCGATGGTGTTGATGACCGCGAAGCCCCGGTCGTTGTGGCCGTGCCAGTCCAGCCCGACGTCGGCGCCGGACTCGGCGACCAGCTGGGTCACGAACGCGAACAGGTTGCGGACGCCCGAGGGCGTGGCGTGGCCGACCGTGTCGCACAGGCACAGCCGCTTCGCGCCGCACTCGATCGCGGTGAGGAACAGCGCGCGCAGGGTCTCGGGATGCGCGCGGATGGTGTCCTCGGTGACGTACATGACGTCGAGGCCGTTCCGGACGGCGAAGGTGACCGCCTCGCGCGTGTGCTTGAGCATCACGTCGTCCGTCCAGTTCTCGGCGTACTGGCGGATGGGCGAGGAGCCGATGAACGTGCACACCTCGATGGGCAGGCCCGCCTTCTGCGAGACCTCCACGACGGGCTCGATGTCGCGCAGCATGGTGCGCGCCGCGCAGTTCGCGCGGATCCGCAGCTTCGAGGAGACGATCTCCCGCGCGAGCAGCGACACGTCGCGCACGACGTGGGGGCCGGCGCCGGGCAGGCCGATGTCGGCGGTGTCGATGCCGAGCCGGTCCATCAGGTGGAGCAGTTCGATCTTCTGCTCGATCGTCGGCGTCAGCACGGACGGCGACTGCAGCCCGTCGCGAAGGGTCTCGTCGTCGAACTGGATCCGGTAGGGCGGGACGTCCCAGCGCTCGCCGTGCTCGTTCCAGTCGTAGATGAGTTCGCGTTCGTCCATCGGAGGCTCCCGCGTGAGGGATGGAGGCTGCGGAAAGGCGCGGACCAGTAAACCGTGCGGGGGGCGCGCGGGGCAAGTCCGGAAGCGCCGCGGCCGGGCCGGGAAGGCCGGGGCGGGGGCGCGGATCGACGCGCCCCCGCCCGCGAGTGGAGCCCGCCGCCCCCTACGCGGCTGCCGTGCGCTTCCCGTCGCGCGCGCGCGTCACCGCGGTGAAGACGATCATCGCGACCAGCGAGAGGACGCCGACGCCGGCGAAGGCGTACCAGAGGTAGTGCGCGCGCGCGTAGGCCTCGGGCATCGCGGCCTGCCCGGCCAGCCACGCCGCGTGCTGGGCCTGCACGGCCGCCGGGAGCGTGCCCGGGTCGGGGCAGAACGCCTTGAGCAGGTAGCCGGCGAAGATGAAGCCGAAGAGCCAGGCGAAGAACGTGTTCATGTGCGCGTAGCCGAGGTAGAGGCCCTCGCGTCCCGGAGGCGCCTGCTTCGAGGCGAACTCGAGGTACTTCGGCGACAGGAAGCACTCGGCGAAGCCCTGGATCGCGATGCCCACGACCATCATGAGCGTGATCGGGTGCACCGAGGCGCCGAGCACGTTCACGTTGCCCGCGAATAGGTGCGAGGCCGCCATGGCCAGCGACGAGAGCGGGATCAGCGTCATCGCCACCGTGATGGAGACCGCGGGCGACCACGTGCGCACCATCTGCGTGACCCAGAGCACGCACGAGACGACGACCAGCGGGTTGACGTTCGCGTACCACTCGGGCTTGTACGTCTCGCCGGCCATGCGGATCACGTAGTCCGGCATCGAGGCGTAGAGCTGGCCCTGGATGGCCCAGAACCCCGCGGTGATGAGGATGAGCGCCGTGAAGCGCAGGTTGCTCATCACGGTCAGCATGCCGCGCAGGGTCTCGGCCATGCTGCGCGGCCGCTCGTGCCCGTCCTCCTTCGGGAAGAAGAAGAACGCGATGACCAGGAAGCCGATCAGCGCGGCGGCGGCCGAGAAGTAGGGCACGTTGCCGACGCCCATCTCGATGCGGATCGGCGCCACGATGGTCTTGCCCGTGAACGAGCCGATGTTGACCATCATGTAGAAGATGCTGAACGCGCGCGCCCGGTTGGCCTCGTTCGAGGAGCGCGACGCGGTGCCGGTGATCGCGGGCTTGATGAACGAGCCGCCGATCACGACCAGCAGCAGCGCGCCCATGACGGGCCAGAAGTCGTGGAAGCGCCCGAGCGAGGCGTACCCGGCCGCGAGCAGCCCGAACGCGAGCAGCAGCGCGTTGCGGAAGCCCATGCGGTCGGAGAGCGCGCCGGTGAAGAACGGGAACAGGTAGATGAGCGCGCCGAAGAGCCCGGCCACGATGCCGGCCTGCACGTCGTCGAGGCCGACGACGCGCAGCAGGTACGTGCGCAGCGCGATGAACGTGCCGTAGTACGCGGCCCGCTCGCAGAGCTCGGACAGGTTCGCGAACCAGAACGCCCGCGGATAGCTCCAGGTGGCCTTGGTGTCGGTCATGGGGACTCCGGGACTGCGTGAGTGACGGGGCTACGCCTTCTCGATCAGCACGGCCATGCCCTGCCCGCCGCCGATGCACGCGGCGGCCACGCCGAAGCGCAGGTTCCGCCGGCGCAGCTCGAGGAGCAGGGTGTAGACGAGCCGGGTGCCGGTGGCGCCGAGCGGATGGCCGAGGCCGATCGCGCCGCCGTTGACGTTCACCTTCGCGCGGTCGAGGCCCAGCTCCTTCTCGACCGCGAGGTATTGCCCGGCGAACGCCTCGTTGATTTCGAACAGGTCCACGGCCTCGAGCGCGAGGCCGGCGCGCGCCAGCAGCGCGCGGATCGCCGGCGCGGGGCCGATTCCCATGTGCGCGGGGTCCACGCCGGCCGCGGCCCAGCCGCGCACGAAGGCGAGCGGCGGTGCGCCCTCGGTCGCGGCGTTCGCGGGCGTGGTCACCACCACGGCGGCGGCGCCGTCCACGATGCCGCTCGCGTTGCCGGCCGTGACGAACGAGTCCGGGCCGAACGCCGCGGGCAGCGCCGCGAGCTTCTCGAGCGAGGTGGCGGGGAAGAGGTGGTCGTCGCGGTCCACGACGGCCGTCTTCCGCCCGGCCTTCACCTCGACCGGGACGATCTCCTCGGCGAAGCGGCCGCCGGCCGTCGCGGCGTTCGCCAGTTCGTGCGAGCGCAGCGCGTAGCGGTCCTGCTCCTCGCGCGTGATGCCGTACCGGCGGGCGAGGTTGTCGCTGGTCTGCGCCATCACGAGGTCGCAGCGCGTGTCCTTGAGCGCGACGAACAGCGAGTCCTCGAGCGCGGGAGAGGTCCCGAAGCGCAGCCCCGCGCGCGCGCCGCGCAGCACGTGCGGCGCCTGGCTCATGTTCTCCGTGCCGCCCGCGAGCACCCAGGCGGCCTCGCCGAGCCGCAGCATCTGCGCGGCGGATGCGACGCTCTGCAGCCCCGAGCCGCACAGCCGGTTCACGGTGAGCGCCGGGCACTCGACCGGCAGCCCGGCCTCGAGCGCGATGTGGCGCGCGCCGTAGAGCGCGTCGCCCGAGGTCTGCAGGGCGTTGCCCACGACGCAGTGGTCGAAGCGCTCCGCCGGGACGCCCGCGCGCGCGATCGCCGCGCGGGCCGCGACGGCGCCGAGGTCGAGCGCCGACACCGGGGCCAGCGCGCCGCCGGGAAGCCCGTCGCCGCGCTTGCCGCCGATCCACTCGGCCATCGGCGTGCGGGCGCCGGAGACGATCACGACGTCGGGAAGCGGCATGCGGGGCCCCGGGTGATGGTGCGCGGTGCGCGCGGCCGCGGCGCGGCGCGCGCGGCCGGCACGGTAGCAGAGCCTCCGCGCCCCGGCCAAAGCCGGAGGCGGGCCGACGTGCTAACTTCGGGCGCATGAAGTCCCGCACCGAGTACCTGTGGATGAACGTCCCGGCGAGGCGGGCGTTCGTGAACATCACCCCCGACGTCGAGCGCTGCGTCCGCGAGTCGGGCGTGAAGGAAGGCCTCGTGCTGGTGAACGCCATGCACATCTCGGCGAGCGTCTTCGTCAACGACGACGAGCCGGGCCTGCACCACGACTACGACGCGTGGCTCGAGAAGCTCGCCCCGCACGCGCCGGTCTCGCAGTACCGCCACAACGACACCGGCGAGGACAACGCCGACGCGCACCTGAAGCGCCAGGTGATGGGGCGCGAGGTCGTCCTCGCGGTCACGGACGGCCGGCTCGACTTCGGCCCGTGGGAGCAGGTCTTCTACGGCGAGTTCGACGGGCGCCGCAGGAAGCGCGTGCTCGTCAAGGTGATCGGCGAGTGAGCGGCTCCGTGCGCGTCCGCTTCGCCCTCCGCGAAGACCTGCCGCGGCTCTGGGAACTGCTCTGGGGCCTCGCCGAGTACGAGCGCTGGACCGAGTACGTGACCGGCACGCGCGAGCAGCTCGGCGAGATGCTGTTCGGGGCGCGGCCGGTGGGCGAGGCGCTGGTCGCCGAGCGCGAGGGCCGGCTGGTGGGCTACGCGCTCTTCTACCCGACGATGTCCTCGTTCCGCACCCGCACGATGCTGTGGCTCGAGGACCTGTTCGTCGAGGAGGCCGAACGCGGCCGCGGCACCGGGCGGGCGCTGTTCGCGGCGGTCGTGCGCCTCGCGGTCGAGCGCGGCCACGCGCGCGTGGACTGGCACGTGCTCGACTGGAACGAGCCGTCCATCGGCTTCTACGAGCGGCTCGGCGCGCGGCGCACGGCGACCGACGTGTACACGTACTCGCTGAACGAGGACACCCTGAAGCGCCTCGCCGTCGAGAACGCCTGAGTCAGCCCGCCCGCGCGACCGGCAGCGCGGCGAGCCGCGCCGCGAGCGGGCCGGGCAATGGCTGCGCGAGCAGTTCGCGCACCGTCTCCGCGTCGGCGCCGTGGGCCCCGAGCCAGGCGAAGAGCGCCTCCGCGCGCGCGCGCCGGCGTTCGCGGTGCGCTTCGTCGTCGTACGCGCCCAGGAGCGCGTAGGCGACCGCCCACGCCTCGGGGCTCCCGACCGGGACGCCGTTCCACGCGCGGGAGACGCGCGTCGGGATGCGCACGAGGCCGCCTTCGGCGAAGAACGCGAAGCGCGCGATCAGCTCGATCTCGCCGCCGCGCAGGACGAGCTTGTGGTCCGCGTGGCAGCCGCTGTTGCCGAACGACACCGACGGCTCGCCGGCGAAGAGCGCCTCGAGCGTCGCGAGGCCGGCCTCGCACGTCACGTCCCAGTCGTTCACGCGGTCCACGAGTCCGAGCGCGGCGCACAGCCCGCTGCCCCCGAGCGCGTGCGGGACCCCGGCGCGCCCGAGCGTCCCGAGCGCCGCGCGCAGCGGCTCGAGCGGCGGGTGCGCGATCACGCGCCGGGCCCCGCGCCGAGGAACGCGGCCGCGCCCTCGGCCAGCGATTCGTGCAGCGCCGCGAAGTGACCGGCGAGCGGCTCGCCCGCGCCGGCGCGCGCGGCGGCCGCGGCGACGATCGCCGCGGCGACGCGCCCGGCGCCCGAGGCCTCGAGGCCGCGCGCGAGCGCACCGTACTCCTCGTAGCGCGCGAGCAGGCGGGCGCGGCGGGCCGCGGGCGCCTCCGCGCCCGACTCGCCCGACCAGGCCCCGAGCACCGCGGCGTGGAAGGCGTCCACGGCATCGGCCGTGCGCTCGCCGAATCCGCCGGCCGCGACCAGCCCGCGCAGGCAGGCGTGAAGCGCGACGCATTCCCACTCGGCGCGGGCGGCCGCCCCGCGGCCGGCGGGCACGGCGCCCGATTCGGCGAGGTCCGCCCACAGCCGCGCCTCGGCGCCGCGGAAGAACCCCGCCAGCCGCCGCGCGTCCGCCGCCGCGTTCCGTTCCGCCCCGCGCACCGCTCCCGCTCGCGCCCCGCCGCTCACGCGGGCGGGTTCGCGCTCCAGTCGTAGAAGCCGCGGCCGGTCTTGCGGCCGTGCAGGCCCGCGAGGACCATGCGCTTGAGGAGCGGCGGCGCCGCGAAGCGCGGTTCCTTGAACTCGTCGAACATGATCTCGGAGATGAAGTACGTGGTGTCGAGCCCGACGTAGTCGGCGAGCAGCAGCGGGCCCATCGGGTGGCCGCAACCCAGCTTCATCGCCGCGTCGAGGTCGTCGCGGCTCGCGAGCCCCTGCTCGAAGGCGCGGATGGCGTCGAGCAGGTAGGGGATCAGGAGCCGGTTCACGACGAAGCCCGTCGAGTCGCCGCACGAGACCGCCGTCTTGCCGGTCGCCAGCACCCAGGCGTTGACCCCGGCCAGCACGTCCGCGCCGGTGTGCACGGTGCGCACCACCTCGACCAGCTTCATGAGCGGGACAGGGTTGAAGAAGTGCAGCCCGATCACCCGCGCGGGCCGCTTCGTGAACGACGCCAGTTCGGTGATCGACAGGCTCGAGGTGTTGGAGGCGAGGATCGCCGTCGCGGCGCAGCGCTGGTCGAGCGAGGAGAACAGCTCGCGCTTGAGCGCGAGGTTCTCGGGCGCGGCCTCGATCACGAGGTCGCAGCCGGCGAGGGCGCCGAAGTCGGTGGTGCCGGACAGGTTCGCGAGCGCCCGGGCCGCGTCGCCCGCGGTCACCTTGCCCTTCGCGACGCCCTCGTCGAGGAAGCGCCGGATCGAGCCGAGCCCCTTCTCGAGCGCGTTGGCCGAGACTTCGCGCACGACCGTCGGGAAACCGGCCTGGGCGCTCACCTGCGCGATGCCGGCGCCCATCAGGCCGCAGCCGACGACGCCGACGCTCCGGATCGACATGGGGACCTCCTGCGTGGGGGACCGCGCCCCGCGCGCGGAAGGCGCGCACCCTAGTGCAGCGGCGCGGGCCCGAACAAGCGGCGCCCCCGGCCCGGCGGAGGCGCCGCCGGTTCGGCGGGCGGTCCCCGCGTGCTAGTGTCGCGGCCCGTTCCCCGCCGACCCCTCTGAAGGAGGACCGCCCGGATGCGGAAGTGGACCGCCCTCGCGCTCGCCGTCCCGCTGCTCGCCCTCCCGGCCGCGGCGGCCCCGCCCGCCGCCGCCGGCGACCCGGACCCGGCCACCGAGCGCTACGCGCTCGGGCTGCTCTGGCGCGGCCCCGCCTGGACGCCGGAGCGCACGCCGCGCACCGATTCGCTCCAGGCCGGGCACATGGCGAACATCCGGGCGATGTGGGAGGCGGGACGCCTCGTAGCGGCCGGGCCGTGCGGGGGCGACCCCGTGCTGCGCGGCATCTTCGTGTGGCGCGTGGATTCGCTCGCCGACGTGCCGGCGCTCCTCGAGGGCGACCCCGCGGTGCGCGCGGGCCGGCTGCGCTGCGAGACGCGCCGCTGGATCGCCGACGCCGGCATCGGCGACGACTACAGGGCCCGCAAGGCCGCGGACCCGCAGGGGCGCGACTCGATGGTGACCTTCTCGCTCGTCCTGCTGCAGCGCGGCCCCGCGTACACCTCCAACTGGAACGCGAAGGTGAAGCGCGTGCTCGAGGGCCACGTGAAGCACACCGGGAAGCTGCGGCGCGAGGGCCGGCTCGTGCTCGGCGGCTCGATCGAAGGCCTGGGCGAGACGCGCGGGCTGCTCGTGTTCGCGGCGGACACGGCCGCGACGCGGAAGCTGCTCGCGGACGACCCGGCGGTGAAGTCGGGGCGCTTCGTGCCCCGCGTCTGGCAATGGTGGACCGCGTACGGCAGCGTGCCCGGTCATTAGGCGGCGGCAACAGACCCCGCGCGCGGCCGCGCCGCGCGCTTCGTGATCGAGGAGAACCGACGTGAAGAACTCCGTGCTCGAATCGCTCGTGGTGCCCGGCGCCACGAAGATCGTCCTGCTCGTGCTCGACGGCCTCGGCGACCTGCCGAACCCGGGGCAGGGCATGCGCACGCCGCTCGAGGCGGCGCGCACCCCGAACCTCGACGCGCTCGCGCCTTCGGCCGCGCTCGGGCGCGTGCTGCCGGTGCAGCCGGGTGTCACCCCGGGCAGCGGCCCCGGCCACCTCGCGCTCTTCGGGTACGACCCGGTCGAAACGCAGGTCGGGCGCGGCGTGCTCGAGGCGCTCGGCGCGGGGATCGAGTTGCGGCCCGGCGACGTCGCGGCGCGCGCCAACTTCTGCACGATCGACGACGCCGGCGTCGTCACCGACCGGCGCGCCGGCCGCATTCCGAGCGAGAAGTGCGCGGAACTGGTCGGGAAGCTGAAGCAGTCGGCCGCGCGCTTCGAGGACGTGGACGTGGTGCTGCAGGCCGGCAAGGGCCACCGCTTCGTGGCGGTGCTGCGCGGGCCCGGACTCGGCGGCGAGGTGGGCGACGCCGACCCGCACAAGGAGGGCAAGCCCATCCCGGCGGCGGCGGTGCTCGCGCCCGGCGCGGCGAACGAGAAGACGGCGCGCATCGCGGACGCGTTCGTGAAGCGCGTGGGCGAGGTGCTGAGGGGCGAGTCGCCCGCGAACGGCGCGCTCGCGCGGGGCTTCTCGGCGCGGCCGCACTTCCCGGGCTACCGCGAGCGCTTCGGCCTGCGGGCCGCCGCGATCGCCGCCTACCCGATGTACCGCGGCGTGGCCCAGCTGGCCGGCATGAGCCTGTTCGTGCCGCCGGGCGAGGGCGCGGCCGAGGCCATCGAGCTGGCGAAGTCGAAGTGGTCCGAGTTCGACTTCTTCTTCCTGCACGTCAAGGGCACGGACATGGCGGGCGAGGACGGCGACTTCGCCGCCAAGGTCGCCGTCATCGAGGCCGCCGACGCGGCGCTGCCGAAGCTCCTCGAGCTCGGGCCCGACGTGCTGTGCGTCACGGGCGACCACTCGACCCCGACGCTCATGAAGGGCCACTCGTGGCACCCGGTGCCGGCGCTCGTCCACGGCAGGTGGTGCTTCGCCGACGGGTTCCCGCGCTTCCACGAGAAGCATTGCCGCGGCGGCAGCTTCGCGAACCTGGCCAGCAAGGACCTCATGGCGGTGCTGCTCGCCAACGCGGGACGGCTCGACAAGTACGGGGCCTGAACGCCGGGGCAGTGCCGTTCTGGAACACTCGGCCCCCCGGCGGCGCCGCCGGTGAGACGGTCCGGGGGGCTGTGCTATGCTGCCGCGCGTTTCAGCGCGTAGTGACTCCTTCGAGGCCACCCGTCGCCCCGACCTCGGCTTCGCACGGCCGGCCGGGTCCCGGTGCCGCGCCGGGCGAGCCGCAGCCCGGGCGCGAGAGTGGCGGAACTGGCAGACGCGCCGGATTTAGGTTCCGGTGGGGAAACTCGTGGGGGTTCGAATCCCCCCTCTCGCAAACCCGTCCGGGGGCCCGGCGCCCCCTCCCGAACACGACCCGAGGTCGCACTTCCCGATGAAGCACACCGTTCGCGAATCCGGCAGCTGGCAGCACACGATCACCGTCGAGATCCCCGTCGAGGACGTCGAGGCGCGCATGGGCGAGGTCGCCCGCACGCTCCAGAAGCGCGTCTCCATGCCCGGCTTCCGCAAGGGCAAGGTGCCGCTCGAGCGCGTGCGCGCGGACTTCGCCTCGTACATCGAGCAGGAGTTCCTCGAGTCCGTCCTGCCCGAGGCGACGAGCGCCGCGATGGCGGAGGCCAACCTCTCGCCGGTCGTGCCGCCCACGGTCTCGAACGTGAAGTTCACGCCGGGCCAGCCGCTCTCCTTCGAGGCGGTCGTGGACGTGGCCCCGCAGGTCGAGGTGAAGGACTGGAAGGGCCTGCCGCTCGTGCGCCGCGCGCGCGTCTTCGGCGACGCCGAGGTGGACGCGATGCTCGAGGACCTGCGCGAGCAGTCGGCGGTCTTCGTGGACGTGGACCGGCCGGCGGGCCAGGGCGACATCGTCCTGCTCGACTCGCAGCGGCTCGACGCCAACGGCCGCCGGCTGGCCAACACGCGGGCCAAGAACACCCGCATCCAGCTCGGCGCCCCGGATCTGCTGCCCGACCTCGAGGCGGGGCTCGCCGGCGCCGCGGCGGGCCAGGAGCGCACCCTCACGGTGAACTACCCGGCCGACTACCGGCAGGCGGAACTGGCCGGGAAGGCCGTCCGTTACGTGCTCTCCATCCGCAAAATCCAGGAGAAGAAGCTGCGGGACCTGGACGATAACTTCGCGAGGGAATTGTTCAGGCTGGGCTCCCTGGGCGAGCTCCGCGACCGCGTGCGGCAGAACCTCGAGGGCGAGGACGCCGGGCGGGTGCGGCGCGAGCTCGAGGGGCAGGCCGTGGAGGAGCTGGTCCGCCGCAACCCGTTCGAGCTCTCGGAGCGCCTGGTGGAGTACATGCTCCAGCAGGTGGTGCGCGAGCAGACCGGGGGGCGCGAGGTCGGCGAGGATCTGGTGAAGCAGCTCGACGAGCACTACCGCCCCGGCGTGGAGCGGTCGCTGCGTCGCGAGCTGCTCCTGTCGGGCATCGCCCGGCAGGAGTCGCTCGCGGTGTCCGACGAGGAGATCGCGGCGGACATCGAGCGGATGTGCGCGGCGGACCCGCGGCAGGCGTCGCGGATCCGGGCGCGGTACCAGTCGGCGGATCGTCGCCGGTCGCTCGGCGAGACGATCGTCGAGCGAAAGGCGATGGACCGGGTGATCGAGGCGGCGCAGCTGCGCGAGGAGCCCCTGCGGGCTCCGGAGCCGGCGGCGGCGCGCTAGGGGCGGACAGGACATCGGCGGGCCGGCGCGAGCCGCCCGCGGGAACGGATTCGGGAAAGGGAAGGGTCCAACGGGATGGGTCTCGTACCGATCGTCGTCGAGCAGACCGGCCGCGGTGAACGCGCCTACGACATTTTTTCGCGGTTGCTGAAGGACCGCATCATCTTCATCGGGACCCCGATCGACGACACGGTCGCGAACCTGGTGGTCGCGCAGATGATCTTCCTCGAGGCCGAGGATCCCGACCGCGAGATCAACCTCTACATCCAGAGCCCCGGCGGCATGATCTCGGCCGGCATGGCGATCTACGACACCATGCAGTTCGTGAAGCCGCAGGTCTCGACGCTGTGCCTCGGCGTCGCCGCCAGCATGGCCTCGGTGCTGCTGGCCGCCGGCACGACGGGCAAGCGCTACGCGCTGCCGAACGCCCGCGTCATGATCCACCAGCCGCTCGGCGGCACGCAGGGCCAGTACACCGACATCGAGCTGTACTCGCGCGAGATGGCCAAGATGCGCGACAGCCTCTACGGCATCCTCGCGAAGCACACCGGCCAGCCGTTCGACAAGATCGTGAAGGACTGCGACCGCAACAACTGGATGAGCGCCGAGGAAGCGAAGACGTACGGCCTCATCGACGAGATCATCGAGAAGCGCAAGTAGCGATCCCTCGGGCGGCCGCCGCCGGCGGCCGCCTCGCGACTCCCAGGGCAGGCTCGGGGACGGACCTCATGAAGAAGCGCATCGCCACGCCTCACCCCATCCGCTGCTCGTTCTGCGGCCGCGGCCAGGACGAAGTCGCCCGCCTGGTCTCGGGGCCGTCGGTCTACATCTGCAGCGAGTGCGTGAAGCTGTGCAACGACATCCTCGAGGGTGAGATCGAGCGCGAGCAGCCGTCGGCCACCGGCCAGCTGCCCAAGCCGTCCGAGATCAAGCGGATCCTCGACGACTACGTCGTCGGCCAGAACCGCGCGAAGAAGACGCTCGCGGTCGCGGTCTACAACCACTACAAGCGGATCTACTCGCCGGGCGGGGCGAACGAGGTCGAGCTCGAGAAGTCGAACATCCTGCTCATCGGCCCGACGGGCACCGGCAAGACGCTGCTCGCGCGCACGCTCGCCAAGGTGCTCAAGGTGCCGTTCGCGATCGTGGACGCCACCAGCCTGACCGAGGCCGGGTACGTCGGCGAGGACGTCGAGAACATCCTCGTGCGGCTGCTGCAGTCCGCGGACTTCAACCTGGTCAACGCCGAGCACGGCATCGTCTACATCGACGAGATCGACAAGATCTCGCGCAAGAGCGAGAACCCGAGCATCACCCGCGACGTGTCGGGCGAGGGCGTGCAGCAGGCGCTGCTCAAGATCCTCGAGGGCACCGTCGCGAACGTCCCGCCGCAGGGCGGCCGCAAGCACCCGCAGCAGAAGTACATCGAGGTCAACACCAAGGACATCCTGTTCATCTGCGGCGGCGCGTTCGAGGGCCTCGACAAGGTCGTCGAGCGGCGCGTGGGCCAGAAGGTCCTGGGCTTCGGCGCGGACATCAAGAGCAAGAAGCAGCGCAACGCCGGCGAGCTCATGTCGCTGGTCGAGCCCGAGGACCTGCTCCGCTACGGGCTCATCCCCGAGCTGGTCGGCCGCCTGCCCGTGCTCGGCACGCTCGAGTCGCTGGACGAGGAGGCGCTCGTGCGCATCCTCACCGAGCCCAAGAACGCGATCACCAAGCAGTACGCCAAGTTCCTCGAGATGGAGGGCGTCAAGCTCGACTTCACCGAGGACGCCCTGCGCGCGATCGCGGCCATGGCCATCCAGCGCGGCACCGGCGCGCGGGGCTTGCGCGCGGTCATCGAAGAAGCCATGCTGGAAGTGATGTACGACATCCCTTCGCGGTCGGACGTCATCGGCTGCACGATCTCGAAGGAATGCATCCAGAATCACGCGCCGCCGCTCCTCACGTTCCGCGGCGAGCGCGAGAAGCGTCGCAAGGAAGCCTGACCGCGCGGGGCCTCGCGCCCCGGACGCGCGGTGTCGTCACCGGGCCGGCCGCCTTCGCGACCGGCCCGGTTCCGTTTTCGAGGGAGGCCCATTGGCCACCAAGGCGAAGAGCAGGCGGTCCGCGACCCGCGTCGCGGAAGGACGGAAGGCCGCGGGCGGTCGCGCGGCGGCCGGGCCGGCGGTCACCCTGCGCGTGGAGCGCGGCGACGAGACGTTCACGTTCTCGGACCGCCTGCCGCTGCTGCCGCTGCGCGACGTGGTCGTCTTCCCGTTCATGACCATCCCGCTGCTCGTCGGCCGGCTGCCGTCCATCAACGCGATCGAGAAGGCCGTGGCGCGCGACCGGGTGCTGTTCGTGACCGCGCAGCGCCGCAGCGAGGTCGCCGACCCGCAGCACGACGAACTGCACAAGGTCGGCACGGTCGTCCGGGTGCTGCAGCTGTTCCGCCTGCCGGACGGCAGCATGCGGGTGCTGGTCGAGGGCCTCGTGCGCGCGCAGGCCGAGCGCTTCCAGTGGTCGAACGACTTCTACACCGTGCAGGTCGCCCTGCTCGACGACTCGGTCGCGCCGGGACCCGAGGTCGAGGCGCTGCAGCGGAACGCCCTGCAGCGCTTCCAGGACTACGTCCACCTCAACCGCCGCATCCCCGACGAGGTGCTCGCCACGACCGCCGCGCTCACCGACCCGGTGCAGCTCACGCTCACGATCGCCTCGCACCTGCTGGTCAAGGTGCCGGTCAAGCAGCGCCTGCTCGAGGCGAACGGCACGCTGGCGCGGCTGCGCCTGCTCTCGGAGACGCTCGCCAGCGAACTCGAGATCGTCCGGCTCGAGCGCAAGATCGAGGGACAGGTCCGCTCCCAGGTGCACAGGAACCAGAAGGAGTTCTACCTCAACGAGCAGCTCAAGGCGATCCGCAAGGAACTCGGGCACCAGAACGAGTTCGCGAGCGAGCTCGAGGAGCTGGGCGAGGCCATCCGCAAGGCGAAGATGCCGCGCGAGGTGCGCGCGCGGGCGACGAAGGAGCTCGACCGCCTGACGCGCATGAGCTTCATGTCGCCGGAGGCCACGGTCGTGCGCGGCTACGTGGACTGGCTGGTGAGCCTGCCGTGGCGCCGCGCGACGAAGGACAACCTGGACATCGCCAACGTCGAGCAGGTGCTCGACGAGGACCACTTCGGCCTCAAGAAGGTCAAGGAGCGCATCGTCGAGTACCTGTCGGTGCTCAAGCTGACGCGTCAGAACAAGGCGCCCATCCTGTGCTTCGCCGGCCCGCCCGGCGTGGGCAAGACCTCGCTCGGCAAGTCCATCGCCCGCGCGCTCGGGCGCCGCTTCGTGCGCGTGGCGCTCGGCGGCGTACGCGACGAGGCCGAGATCCGCGGCCACCGGCGCACCTACATCGGCTCCATGCCCGGCCGCATCCTGCAGAGCCTGCGCCGGGCGGGCAGCCGCAACCCGGTGTTCCTGCTCGACGAGATCGACAAGCTCGGCGCCGACTGGCGCGGCGACCCGGCCGCGGCGCTGCTCGAGGTGCTCGACCCCGAGCAGAACCACACGTTCCAGGACCACTACCTCGAGGTGGACTTCGACCTCTCGCAGGTCATGTTCATCTGCACCGCGAACTCGCTCTACACCATCCCGCCCGCGCTCGTGGACCGCATGGAGGTGATCCGCCTGCCCGGCTACCTCGAGACCGAGAAGGTCGAGATCGCGAAGCGCTTCCTGGTGCCCAAGCAGCTGGCGGCCGCCGGGCTGGAGCCGGGCGACCTCGCCATCGACGACGACGCGCTGCGCGAGGTGGTCAACGGCTACACGCGCGAGGCGGGCGTGCGCAACCTCGAGCGCGAGATCTCCTCGCTGTGCCGCAAGGTCGCGAAGAAGAAGGCCGGGGGGGCGCTCAAGAAGCGCGTCGTCCTGCGCGCCGCCGACCTCGCGAAGATGCTGGGGCCGCGCCGCTGGATGGACTCGTCGGTCGAGCGCACCTCGCGCATCGGCGTCGCGAACGGGCTCGCCTGGACCGAGACGGGGGGCGACCTGCTCACCATCGAGGCCAGCATCCTGCCCGGCAAGGGCGACCTGCTGCTGACCGGCAAGCTCGGCGACGTGATGCGCGAGTCCGGGCAGGCGGCGATGAGCTACGCCCGCGCGCGCGCCGCGCAGCTCGGGCTCGACCGCTGGTTCCACCGCGACATCGACGTCCACGTGCACGTGCCCGAGGGCGCGATGCCGAAGGACGGGCCGTCGGCGGGCATCACGATCGCGACCGCGCTGGTCTCGGCGCTGACGGGCGCGCCGACCCGCGCCGACGTGGCCATGACCGGCGAGATCACGCTGCGCGGCACGGTGCTGCCGATCGGCGGCCTCAACGAGAAGGTCGTGGCCGCGCGCCGCGCCGGCATCAAGACCGTGCTGGTGCCGAAGGCGAACGAGAAGGACTTCACCGAGATCCCCGAGGAGGTGCGCGCGGACCTGTCGTTCGTCTTCGTCGAGACGATGGACCAGGTGCTCGAGCACGCGCTCGAGCGCGCGACGCCCCCCGCGGAGCCCGCCGCCCCCGGCGACCCCGCCGCCCCGGGCGACCCGGCCGCGACCTACGCCCACTGAACCGAACCGAGAGGGACCCGCTTCCATGACCGCGACGAACCCCGCCGCCCCGGTCCGCACCAGCACGCGCCCGCGCCTGTTCACGCCCGGACCGGTCGAGATCCCCGTGCGCATCCTGCGCGCGCTCTCGCAGGTGCCGCCGCACCACCGCACCGACGCGTTCCGCGCCGTCGTCAAGAGCGTGAGCGCCGACCTGAAGTGGCTGCACCGCACCGAGGGCGAGGTGCTCATGCTGGCGGCGTCCGGCACGGGCGCCATGGAGGCCTGCGTGGTGAACCTGCTCGCGCCGGGGGACCGCGCGCTCGTCGTCGTCGGCGGCAAGTTCGGCGAGCGCTGGGCGAACCTGTGCAAGGCCTACGGCGTCGCCCACGAAGCGATCGACGTGCCGTGGGGCCACGCGGTGGACCCGGACGAGGTGGCGAGGCGGCTCGACGCCGACCCCGCGATCGCCGCGGTCTTCGCGACCCAGAGCGAGACGTCGACCGCGACGCTGCACGACGTGAAGGCTCTCGCCGCGGTGACGCGCGCGCGCGGCCGGCGGCTGGTCGTGGACGCCATCACCGGCGTCGGCGTCCATCCGCTCGAGCAGGACGCCTGGGGCGTGGACGTCGTGGTCACGGGCTCGCAGAAGGGCCTCATGTGCCCGCCCGGCATCGCGACCGTGAGCCTCGCCCCGTGGGCGCTCGACGCGATCGAGGGCGAGCGGCTGCCGCGCTTCTACTGGGACCTGCGCAAGGCCCGCAAGAACCTGCCCGCCGGCGAGACCGCCTTCACGCCGGCGGTGAGCCTCACGTACGCGGTGGGCGAGGCGCTCGCGATGATGAAGGAGGAGGGCCTCGACGCCGTCCACCGCCGCCACGCCCGGCTCGCGGCCGCGACGCAGGCGGGGGCGCGCGCGCTCGGGTTCTCGCTGTTCTCGAAGAGCCCCGCGCACGGCGTCACCGCGATCGTGCCGCCGGAGGGCGTGGACGCCGCGGCGGCCGTGAAGCGCCTGCGCGAGGTCCACGGCATCACGGTCGCGGGCGGGCAGGACCACATGAAGGGCCGGATGCTCCGCATCGGCCACATGGGCTCCTACGACCTGTCGGACATCTACGTCGTGCTCGGCGCGCTCGAGGAGTGCGTGAACGCCGCCGGCCGGCCCGCCGGGGGCGCGGTCGAGGCGGCGCGCCGCGCGTGGGAGGCGGCGTGAGGATCCTGGCCTGCGACCGGGTGGACCCGGCGGCGATCGCGATGCTGCGTGCGGCCGGCCACGAGGTGGTCGAGGGCAACGCGCTCAAGGGCGCCGACCTCGTGGCGGCGCTCGCCGGCGCGAGCGGGCTCGTCGTGCGCGGCGCCACGAAGGTGACGGGCGACGTGCTCCGCGACAGCCCCGCGCTGCGCGTGGTGGTGCGCGCGGGCACCGGCCTCGACAACGTGGACCGCGCCGCCGCCGAGGCGCGCGGCGTGCGCGTCTTCAACACCCCGAACGCGAATTCGGTGTCGGTGGCCGAACTGGTCTTCGGCCTGCTGCTCGCGCTCGAGCGCCACGTCGTCCCGGCCGCGAACGACCTGCGCCGCGGGGTGTGGGAGAAGTCGAAGTACCAGGGCCGCGAGCTGTCGGGCCGCACGCTCGGCATCCTCGGCTTCGGGCGCATCGGCCGCGAGGTGGCGACGCGCGCGCGCGCGTTCGACATGCCGGTGATCGCGCACGACCCGCGCTTCGGCACGACCTCGGAGGGCTTCGGCTGGGTGCGCGAGGCGCCGCGCGACGACCTCTTCCGCAACGCCGACGTCCTCACCCTGCACGTGCCGCTGCAGGAGGGCACGCGGAACTCGATCGGCGCGCGCGAGCTGGGCCTGATGAAAAAGGACGCGGTGCTGGTGAACTGCTCCCGCGGCGGCGTCGTGGACGAGGCGGCGCTGCGCGACGCGCTCGCCGCCGGCACGATCCGCGCGGCGGCCTCCGACGTGTTCGCGGCCGAGCCGCCGCCGGCGGACCACCCGCTGCTGGCGCTGCCGAACTTCCTGCCGCTGCCGCACCTCGGGGCCTCGACCGCCGAGGCGCAGCGCCGCGCCGGCACCGACGCCGCGCAGATCCTGATCGACGCGCTGGCGAGGCTGAAGTAGCGCCGCCGGCCGCGCCGGGCCTCAGCGGCCCGCGCGCGCGGCCGCGATCATCCCGCGCAGGCCCTCGTCGAGCCCGACGCGGGCGCGCCAGCCGAGCAGCCGCTGCGCCTTGGCGACGTCGAGGAAGCGGCGCGGCGACTCGCCCGCGCGGCCGGGCCGGGCCCCGAAGAGCAGCCGCGCGCCCGTGCCGGCCAGCGCCGCGACGCGTTCGGCGACCTCGCGGATCGCGACCTCGCGTCCCGACCCGGCGTTGACGATTTCGCCCGCGGCCTCCGCGCGCGCGGCCGCGGCCAGCAGCGCCTCGACGACGTCGTCCACGTGCACGTAGTCGGTGGTCTGCGTGCCGGCCGTCATCGCGAACTCGCGGCCCTCGACGCAGGCGCGGACCAGCGACGGCAGGAAGAAGCTCTCGTCCTGGCCGGGCCCGTAGATGACGGACGGGCGGACGGTCACCAGGGGCAGGCCGCGGTGCGCGGCGAGCGCGTGCGCGGCCTGCGTGGCCGCGGCCACGCTCGCCGAGTAGGGCGACACGGCCCGCTCGCGCTGGTCCTCGCGGAACGGCACCGGACCGTCGCCGTACTCCTCCATGGTGCCGGTGCGGACGACGCGCGGCGGGGCGCCGTCCCGCGCGAGCAGCGCGAGCAGCAGGTTCGTGGTGCCGTCGAGGTTGACGCGCCGGCTGAGCCGCCACGCCTCCGGGTCGTCGGCGCGCCCGCGGCCGCCGGTCCACGCGGCGAGGTGGAAGACCACCTCCGGGCGCAGCGCCGCGAGCGCGTCCGCGAGCGCCGCGGGCTCGGTGAGGTCGGCCGCCACGACCGCCACGCGGTCCGCGACCGGCGCGAGCGCCGCGGCCGGCGCCCCGGGCCGGTCGAGAACGGTGACGCGCGCCCCTTCGCCGGCGAGCCGCGCCGCGAGGCGCGAGCCGACGAAGCCGGCCCCGCCCGTGACGAGCACGTCCCGCCCGGCGAGCGCGCTCACGGCCGCCGTCTCAGGCGCCCAGGTAGGCGCGGTACCACTCGATGGTCTCGCGCAGGCCGGCCTCGAGCGAGTAGTCCGGCGTCCAGCCGAGCCGCTCGCGGGCCTTCGCGGCCGAGAGGTACTGGTCCTTGATCTCGCCGCGCGCCGTGTTGCGGATGTCGGGCTCGACGTCCTCGCGGCCCATCAGGCGGCGGATCACCCCGACCAGCTCGAGCACCGAGGTGGGCTTCTCGCCGCTGAAGTTGAACGCCTCGCCGCGCACGTCGGGCCGGTCCATGCACTCGGCCATGCGCAGGTACGCGCGCGCGACGTCCTTCACGTAGACGTAGTCGCGGATGAACGTGCCGTCGCTGCGGAGCACCGGCCGCTGGCCGCGGTGCAGGGCGCGAATGGTTTCGGGGACGATGCGGCTCCAGTTGAGGTCGCCGCCGCCGAAGACGTTCCCGAAGCGCGCGATCGCGACCGGCAGTCCGTAGGTGTGGCCGTAGGTCTGGGCGAGCAGGTCGGTGCAGGTCTTGGAGACCTCGTACGGGTGGTTGCCGGCGAGCGGCATGTCCTCGCGGTAGGGCAGGTCCGTGCGCGTCCCGTAGGCCTTGTCGCTCGAGGCCACCACGACGCGCTTCACGAGCGAGGCGTGCAGGCGGCAGGCCTCGAGGAGGTGGTAGGTGCCGCGCAGGTTCGCCTCGAACGTGGCGAGCGGGAAGCGGTGGGCCACCTCGACGAGCGTCTGCGCCCCGAGGTGGAAGACCGTGTCCACGTCGTGGAGGTTCACGCCGCGCTCGAGCGCCGCGAAGTCCGCGAGATCGCCGTTCACCACGTGGCAGCGGGCGAGGTCGCCGCTGCGCAGCAGCTCGGAGTGCGGGTCGGCGTCGAGCACGAAGGCCACGACGCGCGCGCCGCGCGCGAGCAGCTCCTTCACGAGCCACGAGCCGATGAGCCCCGTCGCCCCGGTCACGAGCACCGGGCGCTCCCGCCAGAAGTCCGCCTGCTTCGCCGGTCCGTTCACTTCCACACCGCCCATGGCGCGTTCCCGTCGGTCCACAACTGGTTGAGCGTGCGCTTGTCGCGCAGGGTGTCCATGCACTGCCAGAAGGCCTCGCAGCGGTAGGCCATGAGCTGGCCGTCCGCCGCCAGCCGCTCGAGCGGCTCGCGCTCCCACACGCTCTCGTCGCCGTCCAGGTAGTCGAAGACGCCGGGCTCGAGCACGAAGAAGCCGCCGTTGATCCAGCCCTCGCCGAGCTGCGGCTTCTCGTCGAAGCGCGCGATCGCGTCGCCCTCGAACTCGAGCCGCCCGAAGCGCGCCGGCGGCCGCACCGCGGTGAGCGTGGCGAGCCTGCCGTGGCGCCGGTGGAACTCGACCAGGGCGCGGATGTCCACCGCCGAGACGCCGTCGCCGTAGGTCATCATGAAGGTGCCCTCGCGCAGCAGCGGCGCCAGCCGCAGCAGCCGGCCGCCGGTCATGGTCGAGGGGCCGGTGTCGATGAGGTGGACCGTGAAGTCGTCGCGCCGGGCCGCGTACTCGGTGATCTCGCCGCGCGCGAGGTCGAGCTTGAAGTCGCTCTCGGTGCGGGCGTGGTCGAGGAACCAGCGCTTGATCACGTCGCCCCGGTACCCCAGCGCCACCACGAACTCGCGGTGCCCGTGGTGCGCGTAGGTCTTCATGATGTGCCACAGGATCGGGCGGCCGCCGATCTCGATCATCGGCTTGGGCAGGATGTCCGTTTCTTCGGCGAAACGGGTGCCGAGGCCACCCGCGAGGATCACGGTCTTCATGGGCTCTCCAGGGCAGGGTCCGCGGGCGATTGTACCCGCATCGCGCGCGGCGAGGGAATGCCCGCGCGCGGGAGAGGGCCGCCGGCCGCGCGCGCACCGTGCATTCCGCAATCTTGACGCTCCTCCGGACGGCCCTCCATCATGGTCGGGCATGCGCGCGCCCGGCACTCCCTCCGTCCAGCCCTCCGACCTCGAGCTGACGTTCCTGTTTCCGTGCCTCAACGAGGCGGAGACCGTGGCCGGCTGCATCGCGGAGGTGCGCCGCCAGTTCGAGGCCCACGGGCTCGAGGGCGAGGTGCTGGTGGCGGACAACGGCAGCACGGACGGCTCGCCGGAGCTGGCGCGCGCCGCCGGGGCGCGGGTGATCCACGTCGTGGACTGGTTCCCCGAGGTGCCCCGGCGCGGCTACGGCACCGGGCTGACCGCGGGCCTGATGGCCGCGCGCGGCCGCTTCGTGGTGCTCGCGGACTCCGACGGCAGCTACGACGTCTCGAGCCTGCCGCGCTTCGTCGAGAAGCTGCGCGAGGGCTGCGACCTCGTGATGGGCAACCGCTTCCGGGGAGGCATCCTGCCCGGCGCCATGCCGCCCCTGCACCGGTTCCCGGGCAACCCCGTCATGACCCTGCTCGGCCGCACGTTCTTCCGCGCCCCGATCGGCGACGTGAACTGCGGCATCCGCGGCTGCCGCCGCGACGCCATCCTCGGGCTCGGCCTGAGCTCGATGGGCATGGAGTTCGCGATCGAGATGGTCGCCAAGGCCAGCCTGCAGGGGCTGCGCATCGCCGAGGTGCCGACGGTCCTGCGGCCCGACGGCCGCAGCCGGAAGCCGCACCTGCGCACGTTCCACGACGGCTGGCGCCAGCTGCGGTTCATGCTGCTCTACAGCCCGCGCTGGCTGTTCCTGTACCCGGGGCTCGCGCTGCTCTCGCTGGGCGTGCTGCTCATGGGCCTCATCGTCTGGCACCCGCTGCTGGTGCTGGGCGTGCGCCTCGACGTCCACTCGCTGCTGATGGCCGGCGCGATGGTCACGATCGGCAGCCAGACCGTGCTGTCGTTCCTGCTCGCGTACCAGCACGCGGCCGCGCAGGGCGTGCTGCCCGCGAGCCGCCGCTTCCAGGCGTTCCTGAAGGCCAAGTCGCTCGAGCGCGCCGTGCTGCTCGGCGGCCTGCTCGTGGCGCTCGGGCTGGCCGGCGTCGCGGTCTCGGCCGTCATCTGGGCGCGCCGCTCGTTCGGCGACCTCGACATCGCGGTGATGATGCGCCTGCTGGTGCCGAGCGCGACCGCGATGACGGTGGGCGTCCAGCTCGCCGCCGCCGGGTTCCTCTCGAGCGTGCTCGAGCTGCGCGGCAAGCCGGTGACGGTGCCGGGCGTCGAGGAGCGCTGAGCCGCCGTTCTCCCGGGTTGGACACCCCGGAACCCCTCCGCTACCTTGCCGCGTCGC
>CAZUEM010000010.1:0-44503 GCA_964619155.1 uncultured bacterium
CGGGCCCGCCGTCCGCCGGCCCCCACACGTGCAGCGCGACCTCGAGCCGGCGGGCGGCGACGCGCAGGTCGTGCACGGCCTCGGGGTCGCGTCCGCGGCGCACGCGCACCGCGGCGGCCGCCAGGGTGGCGCTGCGCAGGAGCAACTCGAGGCCGGCGCGGCCGATCGCGGCCGGGCGACCGCCCGCCCGCTCGTGCGGCGCCCCCGCCATCACGCCGCCGGCGCGGGCCGTCCCCTGGCCAGCAGCGCGGCCACCTTGTCGCACAGCTCCTCGGAGATGTCGTCCACCTTCCGGGTCGCGTCGATCGTGGTGAACGCGTACTCGTGCGACAGGTCGTCGAGCTCGCGGATGATGCGGCGCTGGTAGTTCACGAACGAGTCGTAGAGGTCCTCGCCCATGGGCAGGTCCATGCCGGACTCCCAGTAGTCGAAGCCGCCGCCGTCGGCGAGCACGCGCGGCACGAGGTCCTCGACCTCGATGCGCAGGTAAAACGTCGCGCTCGGCTTGAGCGCGAACGCGTACACCTGCTTGATCCAGTCGGGGTCGGCGCCGCGCACGATCGCGCGCGCGATGAGCGAGTAGATGTAGCGGTCGGTGAGCATCACGAACCCCGAACGCAGCGCGGGAATGATCTGCTGCTCGAGCCGGTCCGCGAAGTCGGTCGCGTAGAAGAGATTGAACGCGTTCGAGCCGAGCGTGTTGCCCTGCTTGGCGCGGCGGATGCCGCGGCTCGCGAGGTCGGAGCGCGTGAGGCCGGTCTCGGCCACCGCGTAGCCCATCTCCTCGAGCCGGCGGCGCAGCCGGTCCACGTGCGTCGTGCGGCCGACGCCGTCGGTGCCCTCGACGACGATCAGCCAGCCCGAGAGATCCTCGAGGGAGACGCCCGGCAGGTCCTCCCCGTACGTCGCGAAGCGCCTCATCGCGCCACCTCCCGGCTCGCCGGGGCCGCCGGAACGGTTCCGCCCGGGGGCGGCGCCGCGAGCTTCTCGCCGCGCACGTACGGCAGGATGAGCTGGCGCAGCGCGCGCTGCTGCACCTCGACGGGCTGCGTCGCGTCCATGGTCGCGAGGCCGAACTCCTCGACGATGCGTTCGTATTCGACCTGGATGCGGCCCTGGAAGAGCTTGTAGGACTCGGTCACGTCGCCGTGCAGGCCGAGGTCCATGCCCGCCTCGTACCACTTGAGCTTCGGCCGGCCCGAGAGGATGCGGTAGAGCGCCACCTCGAGCGGGACGCGGAAGTAGATGGCGAGCGTCGGCACCACCGCGAAACGGTAGAGCGAGCGCACCCAGGCGCGGCTCACGCCGCGCGCCACGTCGCGCGCGAAGGCGGTGTAGACGTAGCGGTCCGCGAGCACGATCGCGCCGGCCTTGAGCGCGGGCACGATGTCGCGCTCGACGCGGTCCGAGAAGTCGGTCGCGTGGATGAGCGAGAACGTCGTCGGCGTCAGCAACTTCTGCTTCTTGCCGAACGAGGTCGTGCGCCGGACGATCGGCGAGGAGTTCCACTCGCTGTGCACGACGAGGTGGCCCTGGCTGCGCAGCCACTGCGCGAGCAGCGCGAGCTGCGTGCTCTTGCCCGAGCCGTCGATGCCCTCGACGATGAACAGCTTGCCCGGGTAGTGCCCCGGGTGCTGGCCGTACGTGCGGACCTGCGTCATGCGGTGCTCCGGTGCCGCGCGAAGCGGCGCAGCGAACGCGGCGGAAGGAACCAGCGCAGCCGGCCCTTGCCGGGCGCGGGACGGGTCTCGAACTCGATGCTGCACGCGCCGGCCTTGCGCAGCGGCAGCGCGGCGGGCGCGCCGAACAGCAGCACGCCGGCGAGCTTGCCGAGGTCGGGCTCGTGCCCGACGAGCACGACCGTGGCGGTCTCGGCCAGCGCCTCCAACTCCGTGAAGACGTCGCGCCACGAGCCGCCGGGCGCGAGCGCCTCGGTGAAGCGCACGCGCGCCGCGCCGTCGAGCGACGCGCGCAGGCACTCGGTGGTCTGCGCACAGCGCTTGAGCGGGCTCGAGAGCACGAGCGAGATTCCGGGCTCGAGCCGCAGCAGGCCCTCGACGGCGCGCTGCGTGCGCGCGAGGCCCTTTTCGGTCAGGGGCCGCTCGCGGTCGTCGGGCCAGGTGAGCGGGTCACGCGTGCCGGCGGGGCCGTGTCGAAGCAGGACGAGTCGCATGGGTGGGGACCGGCGAGGGCCTCGAGGGGTGGGAGAAACGCGGGAGGAGCCTAGCAGTTCGCGCCCCACCGAAACCACAGCCCCGTTCACCTGACATTGCCGGAAAGACCGCATGAATAGCGGGTTTTTCGCATGTCATCCGGGTTGCCGGAAGTCGTTGCCCCGGGCCGCGGCGCGGGGCCCGGCCCGCTTCCGGGGGGCCCGCGACGGCGTCCGGGGGGGGCGCCGCGAGCGTCTGGCGCCGCCCGCGCCGCGGCGGTTACCGTGCCGGCATGCAGCACGGAACGCCCCCGCTGGTCGCGGTCCAGCCGCTCGAACGCCACCACCTGCGCCTCCGCTTCGCGGACGGTCGCGAGGGCGTCGTGGACGTCCCGGCGCTCGCGACGCTCGATGGCGTGTTCGCGCCGCTGCTCGATCCGGAGGTCTTCCGGCTCGCGCGCGTGGAGGCCGGCACCGTGTCGTGGCCCGGCGACGTGGATCTCGCGCCGGAGGCGCTCTACTGGGCGGCGACCGGCGACGTGCCCGCGGACCTCGCGGACCGCGCGCGCATCGCCGCGGCGCACCGCGACGACGCGTCCGCCCCTGCGCCGCTCGGCCCCTTCGTCACGCCCCCCGAGGAACCCGCCCCCGGCACGGAGTCCACCGTGCCCGAGATCTGCCGCTTCCTCGGCATCGTCATCCGCATGTACTTCGCCGACCACGAGACGCCCCACTTTCACGCCTTCTACGCCGGCACGTCGGGACGCTTCGACATCGAGACGCTGCGCCTGCTCGACGGCGACCTGCCGGCACGCGTGCGCGGGCTGGTCGTGGAGTGGGCGAGCCTGCACCGCGAGGAACTGCGCGACGACTGGGAGCGCGCGCGGCGCCACGAGCCGCTGCGCCGCATCGAGCCGCTGGTGTGATGCGAAGCGGGCCCGCGCGCGTGCCCGGGCCCTTTCGCTATCGCGTGGGGCGCAGCGGCGGTGCGGGGGCGTCGCCGGCGAGCGGCGTGAGCACGCTCTCGGGCAGCGGGCGCGGGACGCGGGCGATGGGGTGCAGGTTCTGCTCGGGGTCGGCCCACGGCGAGCGGCGGTAGAAGAAGTCGTTCCGCGCCCACGGGTTCTTCGCGAACGCCGAGTCGGCGGCGAGCCTGGCCGCGAACTCGCGCGCGAGCGCCGGGTCCTTCGCCAGCATCTGCTTCGCCAGCGGCTCGACCACGTACATCTCGCCGTATTCCTTGTTCTGGAACACGGTGTCGAAGAAGTTCCAGGTCATGAGCCCGTCGGGCGCCTGCGCCTCGCACAGGTTGACGGCGAGCGCGCCCGAGCGCTGGTCGGCCGGCACCCACACGTCGCCGGCGCGGAACGAGCGCACCTGCCGCTCGAGCTTCACCTTCTTCACGCGCGTCAGGCGGTGGCCCTCGAACACCTCGCCGTCGGACGCCCAGTCGGTGACGCGCGCCAGTTCGACGGTGTCGCGCCAGGCGCGCGCGAGCGGGCGCAGCACGAGGCCCTGCGCGCGCAGCACGGCGATGGCCCGGGTCCATTCGCGCGGCACGAGGTAGCCGGCCGGGATGCTCACGCTCTGGTCGGGCACGGTGGTCCGATAGAGCGGCAGGATCGTGTCCCACGGCGTGCTCTGCCAGCGCGGCACGAAGCTGCCCGTGATCTCGCTCCACTCCATGAGCGCCTCGACGCCCTTGAACGGGAACGGTGTCGAGCGCTCGGTGAGCCGCGACGACAGCGTGAGCGGCCCGCCGCGGCGCGCGAGCGCGACCATGTCGTCCTCGGCGCGGCGCACGGCGTCGCGCAGTTCGCCGGGGCGGCTGCGCAGGTCCTCGAGCACGGCGACCATCAGGTCGTAGGTGGCCTTCACGCGCGTGCCGTAGGGCTTGAGCATGTGCGTCTCGACCAGGATGGAGGCGCGGCCGTGGAGCGGCGCGTAGCCGGTCGAGAACCGCGGCGGCGCCCAGCCGAACTCGATGCCGCTGCGTAAATCCGACCAGTCGCGGAAGCTGAGGTACGGCGCGGGCAGGTGGCCCATCGCCGCGAGGCGCGGGACCACGCGGCCCTCGAACGCGTCGGCGTACCAGCGCGCGATGGAGGGGGCGACGTGGCCGCCGTTCTGGAAGCCGTACGTGATGTCGTGCCGGTAGTCGGCGCCGTCGGTGGTGTGGTTGTCGAACATCAGGTCCGGCCACCACTTCGTGTAGACGTTCGCGAGCAGCGCGCTCATCTCGGGCGCTTCCGCTTTCACCCAGTCGCGATTCAGGTTCAGCCCGATCGGGGTGAACCGCCAGCCCATCTCCTCGGGGCCGTTCTGGTTGATGCGGTTGTGCTTCGATCGGCGCTCGTGCGCGTCCACCGACAGGATGGGCAGCACGAGCACGATGCACGAATCGAGCAGCGCCTCGCGCGTGCGCAGCACGGCCATGTCGCGCACCAGCGCGAGCGAGGCGTCCTTGCCCTCGATCTCCCCGGCGTGGATGCCGTTCACGACCAGCACGATGGTCTTGCCGGTCGCGCGCGCGGCGTCGGGCGTGAACGCGCGGTCCTTGGAGACCACGACCAGCGGCAGGTCGCGGCCCTGGCCGCTGGTGCCGTAGCTGACCACCTTGATCCAGCGCGAGCCGCCCTCGAGCTGGCGGCAGTAGCGCATGGTCTCGTCGTAGTCGGCGGACTGCTTCCAGCCGGTTCGCTCGGCGCGCGTGCGCCAGAAGCCCGGGATCTCGCCGGGCACGGCCGGCCCGTTCGAAGTGTCGGGCGCCGCGGGCTTCGCGGGCGCGACGACCGGCCGCGGCGGCAGCGTCACCGGCCGGCGGGCGCTGTCGGCGAGCAGCCGCGCGGGCGAGAGCCGCCCGAGCGTGTCGGGCGTCGAGGGAATCGCGGCGGTGGTCTGCGCGCGGGGCGCGGTGGCGGCGAGCGCAGCGGCGGCGAGGAGCGCGAGGGCGCCCGGCAGGGCGCGCCGGAGTGGAGTGTCCCCGATCCTCGGATCACTGCTCATGACAGGGTCTCCGGCGTGATGGGGTGAACTTCGACTCGGTAATCCTCGACCGCGGCTTCCGAGGATGCCACAGGATCGACGATCTCGGTCGTCCTCGACTCGGACTTCATGGCCGCGCGGGTCTCGGCGCCGACCTCCGCCGGCGAGCGATAGCCGAGGCTGCTGTGCGGCCGCTGCGTGTTGTACTCCCACCACCACTGCTCGATCAGGATCTTCGCCTCGCGCAGGTGCGCGAAGTACTCCGCGTCCAGGCACTCGCGCCGGAACGTCGCGTGGAAGCTCTCGACGCTGCCGTTCTGCCACGGCTTGCCCGGATCGATCGTCGCCGTCTCACTGTGGTTCATCAACGTCCAGACCTTCAATGCCCGGGCGATGAACTCGGGCCCGTTGTCGCTCCTCAACACCTGCGGCGCCCCGTACTGCTCGAACAACCGCTCGAGCACCGCGATCACGCGCACCGCCGTCAGCGACGAACCGACCTCGATCGCCAGGCACTCGCGCGTCCACTCGTCGACCACCGACAGCGACTTCACGGCCTGCCCGTTGGCGCACCGGTCGTGCGTGAAGTCGTACGCCCAGACCTGGTTCGGGCCCGTCGCCGCGAACACCCGCGCCTGCCCGGTGCGGATCTTCCGGCGCTTCTTCTTGCGGACATGCAGCCCCAGCGAGCGCCACACCCGGCGGACGCGCTTCTTGTTCACCCGCCACTTGCGGCGCAGCAGCAGCACCCAGGCGAACCGATGCCCGTACGCCGGGTGGGCCGAGGAGCTGTGGGTCAGTTCCGCGGCCAGTTCGGCATCGCGCGCCGGCATCGTGCTCACGTAGCCCAACGCCGACCGGCTGACCAGCAGCAGCGCACAGGATCGGCGGACCGACGCCCCACGACCGACGGCGTAGTCCACCTGTTCGCGGCGAGCCCGTGCGCTCACCATTTTTTTGCGTTGATCTCCTTCAAGATGTCCACGTCCAGCGTCAGCTGCGCGACCACCTTCTTGAGCCGCGCGTTCTCCGCCTGCAGCTGCCGCAGTTCGGCGGCCTGGCTCGGGTCCAGCCCGCCAAAGCGCTTCCGCCACCGGAACAGCGTCGTCGGGGTGATCCCGTGCTTCTTGGCGCACTGCTCGACCGTCACGCCCTCGGCTTCGGACTCGCGCACGATGGCGACGATCTGGGCATCCGTGAACTGGCTCTTCCGCATGCAGGTTCCTCCGTGGACCGGGGAATCCTGCCATAACCGGTGGTCCTCAGATCAGGGGGCACTCCAGGAGGGTGCGGGAGTTCATGGCGCGGGAAGTTAGCACAGGGCGGGGGCGGTGCCGGGGAGTCGGGGGTTCGCCCGCAGGCTCACCGGGCGTCGCGGCCCCTGACCGACCAACGCTCGATACAGGCCAACTCGCTGCGCCAAGAACCGTCTATCTCAGGCGCACCACGCTATGCCTCGCAACAGGGGTATCGTTAACCGACATCCGCACGAAGTAGACCCCGGCGGGCACGGGTCGTCCGCCGCCATCACGTCCATCCCATGCCAGCACGTGGCTGCCCGGCTCGTGCGTACCAGATGCGACAACGGACACAATTCGGCCTGCCACATCAACCACCTCTATCCTCACGCTGCTCCGCTTGGTGATTGAAAACGCAATCCCCACTCGCGAGGTGGCTGGGTTCGGCCTCGGGCTCTCGAGTCGCGCAGAGCCACTTCCCCCCACAGAATCGACCTCAACAGTTGGTGTCGCAGGCCCCGTAGGGACCAAGGCCTCTCCGTGAAACTCAGCGTCCCACAAGGTGGGGCCGGTGGAGGCCAGAGGGTCCTCCATGATGTCCAACTCGTTTGTGACTACCGGCGGACTTGCGTATGGGACTACGTAGAATGTCCCCAACCCGGGCGCCCCTGTCGCTTCGACACTGAATCCACTGACCTCCATCCCGGAGTACATGAGGGTGTTTGGCGGCTCGATCGACCCAAGGTCATAGGGCTGGGAGTCATCTGTGCCGATCGCCGCCCACGCGACACTGGCCCTGCCCTGATAGTCGCGTATGCCAATCCATCCGGGCGGTGAGCTGATTGCTGCGACGCCGCCCGCCGGCGCAACACCGAATAACGCAAACGGAGGCGACGCGTAGCCGACGTTCTTTATCGTGTAACTATATTGATAGCGGTTCAGCCCTGCAAGAAACTGCGTGGTGCAAAGGAGGCTGACGTCCAGGGTTTCGGTAAGGCCACGACTCACCGGGCGCGCGCCACCGCCCTTCGCTCCGCTGTCGCGAGGTTGGCCATCTGCCTTCGACAGCAATGCAGCGAGAAGGCTGATCAATGCGAGACTGCCCAGGCGTCCCACGATCGTACTCCTATCTCCTCGCGTGATCCCGCAAGCTAATGTGGAAATGCGGGCACGACGCGTCATTGTAGCCAGTGTGGTGCAGGACCTTGAAGTCGTTTTCGAGAATCCTCTTGAGCGCTAGGAGCGCCATTTTCCCCTTGCTGAAATAGTAGTCACTTGGACCGCAGTTGTTGTTCGTCTTGATGTCAGCGGCCCAGCCATAGGAATGGGAGAAATGGGGAGGGGACCATGTGGCCATATAGTCGAAGGTCCCGCCCCATTCGATAGAAATGTCATTGACGGCAATGTAGTTTGGGGTTGAGTAGTTGGCGTCGGACCAGGCCTTGAAGAGCCCTGCTGCCTTGCGAAGCGCTTGGATCATCCCCGGTCGGGCGAAATGATTCCAGTGGTTGTAGTAGTCCTGCGTTCCTGCAAGACCAGAGGAGTGGCGGATGCTGCCGCCGGTGAGATAGAGGGAGTCCGTTAGGACGGCGACTCGTTCCGAAAGCGCGTTGTACATGGATGAACAGAAGCGAAACACCGTGTCGCGGGCGCCGTAATGTGGGTCTGCGGCGTAGCTGCCGAACATCATGACGTTCAAGACTCCGGAGGTGTGTGGCCAGGTGTGCTTGACGCGAAAGCTCCAGCCATCGGCGCCTGTGTTGCCATAGCACCTGTAGCCGCCCGACCCGTCGTTCAACGACTCGCACACCACACCGAGGGCATCGCCTGTCGCGGATCCGACATCTGGAATGCCGGACGTGTGGCAGTGGCCTCCAGAGCTCTCGGAGCGGCGGACCTCGATGGTCATGTTTATGTTCTTCTTGGGCTCACCGAAGCAGTCATCAACCCAGTACACGGCGCTGCGATATTGCCGCACGAGAGCTCGTTGGGAGAAGAACGAAGGGTAGGAGGTTAGATCGCAGAGGGCCGTGTTGCCGGGTGCGAGGAGGTGGCACCATCCGGCGGGCCAAGTGGCACCACCGTAAGTTCCATCGGGCGGGAACTTGACGTGACGGTCGCCGCAGTAGAACGCGTCTTGGGGAAGGAGTTGGGGGGGGTCGAGGCCGATCGCAACCGTGTCGAAGTAGGCCGGCAGTGGGGCATATAGCAGAGCATTCGCGAGGGTGTCGCTTGCGCCGCTGTCGAGGGTGTACATCAAGTCATACGGACCGGGCACGAGGACGCCTTGTGGGATGGCGAATCGAATTCCCGCGCTCCCAGGGAGCGGTTCAAGAGCATCTCCGGGCACCATTGGTTGGCCTGGGCGAAGAAGAGCGACCTGGTGCGGTGTGGAGGGGAATGGCCCCTCCAGCTCAAATGAGCGGGCGGCAACGGCGACGGAGTAGGGGTGCGAGCGCAGGGCCAGCGGGGGTGTGTCTTCATGAGCAAACAGAGCGAGGCCTGGCGATAGCACTCCACGTCCCGATCGCACGGTCGCCCAGCCGAGGACCTGCAGGGTGTCAATGGCGCCGAGGCTGTCTTCGACCATTACCCGAGCAATCCGGAACTCAGCCGGAATGACGGTATCCGCCTGTGCGGTTCGCATGAAGCGGATGGGCATGCTGATCCGCCCTACGCTAGCCGAGGGCGAAGGGTAAACGCAGAACGTGTCGGGGGGCAGGGATGGGTGCCCAACAGGATAGACTTGCCGATCGGTGCAGGCGGGCACTTGCGACTGCGAGAGCGGCGTGTAGTCGTTCTGGTCCCATTGGGACCACCAGCGGAGGTCGAGGGCAACTGCGCGTGCGGACTGGACGCCTTCGAGACGCACGTAGACCGAAAACGTGTCAGCAGGCAGTTGGGTTCGGTCCACGCTCCAACCCTCAACTCCTGTGGGCCGCGCCGCGGACGGGCTCCAATCAAGCCAGGTCACGGCGCCGGAGTTGAGGCCTCCGCTCGCGGTGGCGGCCATGCAGAGAAGGAAGGCCGAAGCTGAGCCGATGAAGGCCGTAGCCTGTTTGAGGAGGCGCATGCGGACTCCGAGTTGAGAGGCCAGAGCTGGTCCGAAGACGCGTGTATAGAGCATGAGTTGAGGCTATAGTCAATCACACCGGGAGTGGTCTGTGTACCAGGGGATGCGGGGCAAGGCACGGCTCTCCAGCTGGCGAATGCACAGCCGAGCGTCGGTACTTGCATGCAGGGCGGGACGATTAGGGATGAAGTCGCGGCTGGCCAGCCACAGTACTGGAACCGAGCTCTGATGAACCAGTTCGCCATCATGTTCGAGGGAAGGCTGCCGGCGTGACCGGGACGGCGCTTACACAGAAATCCGGATAGGCCCCGCCGGCTCGCCCACCCCGACGCCGCGCGCCCGGCTTGCCCTTCGCCCTCCCGCGGCCAGCGCCACCATGAGCGCCTTCTGCAGATGCAGGCGGTTCTCGGCCTGCTCGACCACGAGGCTCTGCGGACCGTCGATGACCTCGTCGGTCACCTCCTCGCCGCGGTGCGCGGGCAGGCAGTGCATGAACACCGCGTCGTCCTTCGCCAGCGACATGAGCGCGGCGTCCACGGTGTAGCCCGCGAACGAGACCGTGCGCCACTGCGCTTCTTCCTCCTGGCCCATGCTGGTCCAGGTATCCGTGTACACCACGTCGGCGCCGCGCACGGCCTCGCGCGGCTCGCGCACGCGGCGCACGCGCCCGCCGCTCAGGCGCTCGGCCTCGAGGAACAGGCCCGCGTCGGGTTCGAACCCGTCGGGCACGGCGACGCGCAGGCCGAACCCGAAGAGGGTCGCGGCCTCGAGCCAGGAGTGCAGCACGTTGTTGCCGTCGCCCACCCACGCCACCTCGATCGCGTCGAGGTCGCGCCCGCGCCGCCAGAGCGTGTAGAGGTCGGCGAGGATCTGGCAGGGATGCGAGTGGTCGGTCAGCGCGTTGATGACCGGCACGGTGGCGTGCGCGGCGAGCTTCTGGACGAGCGAGTGCGTGAACGTGCGCACCACGACCAGGTCCACCATGCCCGAGAGCACGTGCGCGACGTCGGGCACGCTCTCGCGGCCGGTCTCGCTCACCTCGACCAGCCCGAGGTCCACGGCGTCGCCGCCCAGCTCGTGCATGCCGACGGTGAACGACACGCGCGTCCGCAGCGAGGGCTTGTGGAAGACGAGCGCCGCGGTCCTGCCCGCGAGCGGGCGCGGCGCCTCGGGGGTGCCGCGCAACGCGCGCAGGCGGTCGGCCTCGGTGAACAGGCCGGTCACCCAGGCGCGCTCCAGACCCATGAGGTCCACGAGGTGCTCGGGAGCGTTCTTCACGGTCGTTCCTCCTTCGCGGCCCGGCGGCGCGGGCGTCACGAGATGATGGGCAGGCCCGCGTCCCCGAACGCGACCTGCGGCATGGGCAGGGTGTAGGCGCGCGCGCCCTTCGCGGCCTCTTCCGAGGCGCCGGGCACGAGGTCGAGCGAGACGGCGACCTCGTCGCACGCGTGGCGGCGCGGGCACTTCATGCAGTCGGTCCAGACCTTTCGGGGCAGGCCCTCGCGCTGGACCACGACGAAGCCGTTGCGCGCGAAGAACTCGACCTCGCGCGTGAGCGCGATGACGCGCGGCAGGCCGAGCGCGCGGGCGTCGCCGACGACGGCTTCGACGAGCGCGGCGCCGAGGCCCTTGCCGTGCGAGTCCGGCCGCACGGCGAGCGAGCGCACCTCGCCGAGGTCGCGCCACAGGAGCCGCAATGCGGCGGTGGCGATCACGGCGCCCCCTTCCTCGGCGACCCAGAACTCGCGCACGCACTGGAACAGCTCGCTCACCGGGCGCGGCAGCAGCACGCCCTGCGCGACGTAGTCGGCCATGACCGCGGCGATGCCGGGCACGTCGTCCACGCGCGCGCGGCGGATCACCACGCCGTCCTCGCGGCGCAGGACTTCCGGCCTGGGCGCGGACGACGAGGCGGGCAGCGGGGCGCGGGCGCCGGTGGTGAAGTCGGCGGTGACGGGCAGCGACTCGCCGGGCCCGAGACCCAGGCGCGCGTCGGCGTGCGCGAGCTGCTCGGCGACCGAGCCGGGGCCCGCGCCGGGCGCGTGCGAGCGGCGCGCGAGCGCGGACTCGACGGAGAGCGCGGCGAGTCGCTCGCCGGTCAAGCCGGCGTGGATCGCGAGCCGCTCTTCATCCGACAGCGCGGCGGGCTCGACGCCCTTCGCCTCGGCCGCGGCCCAAAGCTGCCCCACCGCGCGGTGCGCGTCGCGGAACGGCACGCCGTCCTCGACCAGCGCGTCGGCCAGCTCGACGGCGAGCAGGTCGGGCGTCAGGCCGGCGGCGAGCTTCTCGGGGTTGGGCTTCAGGGCCGCGATCGCGGGCGCGAGCGCCTCGAGCAGCGAGTCGAGATGCACGGCCGTGTCGAAGACGGCTTCCTTGTCTTCCTGCAGGTCCTTCTGGTACGCGCTCGGCAGGCCCTTGAGTAGCACGGCGAGCCGCTGCGCGTTCGCCAGGAACCGCGCCGCCTTGCCGCGCGCCAGCTCGAACAGGTCCGGGTTGCGCTTCTGCGGCAGCAGGCTCGAGCCGGTGCTGAACCCGTCCGGCGCGGCGAACCAGCCGAAGCCGGGCGAGCAGGCGAGCACGAGGTCCTCGGCGAGGCGCGACAGGTGCAGGCCCAGCATCGCGGCGGCGTTCAGGTACTCGAGCGCGAAGTCGCGGTCGCCCACGGCGTCCATGCTGTTGGCGGCGAGGCGCGAGAACCCGAGCCGCTGCGCCAGCGCGTAGCGGTCGTAGCGCAGCGGCGAGCCCGCCACCGCGCCCGAGCCGAGCGGCATGCGGTCGGCGGCCTCGCGCGCGGCGGCGAAGCGCTCCTCGTCGCGCTCGAATGCCGCGACGTGCGCCAGCCAGAAGTGCGCGAGCAGCACGGGCTGCGCGGGCTGCAGGTGCGTGTACGCGGCGCAGGCGAGGTCGCCCGCCGCGTGCGCCTGCCCCACGAGCGCGCGCTCGAGCTGGCGCACGTCCTCGATCGCCTGGTCGCAGAGCGCCATCACGCGCATGCGGAAGAGGGTCGCGACTTGGTCGTTGCGGCTGCGCCCGGTGTGGAGCCGCCGCGCGGGGTCGCCGCAGCGGACGGCCAGCTCGGCTTCGACCGCCGAGTGCACGTCCTCGCCCGTGAGCCGCACCGAGCCGGCGGCGAGGCCGGCCTCCAGGTCGTCCGCCGCCGCGACCAGCGCGTCGCGCTCGGCCGCCGCGAGCACGCCGCACTCGGCGAGCGTCTCGGCGTACGCGCGCGTCAGCGCCAGCTCCTCGGGCCAGAGGATCCGGTCCACGGGCAGCGAGTCGTTGAGCCGCTGCGCGCGCGGGTCGAGCCCGGCCGCGAGGCGGCCGGCCCACACGGCGGGCCGGGCGTCAGTCATTCGCCATGGTCTCCACGGGCACGCCGGTGAGCGGCTTCTCGCCGCGGTGCGCGCCGGTCGCGGTCGGCAGGCCGAAGAGGCGGATGAACCCTTCCGCGTGCTTCGGCTGGTAGCCGGTCATGTCGAAGGACGCGAGGTCGGGCCGGTAGAGCGTGTTCGGGCTCGTGCGCCCGCACACGGCGGCGCGGCCCTGGCAGAGCTCGACGTTCACCTCGCCGGTCGCGAACTCGGTCGTGGCGTCGAAGAACGCCTGCAGCGAGTGGCGGAGCGTCGTGAACCACTGGCCGTTGTACACGAGGTCGGCGTAGCGCTGCGCCAGCTCCGCGCGCGTGCGCAGCACGTCGTGCGGCAGCGTCAGGCGGCAGAGGTCCTCGAGCGCCTCGTACAGCACGGTGCCCGCGGGCGTCTCGTAGACGCCGCGCGACTTCATGCCCACGAGCCGGCTCTCGACGATGTCCACGCGGCCGACGCCGTGCTTGCCGGCGATCGCGTTGAGCTGCTCGACCAGCGCGACGGGACCGAGCGCGCGGCCGTTCAGCGACACCGGCCGGCCGCGCTCGAAGCCCACCTTGACGACCTCGGGGGCCGACGGGCGGTCGGCGGGCGCCGCGGTCAGGCGGTACATGGACTCGGGCGGGGCCTGCATCGGGTCCTCGAGCGGGCCGCCCTCGTGCGAGAGGTGCCAGAGGTTGGCGTCGCGCGAGAACAGGTCGTCCTTCTTCTGGGCCAGCGGAATCCCCCGCGCGGCCGCGTAGTCCATCGCGTCCTCGCGCGAGTGGATGTCCCACTCGCGCCACGGCGCGATGATGTGCAGGTCCGGCGCGAGCGCCATGTAGGTCAGCTCGAAGCGCACCTGGTCGTTGCCCTTGCCCGTGCAGCCGTGCGCGAGCGCGTCGGCGCCGACCGCGTGCGCGCAGGCGACCTGGCGCGAGGCGATGAGCGGCCGGGCGATCGAGGTGCCGAGCAGGTAGCGGCCCTCGTAGGTGGCCGCCGCGCGCAGCATCGGGAACACGTAGTCGGTGAGGAACGGCTCGCGCAGGTCCTCGACCATCACGCCGTCGGCGCCGATCTGCCGCGCCTTGGCCTCGAGCCCGTCCAGCTCGAGCCCGCCCTGCCCGACGTTCGAGCAGTAGCAGACCACCTCGCAGCCGTAGTGTTCCTTGAGCCACGGCACGATGATGCTGGTGTCGAGCCCGCCGGAATAGGCGAGGACCGCCTTCTTCACGCGGGGCTGGCCGTTCGTCTTCACTTCGCGTCTCCCTTCGTGGCTTCCGCCTGCAGGGCCGTGAGCGCGCGGTCGAGCGCGCCGAGGGCCTCCGCGATTTCGTCCTTCGTCACCGTGAGGGGCGGCAGGAGCCGCACCGCGCGCTCGCCGCCGCGCACGAGCAGCAGGCCCTGTTCGCGGGCCGCCGCCACGAGCTGCGGCGCGCCGAAGCCGGCCGCCGGGTCCAGGTCCACCGCGCGCAGCAGGCCGAGCCCGCGCGCCTCGCGCACCGACTCGTGCTTCGTCGCGATCGCGTGCAGGCCCTGCTCCAGTTCACCGGCCGCGGCGCGCACCTGCGTGAGGAACCCGGGCTTGTTCACCTTCCCGAGCGCCCAGCGCGCCGCCGCGGCGCACACCGGGTTGCCGCCGAACGTGCAGCCGTGCATGCCGGGCGCGAGCGTCGAGGCGGCCTCGACCGTCATGAGCACGGCGCCGATCGGCAGGCCCGCGCCGAGCGCCTTGCTGAGCACCGTGTAGTCGGCGCGCACGCCGAAGTGCTCCTGCGCCAGCAGCCGCCCGGTGCGGCCCATGCCGGTCTGGACCTCGTCCACGATGAGCGCCGCGCGCAGCGCGTCGGCGCGCTCGCGTACGCCGCGCAGAAACTCGCGCGTGCCGGGCACCGCGCCGGCCTCGCCCTGCACGCACTCGACCACGATGGCGCAGACGTTGTCGTCGAGCACCGCGTCGAGCAGCGCGAGGTCGTTGTAGGGCGCGAAGCGCACGCCCGGGACGAGCGGCTGGAACGGCTCGCGGAAGGCCGGGCTGTGCGTGGCCGAGAGCGCGAAGCCCGTGCGGCCGTGGAAGCCCCCCTCGAACGCGACGATGTCGCGGCCCGGGCGGTTCTTCGCCCGCGCGCGGGCGCGCGCGAACTTGAGCGCGGCCTCCATGCCCTCGGTGCCCGAGTTGCAGAAGAAGACGCGCTCGTAGCCTGTCGCCTCGGTCAGCTCGCGCGCGAGCGCCACGGCCGGGCCGTTCGCGAACAGGTTCGAGACGTGGCCGAGGGTGCCGAGCTGCGCCGCCACGACCTCGCCGAGCCCCTCGGGCGCGTGGCCGAGGGCGTTGACCGCGATGCCGCTCACGAAGTCGAGGTAGGTGCGGCCCGTCACGTCGGTGACGCGCGCGCCCTTGCCGGCGGCCAGCTCGAGGCGCGGCAGCGGGTAGACCGGCGCGTGCAGCTCGATCTCGGCGGCGGCGAAGCCGGCCGCGACCGGCGCGGGCTGGAGCACGGCGGTGTCAGGCATGGGAGGCCTCCGGGTGGGCGATGAGCGCGGTGCCCGCGCCGGCGCCGTCGAGGAGCGACGCGAGCGTCGCGGGTCCGTTCCAGCAGGCGATGTGCGCGCGCGCGACACCGGCCGCGAGCGCGGCGGCCGCGGCGCGCAGCTTGGGGCGCATGCCGCCTTCCACCTCGGGGCGCGCGAGCGCGGCTTCGATGTCCGCGGCGGCCAGCTCGCGCACCACCTCCCCGCCGAGCTTGAGGCCCGGCGCGTCGGAGAGCAGCACCAGCTCGGCCGCCCCGAGCGCCGCCGCCACCGCCGCGGCCGCGTCGTCGGCGTTCACGTTGAGCAGCTCGCCCGCGTGCGCGCCGAGGCTCGCCAGCACGGGCGTGCGGCCCTGCGCGAGCAGCGAGGCGAGCAGCGACGGGTCGGCGCCGCCGGCTTCGCCGACGGCGCCGAGCACCGACGCCCGTGCGTGCGGCCGCACTTCCAGGATGCCGCCGTCCATGACCGAGAGGCCCACCGCGTCCACGCCGCGCGCGCGCAGCGCCGCCACGAGCCGCTTGTTCGCGAGCCCGGCCAGCACCGCCGCGACCACGTCGAGCGTGGGCCCGTCGGTGACGCGCAGGCCGTCGGTGAAGCGCGCCTCGAGCCCGAGCTTGAGGCACCACTGCGTCACCTCGGCGCCGCCGCCGTGCACGACCACGGCCGGACGGCCGAGCGCCGCGAGCGCGCCCGCGAACTCCGCGGCCGCGCCGGGCGCCTCGAGCGCGCGGCCGCCGAGCTTCACGACCACCGGCCGGACGTGCTTCGGGCCGGGGGTCACCACGGGCTGCCGTGCACCGGGAGGGCCCAGCCCTCGGGCCAGCCGAGGAGCAGGTTCAGGTTCTGCAGCGCCTGCCCGGCCGCGCCCTTGACGAGGTTGTCGATGGCCGTGGTCGCCACGAGCGTGCGCCCGCCGTGGACGGTCGTGACCGCGAGGTCGCAGCGGTTCGAGTTCTTGACCGCGCGCGTCTCGGGCCACGAGCCCGGCGGCAGCACGCGCACGAACGGCTCGTCGCGGTAGCGGTGCGCGTAGGCCGCGTGCGCGTCCTCGGGCGCGAGCGGGCGCACGAGCGGCGCGATCGCCGTGAGCAGGATGCCGCGCGCCATCGGCGCGAGTTGCGGCACGAACGCCACCGCCGTCGGCGTCCGGCCGAGGCGCGCGAAGTTGCGCGTCATCTCCGGCACGTGCGCGTGCACCTCGCCCGCGCGGTAGATGGACGCCCCGCCGTCCTGCTCGACGAACGACGTGCCGAGCGCGGCCTTGCGGCCCGCGCCGCTCACGCCCGAGAGCGCCGTGATCGTGGCCGCGCCGGTGAGCCAGCCCAGCTCGAGCGCCGGCAGCAGCGCCAGCGTCGCCGCGGTCGGGTAGCAGCCCGGGTTGGCGATGCGCGTCGCGCCCGCCAGCGAGTCGCGGAACGCCTCGGGCAGGCCGTAGACGTAACCGTCCACGCCGTCGCGGTGGTCCTGCGAGAGGTCCACGATGCGCGGCACGCGCGCGATCCAGTCGGCGTGTTCGGCCGCGAACGCGCGCCAGGCGCCGTGCGGCAGGCAGGCCACGAGCGTGTCGAACGCGCCCTCCTCGAAGAGCGCGGGCAGCTGGCCGGGTGTGACCGGGTCGGGCAGCCGCGACAGCCGCGCGTCGATGCCGGGCATCAGCTCGGCGGCGGGGCGCCCGGCGTGCTCGCGCGAGACGAGCGCGCCGATCGAGACGCCGTCGTGGCCGAGGGTGAGGCGCACGAACTCCTGCCCGGAATAGCCGCTCGCGCCGAGCACGGCGACGCGGGCGGTGCGGCGGGCGGCGCCGTTCGTGGAAGCGGTGGCGACGGCGGGCAGGGTCGGAGCGGTCACTTCGCACCTCCGGTTCGGCCGGCGAGGGCGTCGAGGTGACGCTTGAACCGGCGGGCGGTGGACAGGTCGGCCAGGACGCAGAGCACGGTGTCGTCGCCGGCGACGGAACCGACGAGGCCTTCGAACTCGAGCAGGTCGATGGCCCGCGCGACGGCGCTGGCGTGGCCGGGCGGGGTCTTCACGACCGCGAGGTTCTGGGCGAGGCGGGTCTCGTTGACGAACACCTTGAGGTCGAGCATCTGCCGGTTGCGGTCGAAGGCCTCGACGGCGGGCGAGGGCAGCTCGTACCAGGCCTGCCCGCTGGCGGCGCGCTTGGCGACGCCGAGGCTGCGCAGGTCGCGCGACAGCGTGGCCTGGGTGACCTCGACGCCCGAGCGCGCGAGCGCGCCGGCCAGCTCCTCCTGGCTGGAGAAGCGGCGCTCCTCGAGGAGCCTGCTGATGAGCGTGAGGCGGTGCGAGCGGGACATGGCCGTCCTCCGGGGTGCGGCGTCTGCATAACTATGCGAGGCCGTGCATAAAATCACGGCGGCGGCGGCGGGCGCAAGGGGTATTTCGGGGGGCGCTGCCGGGGCCTGCGGTCGCGCGCGCTGCTCTTCGCGGGGCCGTCGAACGAAACCCCGTCGACGCCCGCCCGGAAAACACCGCGGGCCGCGCCCCGTGAGAGGCGCGGCCCGCCGCGTACTGCGTGATGCGAAGCGCTACCGCGTCATCACCATCCGCTGGCTGAGCGAGCGGCCCGCGAACTCGAGGCGCACGAAGTACGCGCCCGCGCGGACCGGCGTGCCGCCGGAATCGCGGCCGTCCCACTCGACCGACTGGGCGCCCGAAGCGCGCTCGCCGTCCACCAGCGTGCGCACGCGGGCGCCCGCCAGGTCGTACACGCTCAGCTTCACGCGGCCCGCGTTCGGCAGCGAGAACGCGATCCGGGCGCGGCCGTGCGACGGGTTCGGCCAGGCCGGCGCGAGCGCCAGCCCGCTCAGGTGGTCGCCCACGCCCAGCTGGCCGCCGGTGACCGTCACGTCGAAGCAGCACTCGCCGACCACCACGCCGCCCGGCGTCGTCAGCGTCACGCAGACCGTGTTGGCGCCCGCCGCCGCCGAGTCCGGCACCGCGAAGCCGACCGGGTAGAACACGCTGCTCTCGGCCGGGATGTTCACGCTCGACGGGGCGCTGATCGGCCAGCCGCGCGCGTTGCTGATCGAGACGCCGTACGCGCCGTCGAAGAGCGGGTTGTGGTTCTCGAACGTCCAGCCCGCGCTCACCGCCGCGCCCGCGTCCACCGTGGTGTCGCCCTGGCAGACGCTGAGCGCGCTCGTCGTGAGCACCGCGGCCGTGAACACGTCCACGCTCGGGTTCGCGGCGCGGCCGTCCGACCAGGTCGGGTGGATGCGCGTCGTGCTGGCGGCGATGTGGCTGTAGTCGCCCTGGTTCGGCGCGATGTTCACGGGCGCCGTCGTGAAGTTGCTCTGCGCGCTCGTGAAGCGCTGGTTCACCCCCCACGTCACGCCGCCGTTGGTCGAGCGCGACATGTACATGTGCGCGCGCGAGCCGTAGGTGTCGTCGCGGTGGTCGAACCAGATGCCGTACGGCAGGCCGTCGCCGCCGACGCCGACCTCGGGCAGCCAGTTGTCGTAGCCCACCGCGTCGGTGTTCATCATCGCCGGCGTGGACCAGGCCGTGCCGTTGTCCGAGTACGTCGTGAACGCGTCGCGCTGGTCGCGGCCGCGCTCGGTGGCGCGCACGCCGTAGGCCGTGCGGATGCGGTAGTTCATCGTCCGCCGAGAGATCGCCGCCATGCGCACGAAGTACGTGCCGGTCACCGGCGCCGTGTAGACGAACACCGCACTCGTCTGGCTCGAGTTGCTGTCCGCCTTGGCGGTGTAGCACAGGCGCTGCGCGCCGTCGGGATTCGGGGCGAACATCCGCAACGTGAACGCACGCCCGGCCGTGAACGAGTCCGCCCAAGCCAGGAACTTGTCGCCCGCGTTGAGCACGACCGAGAAGTAGTCGTTGTCGGTGGTGCTCGCGGTCGTCTGCAGCGTGCCGCGGATGGTCTGGCCGACCGTGAACAGGTTCGCCGTGCCCGTCGTGCTGTTGGTCGCGTTGTTCGTCGGCGTGTCGGTCTCGATCCGGAACGTCGTCGTCGTGAAGTTGTCGTTCAGCCAGTCCCACGACTCGTTCCACGACACGTACACGCGGCCGCGGTTCGTGCCCGTCGTGCGGTCCACCGCGATCGAGGGGAACGACAGGCCGCGCTCGCGGTTGAACGCCGGGGCGCCGGTCGTGAAGTTCGAGATGAACGGGCTGGCGATCACCTCAGGCGTGTACGAGACGCCGAAGTCCGTGGACTTGCGGATCTTCATGTAGTCGTTGTCGTCCACCTGCCCGATCGCGTACCAGACGACGTAGACCTCGCCGTTCGGGCCGATCGCCGGGCGCGAGCCCTGCACGTAGCCGTTGTCGCCCGCGCTCGAGAGCATGACGCCCGCCGACCAGGTGCGGCCGCCGTTCGTCGAGCGGTACACGTCGATCTGGTCGCCCGACACGGTGAACGTCGTGTTCGTCACGTACAGGTTGCCGCTCAGCGAGTCGGCCGCCATCCACTGCTTGTCGAGGAAGAAGCTCGCGTTCGAGGCGATGCGCACGACGAACACGCTGTCGAACGTGAACACGCCGGCGGCGAAGCGGCCGCGCGCGACGCCGATCGCGTTGTTCGAGGCGTCCGGGTTGGCGAGGCCGCAGTACCAGAACTCGCCGGTCTTCTCGTTGACCGTCACGACCGGGTCGCTCGTCCACTCCCAGTTCGGGTAGGCGGGCGGATGCGGCACGTCGCCGCCGTCGGTGAATGTCAGGCCGCCGTTGCTCGACCAGGCGTAGCCCTGCGTGTCGCCGCCGGTCACGAAGCCCTGGCCGTCGTTCCAGGCGACCAGGATGTTGTCGCCGAGCACGCCGATCGCTTCCTCGCACTGCCCGGCGCTGGCGTTGTCGCCGGCCGGGTTGTTCGCGCGGACGTTGAACGGGATGGACGAGGTCGCGCCGATCGCCGCGGGCTCGGCCGCGCGGTCGGGCCCGGCGACCGGCAGGTTCGCTTCCTCGCTGTACGGCCGGCGGGCGCGCACGCCCTTCGCCAGCTCGCGCTTCGCGGCCTTGTCGCCGCGCGCGGCGCGCCGGACCAGGTCGGCGTGCGCCTTGCCCTGCGCGAGCTTCACGCGCGACTTCTGGAGGAGCATCTGCTGGTGCAGCTTCTTGAACTCGGCCCGCTGCTCGGCGAGCGTCGGGTCCTTCGGCAGCGAGGGGTCCTGGGCGCGCGCGGGAGCGGGAGCGGACAGGGCGAAGGCGAGGAGCGCGGCGGGGAGGAACCGGCCGGCCGCGAGGGCGAGGCTGCGCAGCATGGATGCTGTCTCCGGGTTCTGGACCTGGGTCCGGTAACGAGGCTTGCCGCGGGAGAAGACCTGCAAACAGGACGCCACCCGGGATGGACCTGCGGGGCACCAACGATAGCGGCCCCTCGCGTGCGACGGAACGAATTTCTTCCCTGAAAGTCGTGCGGATCGCACGCCCCGGTGATGCGTCCGCGCATCGCCGCCAGCCCCACAAGCCGAAGGGGCCCTGCCGTGTAGCGGCGGCAGGGCCCCCCGGGACTCGCGCTTCGGCGCAACTACTCCAGCACCGCGACCTTCCTCGACCGGACCTCGCCCGCGCCCGCTCCCGAGAGCCGGACGAGGTAGACCCCCGGCCGCAGGGCCTCGCCGCGGAGCGGCACGGTGTGGACGCCGGGGCCGTAGGCCGCGAGCGGCACCTCGGCGACTCGGCGGCCGGCCAGGTCCAGCAGCTCGAGCTTCGCGCCGCGGCCGCCCGCGGGCAGCGCGAGCGAAACCGAGAACGCGCCGCGCGAGGGGTTGGGCCACGCGCCGAGCAGCGCGAGCCGCGTCGCCGCGGGGCGTGCGTCGAGCACCGAGGCCGGGAAGATCGCGACGTCGGCCGCGCTCGCGGCGCCCGCCCAGTCGCGCGCGGAGTCCACGACGCGCAGCCGCCCCTGCGAGGTCGCGGGCGGCGTCGGCGTCCAGGTGAACGACGTGCCCGAGAGCTGGCGCGCGATCGTCGTCCACGTCATGCCGCCGTCGCGCGAGACCTGCAGGTCCACGTGCGTCACGCCCGCGCCCTTCGTCCACGTGATCGTGCGGTTCACGCCCTCGATCAGCGAGTCGGCGCCCGCCGGGTCGGTGAGCGCGATCTCGAGCGACAGCGCGCTGCCGCAGCCCGCCACGAACGGCGTCACGGTGTTCGCGCCGCGGTTCGCGATCGCGAGGTCGTAGCCGCCGTCCTCGTTCCAGTCGCCGAGCGCCATCGCGTAAGGGTTCGTGCCCATGACCCAGGTGAGCGCGGTGTTGAAGGTGCCGTTCCCCTTGCCGGTCAGGATGCTCAGCGTCTTCGTGGCGTTGTTGTTGACGAACGCGACGTCGGGGATGCCGTCGGCGTTCCAGTCGCCGACGCGCGGCGAGCGCGCGTTCGAGCCCACGCTCACCGAGGTGGCCGAGGCCGGGAACGTGCCGCTGCCCACGCCGCCCGAACCGTTGCCGAGCAGCATGCCGGCGCCGCCCACGGTCGAGTACACCGCGAACAGGTCGGTGATGCCGTCCAGGTTGAAGTCGCCCGTGATCAGCTCGTACGCGTTGGCGCTGGCGTTGTGCTGGGTGGGCGTCATGAACGTGCCGTTGCCGACGCCTCCCGTGCCCTGCCCGCGCAGCACGCGCAGCCAGGTGGTCGTGGTCACGGCGAGGTCCCAGATGCCGTTCTCGTCGAAGTCGCCGACCACGACGGCGCGCGTCGGCGAGCCGAACGAGACCAGCACCGGCGCGGCCCATGTGCCGTCGGGCACGCCGCCCGTCCCGTTGCCGAAGAGCAGCACGACGCCGGTCGCGTGCCCGGCGACGACGAAGTCGGGGATGCCGTCCTCGTCGAAGTCGGCGGTCGCGACGCCCGTGGGGACGAACCCGAGCGGCACGCGCGTGCCCGCGCCGAACGTGCCGTCGGGCACGCCGGCGGCGCCGCCGCCCGGCCAGATCCAGAGCGCGCTGTCGCCTGCGGCGCCCGCGACCAGGTCGGGCAGGCCGTCGTTTCCGGCGTCGGCGACGATCAGGCACTGCACGTTCGCGGGCGTGCTCACCACGGTGGCGGCCGCGCCGAACGTGCCGTCGCCCACGCCGAGCGCGCCGTTCCCCGCGAGCAGCGAGATCGTGTTGCCGGTCTGGTTCGCGACCGCGAGGTCGGCGATGCCGTCGCCGGTGAAGTCGGCGGTCACGACCGCCGCCGGGGCCGTCCCGACGGGCAGCTCGGCCGCGACGGAAGCCGTGCACAGGTCGAGCTTCACCTCGGCGCCGAAGTAGGAGGTGTCCGAGGCCGTGTAGGCGCGCACCTTGTAGTGCCAGAGCCCGAGCCCGCCGTCGTCGAAGAAGAGGTCGCCCGTCACGCCGGCGATCGCCGGCTTCGGGTCGAGCTGGAAGCGGCTGCGGTAGACGACGTAGCCGAGCACGCCGGGCGACCCGCCCGCCTGCCACGAGACGCGCGCGCCGCTCGGGATGGTCGCGATCGAGACGTTGCGCGGCGGCGCGACCGCCGGGGCGTAGTCGCACGGCGCCGCGTCCACGGCCGCGCGCATGCGCTCGACGCAGACCGGGTGGAAATCCATGCGCAGGTTCACGGCCACGCCGCCCGTCAGCAGGTGGCAGTAGCTCATGATCGTGCCCTTGTCGGGCGGCAGCCGGTCGCTGACCGGGTGGCAGCCGCCCTCGGACGCCTGGCAGGAGTCGAGCGTGGCGGTCGCGGGCGAGATGTAGCCCTGCGCCGCCCAGTTGCAGCTGTGCGTGTGCCACGAGGCGAAGTTGTGGCCGAGTTCGTGCGCGACCACGTTGGCGTCCCAGGTCGCGGCGTTGGTCGGGTAGGCGTACGCGCAGTCGATGGCGCTCACGCCGTAGCCCGAGCCGCCCGAGACGCTCGCGCACAGCACGTTGAGGTAGGCGATGCCGCCGCCCAGGTCGCGGCCCGAGAGCAGGTGCGCGAGCGCGCGCGGCACGCCCTGGCGGTTGGCGTTCCACCAGCTGCGGAACTCGGGGAGCTGGCCGCCGGTGGTGGGCTGCGTGTACGGGTCGGTCGTGGACCAGAAGTTGAGGTAGCCGACGTTGAGCGTGACGTCGAGGTCCTTCTCGTAGTTGAGCGACACGGTCGCGAGCAGCGTGGTGACGTACGCCGTCGCCGCCGTGACGTTGCCGCCGAACTTGGCCCACACGAGGTCGCTGTCGCAGTCCACCGCGATGGTGAACACGCGCCGGGGGGCGTCGAGCAGCGCGCGGTTGGGCGTGGCCCGCCCGCGCAGCTCGCCGCCGCGCTCGAGCTCGGCCTCCATCGCGCCCTCGACGCCGCACTCCCACGCCTTCGCGGGCGTCTCGAGCGCCGATTCGTCGGCGAGCGCGTGCAGCGGCGGCTCGGCCCCCCCGACCGGCGCCGTCGCGGGCATGAGCAGCAGCCGGCGGTCGTCGCGGAACACCGAGGCGTGCACCGCCTCGGGGGTGAGCGTCACGACCGCCCACGCGCGCTCGTCCCCGGGGACGCGGCCGCGGAAGACCGCGACGTCCGGGACGAGCGCGCGCTCGCCACCGACCTCGGTGACGGTCACGCGGGCGCCGGGCGCGAACAGCTCGCGGCGCTCGAGCATCAGCTCGAGCGACGAGCCGTCGGCGAGCGGCAGGGCGATCGTGCCGCCTTCGGCCGCGCGCAGCTCTTCGAGCGCGGCGCGGTCCACCGCGAGCAGCGCGGTGCGCGGGCGCACCGACAGCGCGGCCGTGCGGCCGGCGCCGGGGGCGACTCGGGTCAGCAGCTCGCGGGCGTCCGCGGCCGGAGCGGTCGAAAGGAGAAGGGCGGGAAGCAGGAGCAGGACGAACGTCCGGGGGGAACGCATGCAGCTCACCTCACGATGCTGACCCTCGACGTGGACGACTGCCCACGCTGGGTGAGACGGACCAGGTAGACGCCCGAGCGGGCGGAAGGCCACAACGGGAACGGAACGACGTGCGAGGCGGCGGCGAGACCCTCGAGGCGGCGCGATTCGACGAGCCGCCCGGTGAGGTCGAACACCTCCACCTCGGCGTTTTCGGCGTACGGAAGCGTGAACGACAGCGTCGCGGAGGCGCCGTCGGTGGGGTTCGGCTGCACGCCGCGCAGCGCCAGCGCGAGGCCCGAGGGCACGAGCACGGTGACTTCGCCGCGGAACACCTCGGCCCCGCCTTCGAGCGCCCCGAGCCGGTAGGTGTACGTGGTGCCGGGCTCGACGGCGGTGTCCGTCCAGGTCACCCGGCCCGCGCCGTCGGCGTCGAGCGAATCGAGCACGGTCCACGCGTTCGCGCCCGCGATCGTGCGCTGGAGCGCGGCGCGGTAGCCGGCCGCCGGGCTCGCCAGCCACTCGAGCCGCACCTCGCCCGGCGCCGCGGTGGCCGAGACCAGCGTGACCGACCGCGACGCGACGGCCGTGGGCCACACCGAGACGTACGTGTCGGGCGTGCCGCCGCGCGCGTCGGACCAGCACACGGCGAGCTTCGTGTCCGTGGCGTGCAGCGCGAGGTAGTCGCCCTGGTTGGGCGCGATGTACGAGTTGCAGGCCGTCCAGTTGGAGAGCGTGTCGCTCGCCGCGCCGAGCTGCGCCCAGGTCGCGCCGCCGTCGTCGGAGCGCGCCAGGTAGACGTGCGACTCGCCGCCGCTCGCCGCGGCGGGCCCGTCGCGCCAGTCGTACCAGGCGCACCACACGCGGCCGTCGGGCCCCACCGTCACCTCGGGCAGCCAGCCGTCGTGCCCGACGGGCGCCGTGTCCACGCGCACCGGCGTGCTCCAGGCGGCGCCGTCGTTGTCGGACCACGACACGAACACGTCGCGCTGGTCCGAGCCGCGCTCGGCGCCCTTCGCGGCGAGGCCCGTGCGCAGGCGGTAGCCGCCGGTGCCCGCCTGCGAGGCGACGCGCAGCGTGTACGTGCCGCTCGCGGGCGCGGTCCAGATCCAGCCGGGCGCGTAGCCGGCCGCCACGTCGGAGCCCGCCGCGGTGGTCCACGCGAGGCGCGTCACGCCGTCGGCCGCGAACATGCGCAGCGACAGCGTCGCGGTCGAGGCCGACGAGTCGGCGAACACCATGAACGTCTGGCCCGCGGCGAGCGTGACGCGGAAGTGGTCGAAGTCGCCCGAGCTGGCGAGCGCGCCGCGCACGAGCTGGCCCGCGGTGATCGGCGTGCCCGTCGCGGCCGTCTCGTTGGGCTCGACCTCGGACTTCGCGCCGCCCGTGCCGGCGTTCGCGGTGTCGTCGTACCAGTTCAGGCACTCGCCCCACGACAGGTAGAGCCGCCCGGCGTGCGGCCCGGCGCCGCGGTCCACCGCGATCGAGGGGAAGTTCGGGATCGGGCTGTCGCGGTTGAAGCCCGGCGCGCCCGTGCCCCAGTTCGAGAAGAACGAGACGGCGTTGGTGGGCGTCGTGAACGAGGCGCCGCCGTTCGTGGAGCGGCAGACGCGCAGGTAGTCCACGTCCACGAGGCCGATGGCGTAGTAGGTCACGTACACCGTGCCGCCCGGCCCGACGATGGGCCGCGAGCCCTGCACGTAGCCGTCCTCACCCGTCTCCGAGACGCGCAGCGGCGAGGACCAGGTGGTGAGCGCGCTGTCGGCGTTCTGGATCTCGATGCGGTCGAGCCCGGCGGTGAAGTTCGTGTAGGTCAGGTAGACCTTGCCGTTCGCCGGGTCGAGCGCGATCCACTCCTTGTCGAGGAACGCCGTGGCGTACCCGGCCGTGCGCGCGGCGGAGCGGCTCGTCCAGGTGAAGCTCGCGCCCGAGAAGCGGCCCTTGAGGACGCCGACGCCGTTGACCGCGTTGTTCGCGTCGCCGAGGCCCGCGTAGTAGAAGGCGCCCGTGTTCGGGTTGACGATCACGACCGGGTCGCTCGTCCACTTCCAGCCCGCGGGCGTCGCGGGCACGGGCAGCGTGCCCTGGTCGGTCCACGTCTCGCCGCCGTCGGTCGAGGTCGCCCAGCCCTGCGTCTGGCCCGTCGCGTCGCGGAAGCCCTTGCTGTCGTTCCAGGCCGCCACCATGTAATCGCCCCAGGCGGCGATCGAGGTCTCGCACTGGCCCTCGCCCGCGAAGTCGTCGGCCGGGTCGTTGACGCGCACGTTCGGCGCGGGCGGCGCGCTCGCGGCGAGCGGGGCGGCGCCCTCGCGGAGGGCGGCCGTCGCGGCGAGGCGCCCGGTGCGGGCGTCCTCGTCGGGCGCGATCACCGTCCAGCGGCTGCCCTGCTCGCGGAGGGCGGAGAGGCCGCGCTTCTTCATCAGGCGCGCCTGCTCGCGCAGCGACCGGTGCCGCTTCTTCAGCCCGCCCAGCTTCTTCATGGGCTTGCGGCGGAGCTGTTCGACCTGCAGGCGCTTCAGGGGCGAGACCGACTCGAGGCCCGCCGGGGCGGCCCCGGCGCCGGTCGCGAGAACGGCGAGCGCGAGCGCGGCGGCGGCGAGACGCGCGAGAGGTCGGGAAAGCCGGAGCATGCGGAGTCCTTTCGGTGCGTCCCCACGGGGCGCCGCGATGTTCCCGGGGCCGGCAGCCGCGGACCGGGTCGGTGGATGGGCGCCGAAAGTCTAGCCTCCGGCGGGGATGGGAGGCCAGCGAAGCGGGCGACCGCGCGCGGCGGCGCGCGGCGAGGGTGCGCGACCCCGAGACCGGAAGGCCGGCCCGCGCCTCATCAAGAGGAGGCTCCTGGCGCTACTGCACGCGCACGCGATAGCTCACCGTGCCGCTGCCGCCCGGGGCGAGCGCGCCGGCGAGCGTCCACGACACGGGCCCGGCGGCCCCCGAGGCGGGCGCGGTCAGCGCGCAGCCCGTGATCCCCGCGCCGGGGCTCGCGCACGCGGCCGAGTCGAACACCGTCCACGTCGGCGTGGCGTCGCGGATCACGATGTTCGAGAGCGGCTGCGCCCCGGGGTTCACGTACGTGATCGTGTACGTGAGGTAGTCACCCGGAGCGGCCGAGGGCAGGTCCACGCTCTTGACCAGCACGAGGCCGTTCGAGACCGAGATCGTCGTGACGTCGGCGAGCGCGTCGCTCGAACCGAGCGCCGGGCTCGCGCCCGTGTAGCTGAAGCTCGCGGTGAGCGTCGCGGTCTCGCTCGCGCCCGTGGGCGCGCCGGGGGGCGCGGCGTGGCGCGCGATCACGCACAGCGTGGCCCCGGCGGCGAGCGCGACGGGCGCGGCGAGCGCGGGCTCGCCGGCATCGAGCACGCCGTCGCAGTCGAGGTCGCGGTGGAGCGTCACGCTCCAGCCGGGCAGCGCCGGAGAGGGCGACTGCGCGGCCGCGAAACTCGCCGCGCCCGCGCTGCCCGCGGTGAAGCGGTGGGCGTGGAACGCGACCCCGCCCGGCGCGATCACCGCGGACTGCGGCGAGACCCAGGTGTTGCGCGGCACGTGGCCGAACGCGAGGCCGTCCAGGAGCAGCCCCGAGGCGGCGGTGAAGCTCACGGCGTCGGCCGCGCGGTCGTACGCGCCGCCCGTCGCGCCCGCGCCGCCGCCCGTCGCGAGCCAGCCCGAGGGCGCGACGGCCTGCACGCGCGCGCCCGCGCCCGCCGCGGCGTGCGGCAGCCACAGCGTGAACGCGCCCGCGCCGTCGGTGAGCGTCGAATCGCAGGCGCCGCCCGCGCAGCCCGGGGAGGCGAGCCGCACGCGCACGGCGGAGGTGGCGGCCTCGCCGCCCTGGCGCGCGCCGTCGTTGGCGGCGCCGCCTCCCGCGCCGTCGTCGCGGAACGCCAGGCCCTCGATCCGGCTGCCGTGCCACAGGCCGAAGTTCACGTTGCCGACGTCGGTGGAGTTGACCGCGACGCCCGCGCGCACCCCGGTGGGGTTCTCGACGCCGATCCATCCCGCCGGCCGGGCGGGCGAGAGCGCCGCCGGGTCGGAGTCGGCGCTGACGTGCACGTCCCACGAGCCCGCGCCGACGAACGTGAACGCGTACGCGCCGGTCGCGGGCGAGACGGCCACGACCTGCGAGGCCACCGGGCCGCCGCTCGCGAACAGCTTGGCCCACAGCGCCTCGCCGGTGCCCGGCTCGGCGCCGCCGCCCGCGCCGTTGTGGTCGAGGTCCTCGTACGCCCAGCCGCTCACGGTGACGCCGGTCCCGACCGTGACGACGCCGGAGAACTCCGACGTCCCCGTGCCGGCGAGCGTCGCCGTCGCGGTCAGGCGCACGCCGGCGGCGAGCGCGCCCGGAGCGGTGATCGTGAAGCGGAAGCGGTTCGTCATGTCCGCGCCCTGCGCGAGGCCGTTCACCGTCGCGGGGTACGTGCTCGCGCCGCCGTCGAGGTCGGACGCCGAGCCTTCGACGAGCGTGGTGACGTACGTCATGCCTTCGCCGAAGCCGCTCGCGTCGCCGTCGCTCACGAACAGCTCGATCGTCGAGCCGGGCCGCGCCCAGCCGGTCACGGTGAAGCTGCCGTTGGCGAGCACCGCCGAGCCGAGCACCGGGAAGTTGAGCAGCCCGTTGCCGCCCGCGTCGGCGTCGCCGAAGTCGTTGAGCGTCCGGTAGGGCGCGGTGCCGCGCGCGACGTCGTCGGCCGCCGACTGCAGGTCGATGCCCAGCTGGCCGCTCGCCGGCCCGCCCGCGGCGATCGTGCCGTTCAGCGAGATCGTGTTGCGCGTGATCGTGTTGTTCGACGAGCCGTTCACCACCTGCACGCCCGCGCCGGCGTTGAGCGTCAGTTCGCAGCGCTCGACGCGGTTGCCGGCGCCGCCGAGCCGGATGCCGGCGGTCGCGACCGTGGCGCCCGAGCCGAGGCCGCTGCGGCGCACGGTGAGGTTCACGAACGTGTTCGAGCCCGTGCTGGTGCGCGCGTCCACCCCGTTGCCCTCGGACTCGCCGATCCAGCTGTTGCCGAACGAGGAGCCCAGGCTGGCCTCGATCGAGACGGCGCCGCGCGAGGGGTTGCCGATCGCGTTGCCGCGAATCTCGCAGCCGCTCACCGTCCAGCCGTCCGAAGCGCCGGCGAGCGTGAGCGCGCTGCCCGCCGAGAAGCCGAGCAGGCTGTTCGTCACGGCGCCCGCGTCGCCGCCCGAACCGCGCACGAGGTCGCCGCCCGCGCGCAGCGCCGCGCCCGGGTCGGCCCACGCGAGCGCGGTTGCGCCGAGCACGCACGACTCGATGCGCGCGTTCGCGGCTGTCGCGCCCACGCGCACGACCGCGTGCGCGGCGTTGCCCGCGGCGTTGCCGAAGCCGGTCATCGCCACGCGCAGGACCGCCTGGTTCGCGCCCTGCAGGTCGAGGCCGATCGCGAGGCCGCCGCCGTCGCGGATCTCGACCTCGGGGCCCGGCACCGCGGCGACCGGGACGCCGTCCGCGCCGGCGGCGAGCCCGCCGCCCAGCGCCAGGGCGTTGGTGTTGCCGACGTTCGCGGTCTGCGTGCCGCCGTCCACGACCGTGCCCGGGTCGGTGAGCGCGGGCAGCGCGGCGGACGGCGCGATCACCGCGACCCCCGAGGTGAGGCCGCTCGCGAGCCCGGCGCGCAGGCCCGGGCGGGCGAGGCCGTCGGGGATCATGAAGACGCTGGTCTCGAACCCGGCCGGGAGCCCCGCCTGCGCGAGGCCCGCGTTGCCGAGCGCGTTGGCGTTCAGGAGGAACTGCCGCAGCGTGCCCTGCCCGGCGTTCGCGGTGCGGACGATGGTGTCGAAGTTGAAGCCGAAGTCGAGCCCCGCGACGTCGGCGGCGCCGAGCGTGACCGCGGTCAGCGACTGCGGCGTCGCGGTCCCGGTCGTGAGCGAGGCGAGCGTCGCCGAGGTGGTGTTCGAGTCGGCGTCGGCGAGCGCGGGATTCTCGCCGCCGACGCGGTCGGTCACGGCCACCGCGGCGCCGGAGGCGGCGTCGGTGCGATAGGTCTGCACGGGCAACAGCCCCGCGACCGCGCCCGGCCGCGCCGAGCGCACGGACGCGTTCACGACGCGCACGATGTACGAGCCCGCGGGCCAGCCGTCGAAGACGTACGCGCCGCCGGCCCCGGAGAGCACGGACTCGAGGAACGCCCCGGCCGGGGAATACAGCTCGAGCCGCGCGCCGGGGCGGCCCGTGCCGCCCGAGGCGGCGAGCGGGCGGCCCGCGCCGCCGCCGTAGTTCGCGTCCTCGAACACCGTGCCGAGCAGCCGTGCCGCGGTCACGGTGACGACCGTGGGCTGGAGCCCTCCCGTCGCCGCGTCGCCGTCGCTCTGGGAGAGGAAGTCGACGCCGGACTGGGCGCCGGTGAACGCGAGCCAGCCCTGGTTCGAGACGAGCGTGCCGCTCGGAGCGGGCGCGTTCACGCGGACGCGGAAGCGCACGCTGCTCGTGACGCCGATGTCCATCTGCCCGCCCGCGGCCGCGGTCGCGCCCGTTCCGAGGCGCGCGAGCACGACGCGCGAGGCGCCCGCGTAATCCATTTGGTCGTCGCCCGCGGCGTCGGTCTTGGGGCCCGCGTTGGGGCCGCTCACGACCTGCATGGAGCCCGGCACGTACGTGGCGTTGGCCGGCAGCGTGTCGCGCATCACGCAGGCCACGGCGTGGTCCTGGCCGGTGTTGCGCATGGTGACCGTGTACTCGAGTTCGTCGCCGGGCTGCACCGTGCCGCCGTTCAGGTCGGTGACGGTCTTGCTGAAGTTGGCGGCGTCGAAGACGGGCGCGTACAGCTCGGTCGAGAACGCCACGACGCCCGGGTAGTAGGTGTCGCCGTTCGTGGTCAGCGTGATGGTCGCGCTCGTCGCCCCGTTCGCGAGGATGCCGTTCGCGCTCACGAGGTCGGCGTCGAACCCGTACTGGTTGACGTAGTCCGGGTTCTTGGCGGTGAAGCGGGCGCCGAGCTGGGTGATCGAGCTGTTGAAGAAGTTGGTGGCCGGGTTGACCGCGTCGGCGAGCGAGACGCCGTTCAGCCGGAAGGCGTCGCCCGTGTAGCCGAGGTCGCCTTCCCAGGCGACCACGCCCAGCTTGCTGTTGACCGCGCCCGCGGGAGGCGTGACGAAGCCGGAGACGCCGATGTTGACCGTGGTCGTGCCGCTCACCAGGGCCCAGCCGTCGTACACGACGAGGTTGCGCGGCGGCTCGGTCGCGAGGCCGTACACGACGACCAGCGCCCAGCCGGCGTGCCGGTTCGTCTGGTTCGCCGTCGAGTAGACGTTTGCCGCGCGGTAGGTGCCGCTCATGCCGGCCTGGACGCGCGCGGTCACGTCCACGAAGCACTTGTACGACTGGCCGCTGGCGTCGGTCTGGGTCGCGGTCAGGGTCGAGTACCCGGCGGCCGGGGTGCCGAAGCGGACGGTGTTGCGCGCCGCGTTCGCCGAATAGCCGCCCCAGTAGAGGCCGGCCCACAGTACGGTGGCGCCCGGCGGCAGCGTGAGGTTGGCGGTGCTCGAGGAGAACGTGGTGGCGTCGCCGTCCACGTCCACGTACACCATCGTGAAGTCGTTGTTGTTGACGTTGTTGCCCGTGCCGTTGCGGCCCGAGTTGCACGAGTTGGCGCCGTTGCCGCCGCCGGTGCACGTCATGATCGTGTTGCCGACGAGCGTGATGTCGCCGGGCTGGTTCGTGGCGAAGCGCGCCGAGAACGCGCGCACGACCTGCGCCGCCGCGGGCGCGGCGGCCAGCGCGAGCGCGAGCGCCGCGAGCGCGAGGGCGCGCGCGGCCGGCCTCACCGCCGCACCTCGTCGCGCTGGAACAGCGTCTCGTCGAACTTGACCCGCATGCGCAGGTAGGCGCCGGTGCGCGTCCACTGCTCGCCGGTCAGCTCGTCGTCGGTGTAGCCGAAGCGGTTGAAGCCGAGCGAAAGCCACGCCCCGCCGGGCAGCAGCCGGCCGGCCTCGGCGCCGAGGCCGTAGCGGCGCTGCGCGAACCGGCGGCCGGCCAGCACGCTCGCGTGCAGGCCGCAGTCCCATTCGCGGCCGAGGTCGCGGCCGAGCCGCCCGTGCAGCCACTGCGCGCCGCCGGCTGTGACGAGGCCGGCGGACTCCTCGCGCGTCAGCTTGCCCGACCAGGCGAGCGAGCCCTCGAGCGCGCCGGCGCGGCCGTTCGCGGCGAGGCCGGCGATGTTCGCGACGCGGCGCGCGCGCGCGCCGGCGTCCGGCGCCTCGCGGTCGTAGCGCAGCTCCCAGCGGCCGATCGCGTCCCACGCGGCGCCGGGCCGGTACGCGAACGCGAGCTGCAGCCGCTCGCGCGCGTCGCCGCCGCGGCCGTGCCGGCGCTCGAGCGTGAGCAGGTGGCGCCCGAGGCCGGTCCACGCCGAGTCGAGCTTCACGGCGGCGGCCATGCTCTGCAGGAACTGGTCGGCGGAGCGGTTCGTGCGCACCTCGGCGCGCGAGGAGCCCTTCCACACCGGGTCGTCGGTCCAGTCCACGCTGCCGGTGATCGCCGTGCTCGCGCCGAGGTCGGCGCCGCGCAGCGGGGTCACGCGCTCGAACGTCGTGCCGACGCGCATGCCGCTCGCGAGCTTCCAGCCGTTGCGCAGGCCCACGGCCGCCTGCGCCTCGCGCCCGCCGAACGCGTCGCCGAGGCGGTACTCGCTGAACAGGTGCGCGTCGCGGGCGAGGTCGGCGTCCACGCCGACCAGCGTCGTGGCCTGGCGCTGCGCGCCCGAGAGCGCCCAGGCGGACGAGAAGCTCGAGAGCAGCTCGTGCCGCGCGTAGAGCCGCCCGCGCGAGGTGAAGCGGTACTCGCCGCCCAGGGCCGCCATGCGGCGGGCCGCCTCGCGCGTGTCCTGCTCCAGCTCGGCCCAGCCGCTCCACTCGGGGTGCTTCGGCCACTGCGCGGCGAGCTTGGCGCGAACCGCGGCGCTGGCCGGCTCGACGGGCTCGCTCGAGGCGCGCGCGCGCGACCAGCGCAGGCCCAGCTCGCCGCGCCAGGCGTTCGACAGCGTGCGGTCGAGCGCGAGCAGGAAGCCCTCGCGGCGCTCGCGGCCGCGGGCGTCGGCCGAGTAGAGGCCCTCGCCGTTCAGGCGCGTGCGCGGCGCGAGCCGTGCGCTCCAGCGCGCGCCCGCCTCGCTGCGGCCACCCGCGAGGCCCGCGCCCGGGTTGTCGAAGCCGCCCGAGCTGGCCGCGCCCCAGAGCCGCCCCTGGAACCGGTCGCCCTCGCGCTGCAGCTCGAAACGCCCGGCGTCGCCGTTCGCCCCGCCCGGTCGCCGCGTCGAGGCCCACTCGGTCTCGAGCGTCGCGCCGCGCGCGAGCCGCGCCGTCGCCGAGGCCGCGCGCAGCTCGAACGGCGCGGCCGGGTCGTGGTCGTCCACGTAGACGCCGCCCACGTCGAGCCGCGGCGAGACGCGCACCCGGCCTTCGGCGCCGTGCACCCACGCGGGCGCGCCGCCGCCGGCCAGCTCGTAGGTGACGCGCACGAACACCGGGTTCAGGCCCGAATCGAGGCTCGGCACCGGGGCGCGCAGCAGCACGCGGCCGGTGAGCGGCTCGATCTCGTAGTCGGTGAAGCGCTGGAGCGCCTTCGCCGACAGCACCAGCGAGGGCTGCGCGCGGTCGCGCACCACCAGTTCGACGCGCTCGGAGTTCTCGAGCATGGGCAGGCGCGTCAGCCGGTAGGGTCCCGAGGTGCCCTCGCCTCGCAGCTCGTCCACCACGCGCGAGGAGCGGTCGCGGCTCGTGAACGCGCCGAAGGCGCCGCGCGCGTTCGCCCAGCGCGCCTGCGAGCCGGTCAGGCTGCGGCTGTAGTTGCCGAGCGAGCGCGCGCCGGCGCCGCCGGTGACGAAGTCGCCGTAGAGCAGCGACGCCTCGCGCTGCTCGACCTTCACGTAGAGCTGCCCGGTGGACTGCGCCTCCCAGCCGCGCGCCGAGGCGTCGCCCAGCACCGGGAAGCCGCGGTCGGGCTGCAGGTCGCGGAACTGCCGCAGGTCGCGCGGCCGGTCCGAGTCCCAGCCCGCGGTCAGCAGCAGCGAGCGGCGCACGCGGCCCTTGAGGAAGAACGCGCCGCGCGCCGCGGCCGAGGCCTCGCCGTCGCGGCTCTCGTTCGCGAACTGCGCGATCGGGGACTCGAACGACGCCATCGAGGCGGCGCCCGCGGGCCGCGCGCCGCCGAGGCGGCGCAGCGACAGGACGCCCTCGAGCGACCCCACGGCGATGAGCGGGCGCAGGTCGGGCACGAACTCGACCGCGGTCACCGCGCGCGCCGCGCCGGCCGTGGCGCTGACGCGCACGGTCGCGGGCGCGGCCGGCGCGACGATCGGCACCCGCCGCGCGCCGCCGGTGACCGCCACCTGCACGCCGGGCGCGGCCGGGTCGAGGTCGGCGACCGCGAGCCGCGCGGCGCCCGCGTCGAGCGTCACGATCGTGTGCTCGCCGACCGGCACGCCCGCGACGTCCACGGCGCGCACGAGCAGCGACGCGGCGCTGTGGCCGTCGGCGGGCACGTCGCGGGGCGCCTCGAGCTCGAGCCGCGCGAGCGGCCCCGGCGCGACGAGGCGCAGCGCGAGCCGGCCCACGGAGCGCGGCGGCGCGACCTCGAGCACGTTGACGCCCGGCTTGAGCGCGACGCCGACGTACTCCCAGACCTCGAGGCCCTGGCGCGGCACCGAGTGCCGGCGGCCGACGCGCGTCTCGGGCAGCAGCTCGCCGTTGACGCGCAGCAGCAGCCGCGTGCCGTGGCGGCCCTTCACCACGACCGGGATCTGCGTGGTCGCCACGGTGTCCTGGTCGGCGAGGCCGACGAAGCCCAGCTCGGAGTCGAGGCTCGCGAGCAGCCCGTCGAGCGCCGCGGGGTCGAAGGCGGCGTGCGCGGCCGGCGCCGCGGCCTCCGGGCCGGCGGAAGCGGCCGCGGTCTTGACGACCGGCAGCTCGCTTTCGCCGGTGACGATGCGCGCGGCCGGCAGCGTGCGCGGGTCGGGCATCGCGCGGTCGGCGGCGAGCGCCTCGGGGCCGCGGCCCAGCACGCGCACGCGCTCGTCGGCGCCGCGCTTCGCCAGCGCGCCGCGGCGTTCGCCGGCGTCGCGCCAGAGCGACGTGTCGCCCACGGCCGCGAAGTCGGCGCGCGCGTAGTCGCCGCGCACGAGGTCCACGAAGCGCACGCCGGCGAGCCCGCGCGAGCGCACGTCGGTCGCGGCGATCGCCGCCCCGGGGGGCAGCGTGGTGCGGTCCACCTTGAGCGCGTGCGTGCGCGGCAAGAGGCCGGTCATGCTGTAGCGGCCGTGCTCGTCGGTGACGGCGAACGTGCCGTCGTCGAGGTAGAGCCGCACGCCGGCGAGGCCCGGCTCGCCCGCCGAGCGGCGGCCGTCGCCGTCGGCGTCGTAGTAGACCGTGCCGGCGACCATCGCCTCGTCGGCGAACGCGTCGCCCTGCACGCGCACCACGGCGAGCGCGGTGTTCGAGCGCGCGAGGCCGGCGTGCGCGACGGCCTCGCTGCGCGCGTCCCCGGCGGGGGCGCCGGGTCCGACGCGCACGCGGTAGGACAACTCGGCCTCGGCCCGCGGACCGAGGGCCCCGAGCGCGTGGACGAGCGCCGTGCCGAAGGCGCCGGCCGGATCGGCGGCGGGCGCGCCGGCGAGGCGGGCGGTGCCGCGCACGTACGCGAAGCCCGGCGGCAGGACGTCGTCGATCGTGACCGCGGTGAGGGCGGTGTCGGAGCGGTTCGCGACGCGCACGCGGTAGTCGAACTCGTCGCCCCACTCGACCACGGCGCGCGAGGCGCTCTTCTCGGCGAACAGCACGACCGAACCGGCGCCGTCCGCGACGCTCACGCTGTCGGTGACCGACGCGGTCACCGACTGCGCGAGGCTCGTGGCGCGGAGCGAGAGGCGCCCGATGCCGCCGGCGCCGGCGGGCACGCCCACGGTGACGAGCAGGTCGGCCGAGTCGCCCGCGGCGATCGCCAGCGTGGCGCCGGACGCCACGACGGGATCGCCGGCGAGCGCGAAGCCGTCACGGTTTACGTCGTGCACGATCGTGAACGCGCCGAAGTCGAACGCGTCGCCGCCGAGGTCCACGGCCTCGATCGCGAACGCGCCGGTGAAGTTTCCGCGATTGAGAAGCCGGTGCGCGAAGGTCACGGACGCGCCCGGGGCCGCGGTGACGCTGCGGTCGGGCCAGAGCGAGACGCCCTCGAGCACCTGCACGAGCGCGCGCACCGTGTTGCTGCGGCCGAGGACCGGCGAGCCGCCGGTCGAATCGAGCCCCGACGCGAACGCCGTGTTGTCGATGGGGGTGCCTGCCGGAGGGGCCGCGAACGCCGCCGGAACCAGTCCCAGAACAAGCCCGAACGCCCACGCGTGCAGGAGGGCACGCGGGGCGCGAGGATGCGGTCCGTTGCGGGAGGTTCGGGGCATGGGGCGTCTTCCGGTGGCCCCCCGGGCCGGGCGGGACGGACCAGGGTGCCGTCCGCGCCCGACGCCGAAGGGTGCTGCCGGGAGCCGGGGCCTTTCGCCCCGGCTCCCACGACCGGAGGCGGGTCCGAGGAGGCCCGCTCCGGCCGCTGCTTCAGGGGTTCATCACGGGAACGCGATCCGCACGCTGAACTGGATCACGGCCGTCTGGCCGGGCCCCAGCACGCCCACGTTCGCGACGACCGCGCCGGCGGCGCCGTCGGCCGGCACGGAGACCGTGCCCACCGTGGTGCTCGCCGTGGCGGCGTTCCACGACCAGGTGTTCGCCGGAGTCGCGTCGTTGACGACGACACCGGTCACCGGCGTGGTGCCGATGTTCGTGACCGTGATCTCGTAGCGGATGCACGCGCCCGGAACCGCGCCGTAGGCGAGGTTCGTCGACGTGAACGTCGAGTCGGCCGAGCCGTTGCAGTCGCGATCGAGGCTCTGCGTCTTGGCGATCGTGAGCTGGCCGTTGATCACCGTGGTGCCGTCCGTCGCGGAAGCGACGGCGGGCGCCGGGTCGGTGTAGGCCAGGTTCGAGGTGGTCGCCGAGAGCGTGGTCGTGTTGAGCTGGCCGAGCGGCGCGCCGGCCGGGGCGAACACCTGCACGAACAGGCGGACGCTGGCGCCGGACGCGAGGCCGCCGATGGCCGACAGGTCGGCGATCGGGGCGTCACCGCCGTCGAAGACGCCGCTGCCGTTCGTGTCCCAGTACAGGGCCGAGCTCCAGCCCGCCTGGTCGTTGGCCATCGCGAGCGACACGAAGCTGCCCGCGCCGTCGCCCTCGAGCACGTTGCCCGTGTTCGAGAGCATGTGCGTGTACACGACGAAGCCGCCGGGGGCGACCTGCGCCGAGTTGTTCGGCACCAGCGTCAGGCTGCGCACGACGCTGACGCGCACCTGGTCGTGGATCCGGTCGGAGGCGCCGGAGACCGGCGACAGGGCGCGGAAGTACAGGTCCACGTCGGCCGCGGCCGCGCCCGCGGGCACGTCCACGTCGGCGTACACCAGCGTGGCGGCGCCCGAGGCGATGACGCCGGTGTTGGTGATGACGCTGTTCGCGGCGTTGCGGAACGTCACCGACCAGCCCGCCGGCAGCGTGATGGCGCCGAACGTGTTGTCCGTGCTCGCCGACAGGTCGAAGTTGTCGTTCTGGCCGCTGGTGTTGTTGACGTAGAGCGTGAAGCGCGTCGTCGTGCCGGGGTTCGTCGCGTTGCGGACGACGAACGCGGCCTCGGGGCCGGGGCCGGCGCCGGGCGCGCCCGGAAGCGCCGAGTCGTTGGTCAGGTCCACCGTGTTCGCGACGATCGCCGTGAGCACGTCGGTCGCGACCGCCGAGACGAGCGGGTCCGACCACGAGGTGGCCGTCTTGGTCAGCGAGTACGGGCCGCCCGTGGCGCCCGAGGGGAGCTGCACGCGCAGCACGACGTCGTAGGTCGCGCCGGCGGCGACGGGGCCGGTGTCCGGGATGCCGTTGCCGTTCGAGTCGCCGAGCAGCGCGAGCCCGCCGCTCTGGTACAGCGTCGCCGAGCTGCCGGCCGGGAACGAGCCCATGTTCACGGTGACGTCGAACACGTCCGTGCCGTTGCCGGTGTTGGTGAGCGTGTTCGTGAACACGACCACCGAGCCCTGCAGCGCGCTCGCGACCGTCTGGCCGGCGAACGTCAGGCTGACGGCCTGGTTCACCGTGAACGACGCGACGTTGGTGAAGAACGGACCGACGTTCGCGGCGCCGTCGTTGTAGGCGAAGCGCGCCGAGTTGTCGATCACCTGCGGCGCGAGGCCGGCGTTCACCCCGACCTCGAAGGTCAGGCTGCCGGACTGGCCCGGGGGCACCTGGGCGATCTGCGCGGTGACCGCGCCGCCCGTCGCGACGTTGTAGTCGAAGGTCACCGTGCCCGGCGCGACGCCCTGCGCGTCGGTCGAGTCGGCGTCCGTCAGCGCGGTCGCGCCCGTCACGCTCCAGCGCGCGCTGCCCGGCACGTACGTCATGCCGGCGGGGATCACGTCGGTCAGGCGCAGGCCGGCGGCCGTCGCGTTGCCCGAGTTGGTGTACGACAGGGTGTAGGTGTACGGACCGCTCGGCGACGCGCCGTTGTTCTGGCTGATCGCCTTGGTGACCGACAGCACGGCGTTGCCCGTGACCGTGACCTGGTCGTCGTTGAAGGCCGTCTGGGCGCCGTCGAACGTGCTGGCCGCGTTGACGCGGACGCTGGCGACGTCGCCCGCCACCTGCGTGCCGGGCACGCTGCCCATCACGACGAAGTGGAACTGGGCGCCGGGCGCGAGGGCGCCGGTCGTGACGAGCGGGACGAAGTTGTCCGCCACGCCGTTCGCGTCCGCGTCGGCGTAGAGCGCGAGGCCGGTGAGGTCGAAGTCGTCACCGCCCAGGTTCGCCACCGACAGCGGGAACGCGTCCGAGCCGTTGCCCGTGTTGGTCAGGACGTGGGGGAACGCCACCGAGCCGCCGGGGGCCGACGTGCGCGCGCCGTTCGCGGTGAGCGTGAAGCTCGCCACCTGCTGGACGATCGTGGTGACCGGGTTCGAGGTGACGGTGTGCGTCTGGGAGGCCGCGTCCACGTACGTGGCGGTCGCGGTGTTGCCGATCGGCGTGCCGGCCGGGGGCGCGGCGTACGCCGCGACGGCGAGCATCGCCGTCGTGGCCAGCACGGACGCGAGCGCGCCCAGGCCGGCCAGAACGCGCCGGCCGAGGCCGGCGTTCTGCGGGACCTTCATGGTTCCCTCCGAGGAAAGGGACTTCGCTTCGGTTTTTTTTCTGCTGTCTCAACTGGGCCGCGCGGCAGTCACGGTCGCCCGCTCCGAGGTGCGGACGGCGCGATGGCGTGCGCGGCGATGCGAAAAGGGATTCGGTTTCCGGCGATCTAGCGCGCGTTCACGGCGACGCTCGCGAGCGGGGCCACCCGCATGCGCGCGCGGACCGTGCGCGATTCCTTCGCCGCCAGCGTCCCGAGCGACCAGCGGAGCGCGCGGTACTCCGAGAGGGGGACCTCCCGGACCACCTCGCGGCCGTCGGCCGTGCGCGTGCGGCGCACGAGCGGGACCGGGGCGAACGTCCGGCCGTCGGTGCTCGCGAGGACCACGGCGGGCGCCGCGGTCTTCGGCAGGTATTCGAGCCCGTTCGGCACCGGCAGCGTGGCGTCGAGCTCGCGGACCGCGGTGCGGCCGCCGTTGCGGTAGACCGCGCGGTACTCGATCACGTCGCCGGGCCGGGCCTTGTCGGCCGACACGAGGACTTCCTTGCCGTCGACGATCGTCACGCGCTGCGAGTTGAGCGCCACGCGGACGTCGCCGTCCGCGAACGCGAGCGCCGGGGCGAAGGCCGCCACGGCCACGATCGCGATCGCGACGGTGCGCTTGAGGTGCTTCTGCATCGCCGGAACCTCCCTGGTGGGTCCGAGGAACGTTCGCGGTCCGACGCCCGGCGCAGAGGACGCCGCGCACGGCGGACCGCTTCGAGGCTCCGGTTCGTCGCGAGTTGGGAAGGTGCGGGATGCAACACCCGTTGCCTCCGGTCCGAGGTGCCGAAGGCCGCGGATGGTGTTGAAGCCTCGGGCGCGTTATCGGGCCGGGGAGCCTCCGGGCTTTAGGGGGGATTCGCGTTTCGCAACGCGGCCGCGGCCAAACGCCCCGCGGCGGGGCCCCCGGGGGCTCGCGGCTTCGGGGGACGGGCGGGCCGCCGCGTGCGGAGGGCTCCCGCCGGGGGCTCGGGACGGCTGCCGGGCGGGGCGCCGGACACGACGAGACACGCGTCCGGGGGGAGCCGGTGGTGCGCCGCGGGAGTCCGCTTCTCGGTGAAGATGCGAACCCGCCGTGCTCGACGGCGACGCGTGTGATTTGTATGTCAGATGTCGAATTTATTCTTGTATTCGGTCGTGGTGACTCCGATGCTCCTTTCGTGCGCCGTCGTTCGAGCGGAAGCGCGGGTGTTTCATCCGAGGAACCCGTGCGGAAGTGCGAGCGGCGGCGCCGCTGTGTTCCGTATGCCGCGGATCAGTCCACGATGCGAATCTCCCGCATGCGGCGCTTGTTCGCGATCAGCGTGCCGAATGCGGCCTCGGCGGCGACGAAGAGGTCCGGCGCGGCCAGGAAGTCCGAGAGGCGCAGCCGGACGTCGGGCGCGCCCCAGCGGACGACCGCGGAGATCTCCCGCTCGTCCACGAAGTGGAGCTCGACGCGCTGGTGCTGCGCGGCCGGGCGTCCCGGCGGCAGCACGAGCGCGGGGTCCACGCCCGGCCCGATCGCGACCCAGTCCACGTTCTCGCGCACGAGCAGCCGGACGCGGGAGTCCTCCTGCTGCACGAACGGGATCACGAAGCGGTCGGAGTTGAGCAGCTCGAAGACGGTCTCGCACCGCCCCGAGTCGCCGACCTCGGGAAAGAGCAGGAAGGCGCCGTCCCGCGGTTCACGGTGGGGCTGGCCGAGCCGGACGGCGGCCGGGACCTTCGGAACGTAGACGGACATCACGTGCCTCCCTCGGGGGGCGGGAGCGAGCGCCGCGGCTTCCGGAGCGCCGGGAGAACCCGGCGTCCCCGAACCCGTGGCCGCTCGCGACAGGCAACCGCGAAGTACGATCGTTTCGTGGGCGCCGCGCGGAAGCCTTCCGCCGATCGCACGCCGGGCGCATGGACGCATGAACTACCGCGCCACGGCCGACTCTCGGGGGGAGGTCCGACGCGAATGCAACCGCTCGGCAGCATGGCTCGTGGCCCGGCGTTCGAGGCGCACCGTCCCGCGCGAGGATTCGCGGGCCGGCCCGAGGAGGATGCGAATAAGGGGGCCACTGCTGCGATGCGCCGTAGACTGCGCCCCGGGGTCATATTCCGTCAAGCCCGGACTGGGCGGCCCCGGGCCCCGCGGAATTGAGACGCGAGTTTCCCGCGGGCGCCGCCGGCCGCGGGACCGGCGGGCTCAGGTCCGCAGCCGGCCGCCGAACGCGACGCGCCCGCGGCCCGCGGGGGCGTAGACGAGGTGCACGTTGTCCGCGGGCCGGCCGCAGGCGGCCGCGATCGCGTCCGTGAGCCGGCGGACCTCGCCGGCGAGCGCCTCGCCCTCGGGCGGCTCGGCCTCGAGCACGCTCACCAGCACGGGCCACACGCCGGGCTCGCCGCCGCCGTTCTCCGCGTATTCGTCCTCGCGCACGAATCGCACGCGCACCCAGGCCGAGCGCGGCGCGGAGCCGAGCGCCGCGCCGGCCGCGTCGGCGATCCGCCGCGCGAGCGATTGCCGGACGTTGTCCGCCACCGGCCCGACGAACTCCACTTCGAGGATGGGCATGGAGGCCTCCCGCGGGTCCCGGGCCGGGCGCCGTCAGGCGCCTTCGAGTTCGTCGGCGTCGGCGAGATCGCGAGGCCGGCCGACCGCGCGCTTGTTCCGGATCAGGTCCTGACGGCCGATGAACGCGACCGGCACGCCGCCGAGTTGTCCCGGCTCCCGGCGAGTCCATGCGCTTTCGAACTCGACTCCCGAGATCGAGGTCAGCAGATCGATCCGGCCGGGCGCCACCCCCATCTGGAAGACGAGGTCCGGCTGTCCGAGTTCATCTTCGCGAAGGGACTCGAGCGGCGCGCCGAACGAGCGCAGTGCCGCGTACACCCGGGCGGCATTCTCGGGGTCGCGGTCGATCCACAGGTCCAGATCGCCGGTCGCCCGCGGGCGGCCGTAACGGCCCACCGCGAAGGCCCCGACGACGAGGAAGCGCGCTTCAGCGTCGGACAACGCGCGCAACAGATCGACAAAGTCCCGGTTCATCCGGACTCCAGCCCTGAAGGGACCACTGCAGAACGGTCACCTGCCAGACGGCCTCGACCCGCTCGTCGGGGGTCAGGGCCTCCCAGTCCGCTCGGACGAGCGCCTCGGCCTCGTCCCCAAGCCGCGCGCGGCGGATGCGCAGGTGGTCTCGTCGTGCCGTGCTCATGACGCTCGGAACATAGCACGCGTGCCGGGCGTGGCGGCGCCCGCGGGCGCTATGCGGCCTGCTGCTGCTCGCGGGTGCGGCGGTAGACGCTCAGGCGGCAGGGCACCGGGCCGAGCGACACGTCCGCGCCGACCACTTCCATGCCGGGGCCCGAGGCGATCGGGCTCGAGAGGTACATGGGCAGGCCGAGGCGCAACTGGCCGTCGCGGCCGGCCATGTGGGACTTCACCTTGCCGGCGATGATGTTCATCACCTCGGAGACGCCGTCGGCGACCTCCTTGTCGGTGAGGTCCTCGCTGGCGCGCAGGCCGAGCAGGCCGCGCGCGAGCGCGTGCAGGCCGGCGCTCGTACTCGTGAGGCCGAGGTGGACGGAGTTCCGCTCCGAGAGGATGGCGATGTACACGCCGGGGCGGGCGACCTCGCCGGTCTCGAGGTCGGCCTTCGCGTCGAAGCGCATCGAGCCGGCGGCGAACTCGGCCGCCGCGGCCTCGAAGGTCCGCATCCACTCCTGCATCGGGATCGTCCCGGAGCTCATCTCCATCACCTCGCCTTCGGTCAGAGGACGCCGGGCCGCGGCCGGTAGGCCACGGTGCGCCCGAACGTCACGGGTTCGAACGAATCGTCCATCGTGAGCGTGGTCTCGCCGCCGCCCAGGAACAGCAGGCCGTCCGGCGCGAGCGCGCGGTGCACGCCGCGCAGCACGGCGCGGCGCGTCGGCGCGTCGAAGTACATCAGCACGTTGCGCAGCAGCACGATGTCCTGCGGCGGCAGCGCCGGCAGCGGCTGCGTCAGGTTGATCTCGCGGAACTCGACCGCGCCGCGCACGTCGTCGCGCAGCCGCCAGTCGAGGCCGTCCTTGCGGAAGTACTTCACGAGCATCGGCGCGGGCAGGCCGCGGTTGACCTCGATCTGGCTGTAGAGCGCCTCGCGCGCGCGCCGCAGCACGCTGGTCGAGAAGTCGCTGGCCAGCAGCTGGACGTGCCACCCGAGCAGCTGCGGGAAGTGCTCGCGCAGCAGCATGGCGACGCTGTAGGGCTCCTGCCCGCTCGCGCACGCCGCGCTCCAGACGCGCAGCTCGCGCGACGGCGCGCGCCGCTGCACGAACTGGGGCAGCACGCTGCGGCGCAACTCGTCGAACGGGTGCACGTCGCGGAACCAGGAGGTTTCGGCGATGGCGAGACACTCGGCGACGCGCCGGTGCAGCACGCCCCAGTTCTCCTCCGTGCGCAGCACCTCGAGCACGTCGGCGGGCGAGCCGAAGCCCTCGTCGGTCGCGAGCGCGCACAGGCGCATCTCGACGAAGTACTCCTTGCCCTCGTCGAGCCGGATGCCCGCGCGCTGGTGGAGCAGCGTGCGCAGCATCGCGTGGTCCTGCGCGGTCAGCACCGGACGGCCTCCGGCATTCGGGGTCTCAGGCGGCACGGCGGTCTCCACGGGAGGGGAAGCGCGAGAGGATTTCGGGACCGATGGCCTCGAGCGGGAGCACCTTGTCGGCGAAGCCCGCGCGCGCGATCGCGCCCGGCATGCCCCACACGACGCTGGTGGCCTCGTCCTGGACGACGACCTGCCCGCGCGCCGCGCGGATGCGGGCCGCGCCCTCGAGCCCGTCCTGGCCCATGCCGGTCAGGACGACGCCGAGCGCGCCGTGCCCGAACACGTCGGCGACGGAGCGGAAGAGCGGGTTCACGGAGGGCCGGCAGGCGTTCTCGGCCGGCCCCCGGTCGAGCCACAGGCGGAGCAGGGCGCCGTCGCGGCCGACCGTGAGGTGGTGATCGCCCGGCGCGATCCACACCGAGCCGGGCTCGAGCGTGGCGCCGTGCGTCGCCTCGAGCACCGGCAGGTCGCACTGCGCGGCGAGCCCGTCGGCGAGGTGGCGCGTGAAGAGCGCGGGCATGTGCTGGACGACCAGCACCGGCGCGGGGAAGCCGTGCGGCAGCGCGCCCAGCACCTCGGCGAGGGCGCGCGGGCCGCCGGTCGAGGCGCCGATCGCGACCACGCTGGGCCGCGGCGGCGCGGCGGGGCGCG